>CAYVKR010000080.1:0-11880 GCA_964452025.1 uncultured Anaerolineales bacterium
AGGCAAACGAAGCTGGGGTTGATGCGGGAGGGAAACATGATGGGAAGCCGCCTACGGCGTTTGAGCGACCCTGGAACTGCTTCGTTTGCCCGCTGACTCCACAGGTATCTCCAAGAGAATACGCGTTGGAAGGTCCTTGTCACAGGCCTTAACAGACCTTACAGTCTCATAGCCCCTAGGCTAGATGTGCTTCCAGCCACTCCTGCACATCCTGCAGCACTTTCTCGCGCCCAACCTCGTTGAAAACCTCGTGGAGATAGCCCGGATACGCGTGGCGGGTCTTATCTTCCGCGCCAACCCGCTCTAGAAAGCGAGCGCTGGCCTCGGGCGGGCAGATGGGATCACCGCCGCCGTGCACGATGAGCAACGGCAAATCCGATTTCCACTCTGGCGCTGCCTTCATGGTACGCTTCATCGTCGTATCCATCTGTGCGGCAAAGCGGGGGGTGACCAGCCCATGTACCAGGGGATCATCCTGGTAGGCCCGCACCACATCCTCGTCGCGGGATAGGCTCTCGGCGTTAAGCCCGCTCTGCATCTGGGTCTTGGGAGCGATATGAGAGAGCAGCTTGCCGATAAACATCAACACCGGGGACACATCCTCCCCCCGTCCTAACGGCGGACCGGAGGCCACAACCCCGGTCAAGCCCATCGGATAATGCAGCGCATAGTCCAAGGTGATCAAGGCGCCCAGGCTGTGACCGATGATAAACAGCGGCGCATCCGTGGCCTCCCCCTTGATACCTTCCAAGAAAGTACGCATATCTTCGCGGTACTCCGCCCACTCATCGACATGTCCCCGCTGCCCTGGGGACTGTCCATGGCCACGGTGATCAAAGGCATAGACAGCGTAGTCCTGCGGGACAAACCACGCAGCGAAATCTTCATAACGCCCACTGTGCTCACCCAAGCCGTGGATCACAGCCAGGAGCACTTTAGGCGCTGATTCGGGCAGCCAGTGCTGTTCGTAAAGCATCAGATCGTCGTGCGTGCGGAAATGTCCATCCTCGTGCTGCATCATGTTGACCTCCTGGGAAATTCAAAATGACAAAAGCAACGGGTAGAGGGCAAATCAGGCTTCCGGCATCGTGGGGATCAAAAAACTGAAGGTGCTACCTTCACCAGGCGCGCTCTGCACACGGAGGTGCCCGTCGTGCATCTCGACAAGGCTGCGCGTGATGACCAGACCTAGCCCCGTCCCCTTGACGTTGCGCACCTCAGGGCTGTCAGAACGAAAGAACTTGGTGAAGAGCATCTCCATCTCTTCTGACGTCATACCGATGCCGGTATCCTCCACGCTCCACCGCACATAAGACTGCCCATCAAGTTCACATTGTGTCACGCGGACCGTGATGGATCCGCCTTCTGGGGTGTATTTGTTGGCATTGCTCAATAAGTTGGTCAACACTTGCCCTAGTCGGCCTGCATCGCCACGAACCACGGGCAGATCCGGTTCCAGATCCAGCGTCAGCGTCTGTTGTTTGTTTTCAATGGACTGTTGGAACGTCTGCACCGCCTCCTCAGCCACAGCGCCGGGCGCTACATCTTCCATCTCCAGATGCACGCGACCGGCCTCGATGCGCGACATATCGAGAAGATCCTGCACCAAACGATCCATGCGCTGAACGTTGGAACGGATCACGTCCAAGAACTGCGTCTGCTGTTTATTCAACGTCCCGGCGATGCCTTTCTTCAATAAATCAGTGTATCCCTTCATCGACGTCATGGGCTGCTTCAACTCGTGCGAGACGAAGTCAATGAATTCGGTCTTGGCCTGATTCGCCTGCTGCACCTGCTGGAAGAGACGCGCGTTGTCAATGGCGATGGCCGCGTGATCCACCAGCCGGGTGACCAAGGCCACGTCCTCTTCGGAGAAACTATCCATGTCCGGAGATTCCAGGGCCATCACGCCGATGACGCGATTCTCACGACGTACCGGCACGCTGAGTTGCACCTGCATGTCAGGCACAACCGCCGCGTAATCGGGGTGCTGTGGCACATCGCGGACCAGCAGGGTCTCCCCTTCGATAACGGTGCGTCCGATCAGCCCTCGTTCCAAAGGCCAGAGCATATCCTCCGTGTAGCGCCGCGCCAGATCCTCCGGATAGCCCCAGGACGCCAACACTTGCAAACCACGTGTGCCGTCTTCCTCCTCGTGCAACGCCGCCATCACACCAAATTCGGCGCCGGTGATGCGAAGAGCCGAAGCGAGCGTCAAATCCATAACCTCTTGATAGTCCAGCGTGGCGTTCAACTGGCGGTCGATGTGTTGCAGCGTGGTCAACTCTTCCACACGGGCCTGCAAAGCCTGATCCGTCGTGGTGAAGAGCCGTGCGTTTTCAATAGCCGTCGCCGCCTGCGCCGCAAAGGACTGCAACAACGCCACATCAGCCTGATGAAAGGAGCGGTTATCCCGGTGATTGATGACTTCCAAGACGCCGATGGACCGACCGCGTGTGTTGAGCGGTACCGCCAGCACGGAGCGCGTGATGAAATCGGCCCGCGCGTCGAAAGCCCCGTACCACTGCCCATCCTCTTCTACATCGTTGACGATAACAGGCCGATGCTCCTCAAAGGCTTTGCCAGCAATCCCCTTGCCCGCCGGCACGCGACGCCCCACCAGCTTTTCTCCGGCGGGACCGCTGGAGATTCGGAAGACCAGATCGCTGCCGTCCTCGTCCAGGAGCAGCAACGAGCCAGCCTCAGCGTCCAGCAGCTGGGCAGCGTGGTTCACGACAAGTTCGAGCACTTCATCAATATCTAAGCTGGACGAGAGCAACTCTCCTATCTCATTGAGGGTCTTCAGCTGTCGAGCGCGGGTCTCCAGCCGTTCGTGCAGCCGACGGCGCTCGATACCAGAAGCCAAATAGGAGGCCACCGTTATGAAGAAACTCTCGTCCTCCTCAGAGAAGGAGGCAGCTGGATCGTCGTCGCTCACCACCATGACGCCGATGGTCTGATCCTGAGCCAGCAATGGCACGCCCATCCAGGCCTTGGCTGGCGTGCCGCCCGGCTGGATATCGCGCGCCTGGCACTCAGCCAGGTAGTCGTCGGTGCGGATGGTCACCCCACTGCAGAAGATAAGTCCCGTCAACCCTTCCGCCGCTCCCCAGCGCAGCTCCGGATAGCGACGTTCGCCCGCTGCAACGTAAAAGTCAAACCCAAACGTCCGATCTTCTGAATCCACGAGGGCGACGTAGAAATTAGGTGCCGGGATCACGCGGCTCAGCTGCGTGTAGATCAGTTCAAAGACGTCGTCCAGGGGCATCGTGAAGGTAATGGCCTGCGCGATGAGATAGAGAGATTTCAACTCGGCGTCACGACGCCGCGCGGTTGGTTCGAATGGGGAGGTTGCTTTGTTCTGCATCACCAGTCCTTTATGATAACAGCAGACCCATTTTAGCATGAGCTAAGCGAGGTGCAAGCAAAGGAGTCGGGGGACAAACGAAGCAGTTCCAGGGTCGCTCAAACGCCATAGGCAGCTTCCCATCATGTTTCCCTCCCGCATCAACCCCGGCTTCGTTTGCCTTGCTTTCGCCTACGCAGTTTCTACGGTACGGAGGGCATTTTCACCAGCGGACTCGCTTCGAAATCCCTCGGGTAGTCAAGTGGTCAGGTGGTCGAGTCGTCTTCTCTGTGGCCGATGTACCCTAGCGATTTCATCGCTTGTGAGGGGACCGCGCCACGCATCTTTCACCGCACGGGGAACGGAACGTCAGGGCCAAGGGAAACAGGCAGTGGCGTGCCACGGAACCGCTCGTAGACGACGACGCTGGCCTGACCGGGCTCACCTCCCAAGACATCAAAGGGGTGAGGATCTAGGATCTGAGCATCGCGCACCACCCACTTGAGCGTGGGCAGGGTGCTCAGCGCCGGTTGCGTATCGTGGACGCCCAGCACGTTACCATCGGCGTCCAGCAGCCGCGTGCTGATAGCGTAATCGCTGACGAGAGGTCG
The DNA here is from genome assembly GCA_964452025.1 of uncultured Anaerolineales bacterium. Lineage (GTDB taxonomy): Bacteria > Chloroflexota > Anaerolineae > B4-G1 > SLSP01 > G713. The sequence continues at coordinate 3,958 of CAYVKR010000080.1, forward strand.
CAGGCTGCGCCAGCGAAGATCGAGGACGCGTTGCCCAGCTCGTTCCGTGAACTCCGCGCCGGTCAGAACCATGGCGTCGGCAAACAGAACGTAGCGTTCCGTTGAGCGAGGTCTGGGCAGCGGCAGCGACAGCAGACGCGCGCCCCGCCCATCAGGTCGCGCGAAAGAGAGCACCGGACGCCCGGTCTCGTCCAGCAGCGCGGGCACAACCACCGTCCGGCACTCCCCGTGCCAGAGCCGCTCCAAGACGATCTCGCGCTCGCCGCCCCGGATCAGCACTGTCGCGCCCGGTCCGCAGAAGTGCAGAGAGGCGGTCACAGCCTCACCGCGCACGTCGTAATCGACGCCGCGCAGGAACGGCCCGCGTCCCAGCACCACGCCGGGATGCACGTGCGCGGTAGGCAGCAGGGGAAAATCACATTGCAACGTTAGCGTGGACAACGCGACCTCGCCCAGGTCGTTGAAGGCCCCCGCTTCGGCCCTGTAAACGCCGACGCGCAGCGCCGCCTCTGGGCAGCAGCGGTCCAGTGGCAGCGCCAACGAGAGCTCGGTGAAGCGCACCTCGCCCATCGCCGTATCACTGCCCAGGAACTGATCGGCGTTGGTCAGAAAGTTGCCCTGCCCGTCGAAGAGACGCACGGTGAGCGACGGCGCCGGCTCCTGCGGGCCGATGGCCTGCCACGCCAGCTGCACCTCCAGCGGACTGCCCGGTTGGCCATCACCTCGGACGCGATAGCCCAACAGACGCACCGGCCCCAAGTCCGCGTTGAGGGGCATATAGCCCAGCGTTTCGGGCAGACGCTCCAACGGTCGCCGGAAGAGCCGGTAGCCGCCACCGACGGGCGCGCGTTCCCATTCGGCCCAGTCGTAGGCGTGCGTCGTGTAGACTGGGCGGTCTCCGGCGGCCTCTGCCCACTCCCGCCAGACCTGCTCATAGTCCGCGCCCGCCACCGGATAGACGTAGGCCACCTCCGCATCAGTGCCCACTCCCTCAATTTGCTGCAGCGCCCATAGGGGCGTGGCCCAGCGCCAATCGGCCAAAATCAACGCATCGGATGGGGCATGCTTCAGCAACGAGGCGACGCGCTCCCGCACACTCGTATCCAGCGCCAAGGTCACGAAATCGTCGATCTGCAACGGCACGCGCGCCAGCAGCACCACCAGCAGGACAACGGTGCCAAGTCGCACGACGGGCGTCTTCTGCTCTGCCCCTCGCTGCCAGACCTCCACCAGTCCCAGACCAAAAGCAAGCGCTATCGGCACGTAGGCCGGCATCAGATACTCCACCGTCTGCGGCGCGCGGTAGGTGATGGTGACGAAGGTATGTACAGCCCACGAGACCAGGAGCGCCAACGCCATCCACCAGCGGCGACGAAGCAGCCAGAGCCACGCTACGCCTGCACCGAGCAGCGACCAGGCGGGGAACTGCAGCCCAAAGAGCGTTTTCAGCAATGGCAGGCGCAGCGCCAGATCCTGCGGCGTCGCAAAGGCGAACATGTCCCCGGCGAAGCCACGCGCCAGCACGTGGAACCAGAAGCCCTGCCACGTACCGAGGCCCTCACCTGCCAGGGGGACGTTCGCCATGGCGCCACGGACGGGGATGTAGAGCTGGGGCAGCAGCCAGGCCGACGCCGCCACCGGCACCGCCTTCCACCAACGCCGGGGCTGCCAGAGCAGCGTGGGATCAATGGAAAGAAGATAGACGGCCCACCCCGCCGCCACGAAAATCAACGACGGATGGTGCCCCACTCCCAGGCCGACGGCCAACGCCAGGCTCAACAATGCCGGATCAGTCCTCAGATGCGCTTCGCCCGCAGCCACCGGCGCGCGATAGCGTGCCAGCGTCGTGAAGCCCCAGGCGACGAAGAGCAACGTCGGCGTGCGGATGTTCGCCGTCGTCGCCTGCGCCCAGAACGTCGGGGCGGTGCCCAGGAGCAGCGCCGCGCCCAGGCCACCCGTCAAAGCGGCTGACCGGGGCGCGCCCCAACGCTCGGCCCACTGGCGCACGGCTTCCATCACCAACACCAGCGTCGCCGCCGCCAGCACCGCACTGAGCAGGTTGAGCCGAAAGAAGATGCTGCCCAACGGGATCAGCCGTACCCAGAGCGCGCCGACGACGGTGTAGAGCGGGTAACCGGGCGGATGCAGAATGCCCCAGCCAGCAGCGGCGACCTGAAACTCGCCGCTGTCGGCCGGCAGCACGTCGCGGGCCGTGGTCAGCGCGTAGAGCGCGAAGAAGACGGCCCAAAGGAACAGAGACTTGCGGTTGAGACGCTTCATAAGAAAGCGCTCAATCTCCTTCCACTCATGCGTATTGCGTGTTGCGGATAGCGTGATGGATAGGTAGGTTCATTCGGCCATGAGATTGACGGCGCGCTCGACGACACGATCAGCTGTGAAGCCGAGTTTTTCCTGGATGACCTGATAAGGCGCCGAGACACCAAAGCGGTTGATGCCCATGACCGCGCCCTGGTCGCCGACGTAACGCTCCCAGCCCAACGTGACGCCCGCCTCGACAGCCAACCGCTTGTTCACGTCGGGCAGCAGGACGTTGAGCTTGTAGAAGACGCTTTGCTGCTCGAAGAGCTCCCAGGAGGGCATGCTCACGACGCGCGCACCGATCTGGCGTTCCGCCAGCAGACGCTGCGCTTCCATCACCAGGTGAACTTCTGAACCTGTCGCCAGCAGAATGAGATCGACGCGATCTAGGGGCGAATCTCGCAGAACGTAGGCGCCGCGCGGGACCCCCTCCGCTGCCAGCGCCGCCGTCTCTTCATAGATGGGCAGCTTCTGACGGCTGAGGATTAAGGCGACCGGGCCATCGTCTTCCAACGCGAAGCGCCAGGCCGCCACAACCTCGTTGGCGTCGGCGGGCCGCAGCACTGTGAGATTGGGGATCGCCCGCAGCGACATCACGTGCTCCACCGGCTCATGTGTCGGGCCATCCTCGCCGACGAAGACCGAGTCGTGGGTCCAGATGTAGATGACAGGCGCGTGCATGATGGCAGCCAGGCGCACCGATGGACGCATGTAGTCGGAGAAGACGGTGAACGTCCCGCCGTAGACCTGCAAGCCGCCGTAGAGCGCCATGCCGTTGAGGATCCCGCCCATGCCATGCTCGCGCACGCCGAAGCGCAGATTGCGCCCCTCACGGCGACCGGGCTGGAACTCGGCTTCGCCCCGCAGGTACGTCTTGTTCGAGGGGGCCAGATCCGCCGAGCCGCCGATCAGCTCGGGTAGCGCCGGCGCCACCGCGTTGAGCGTGGCACCAAAGGCCGCGCGCGTCGCCATGGGCGCGTCGTCCGGCGTGAACTCGGGCAGGTTCGCTTCCCAATCCTGAGGCAACTCACCCTTGAGCACCCGCTGCAAGCGCGCGTACTCCTCGGGATAGGCGCTTTCGTAGTTGGTCAACATCTCGCGCCACTTGGCCTCAGCCTGTTCACCCTGGCTCTTCGCCACCCGGTAGTTGATGAGCACCCTCTCCGGCACAATGAACGGTTCCTGCATCGGCCACTCCAACGCCTCCTTGGTCCGCCGGACCTCTTCCTGTCCCAGCGGCGCCCCGTGCGCCTTCTCGCTGTCCTGTTTGTTGGGGCTACCGTAGGCGATGTGCGTGTGGCAGACGATGAGGTGGGGCTTGCCATCCACGGCTTGCGCCGCCTTGATCGCCTCCGCAACGGCGCCAACGTCGTGCCCATCGATCTCCTGCACGTGCCAGCCGTAGGCACGGAACCGCGCCGGTACGTCTTCGGTGAAGGTGATGTCGGTATCGCCCTCAATGGAGATTTCGTTGTCATCGTAGAAATAGATGATGCGGTCGAGCTGCTGGTGGCCCGCCAGCGACGCCGCCTCGTGCGAGATACCCTCCATCAGATCGCCGTCGGAGACGATGGCATACACGTAATGGTCAAAGATGGGATAGCCGGGACGGTTGAACTGCGAGGCCAGATGTGCCTGCGCCATCGCCATGCCAATCCCATTGGCAAACCCCTGGCCCAGCGGGCCGGTGGTCGTTTCGATGCCCAACTCCGGCTCGTACTCTGGATGGCCCGGGGTCTTGCTGCCCCACTGCCGGAACTGCTTCAGATCGTCCAACGTCATAGGATAGCCGGTGAGATAGAGCAGGCTGTAAAGCAACATGGAGCCATGCCCCGCTGAAAGCACAAAGCGGTCGCGGTTCGGCCAGGTGGGATTCTGGGGATTGTGCTTCAGGTAGCGCGTCCAGAGGACGTAGGCCACGTCCGCCATGCCCATGGGCATCCCCGGATGACCGGAATTGGCCTTCTGTACGGCGTCCATCGCCAGCGCACGCAGCGTGTTGATACTCAGTTGGTCAAGATCAGACTTTGGCATCATAGCCTCCTTGAGTTGTCTTTTACAAAGATATTTCTGCCGTCAGATTTTATGTCAATCGATATACGTCTTGATTTGTCGTCAATCCGTGCTGACATCAGCAAGCGCCCGAAGCGCCACGGTGACCCGTCGGGGTCGATCCTCGGTCAGCAGGTCCAGCGAGGCCCACTGCTGCGCCAACTCGGAGAGACGCCGCCGCGAGATGCGTTCGCGGAACGCCTCGTAGAGCTGTTCCAGGTGAAAATCACCGTCGAGCTCCAACAGCGCATGGGCGACCAGGTCGCGCTCCTGAGGACTAAGCGCCGGAAACGCGGCCGGCGGTCGGATCTGCGGCTCGATTGCCAGCGCGCGCAACGTCTCCAGCCAGAGCACAACATCTTCAATCATGTAGCCCATCTGGAAATAGAGCCGGTTCGACCATTCGGCCTCACCATCAAGGTCGTGAATAAAGGGCGGCGACGAGGGGACGGTGGCATAGGCGGCGAAGGGAAAATCAGCCCCGTTGAAGACGCCGACGTTGGGCGACGTCGCTTCTGCCCGCAGTAGATCCCAGCGCTGCTCGGTGGCGGTATAGTCCAAGACGAAAGTCACCAGCAGACCGCCGGGCAGTTGCCAGTACCAGGAAACTCCGATACGTCCTTTGTACCCCGGTACGTGATCGGCAATTGCGTTCAAGATTTGATCAGCCAACGCTAACGTTTCAAATGATGGGTAATGTTTTGCCATGAACTAGCCTGTTATGGGTTATTTACCGCGCGCTTCTCACTACATCAGATTGCTTGAGCCGTCGATCTCTTACCTGTTATCATGTCAGATGGTTTTCTGCCATCTTCTCCGCCACATCCATCTCATCCGCCCGTGTCTCGAGCACGCCGTTCAACCGCAGGTCGCGAAGGCGGTTGAGAATGCGGTGGAAGATCGGGCCGGGCGTCAACCCCATATCCTTGAGATCGTCGCCATCAAGCAGCGGCTCGACGTGGCGCCACTCGGTCCAATAGCGATGAATCTTCTGGCGCACTACATCTTCTTCCACGATGAGCCAGGATGCCGCAAGCAGCGGCGAGATCAACGGCTCCAGGAGCGCGACGACGTCCGCCGGTTGCGTCTCGGCGCGCAGCTGCGCGTAGACCGCGCCCAGGTCCGGCAATTGCAGCAGCGCGTCGGAGAGCTGGCGCGACATCATCAGCCGATCGGCGACGCGGCGCAGCGCCTGCCGATTCAGACCGTAGAGAAAAAGCGCCCAGTGCAGGTAGAGCAGATCCTCATCGTCCAGCTTCCACAGATCGGCGTCCAGCTCGGCGCGCAGCCGCGCAAAGCGGTGATGCACCTCGTCGTCGTAGCCCAGCGCCGGATCGATCTCCTGGAGCGCGCCGAGGGCATCCAACCGCTCCAGCGCCGCCTCCGGCGCCCGCTCGCGGAAGATCTGCTCCAGCTCGTGGCGGATACGGCCGCCGGTGACGCGATCCAGCAGCGGCAGCGCCTCCGAAATCAACGCCTCGCTGCGCGGATCGAGGCGAAAGCCCAGCCGCGCCTCAAAGCGCGCCGCCCGCAGGATGCGCGTCGGGTCGTCCACAAAACTGAGGCTGTGCAGCACGCGGATGACACGGTTCTTCAGATCGTCCATGCCACCGAAGAAATCCAACATCTCGCCCCAATGACCGGGGCTCAGGCAGATCGCCAACGTGTTGATGGTGAAATCGCGGCGGTGCAGATCCTGCTTGATGGAGCTCCACTCGACTTTTGGAAGCGCCGTGGGTTTGGTGTAGAACTCAGTGCGCGCCGTCACAAAGTCGATGAACTCCGGCAGCGACGCGATCTCGTCCTCGGTGATTTGCGGGGCGACCTGACGCCAGACCTGGGGCGAAAGCAGCCATTTCGCGGTGCCGAAGCGGCGGTGCTTGCGCATCTCCCCGCCGAGGACGTCGATCAGCGTCTCGCACAGCGCGATGGCGTCCCCTTCCACCACCAGATCCACGTCCACGATGGGCTGGCCCAGCAGCAGGTCTCGCACGATGCCGCCGACGAAGTAGAGGCGGTCGGAGCGCTCGGCTGCCACCTCACCGATGCGGCGGATAAGCGTCAGCAGCGGGCCGGAGAAGGCCTCTTCCATGAGCAGCGCGATGCGCCGCCGCTCCGCTTCCTGCGCCGAGGGCGGCAGGCGGATAAGATCGGTGCGCGTGACGACGCCGACGACGTCGCCTTGCTCAACGACGGGCACCTGTCCCCACCCGTGCTGGATCATGAGGTCCCGCACCCGCTCCGACGAGTCCTCAGGCGAGACGGCGACTTCCCCCGCCTCCATGATGCGGCTGACCGGCTGATGATCCCAGCCGTGCTGGAGCGCCCGGTCGACGGCGTTGCGCGTCACGAGACCGACCACGCGTCCATCCTCATCGAGCACGGGGTATCCCTCGTGCCCGGTGTGGAGCATGCGCTGCGAGACCTCGGCAACGGGCGTCTCCGGCTCGACGGTGCGCACGCTGTAGGACATCAACTGGCGCACCTTGACACGTGGTCGGACAAAGCGCGGCAGCAATTCGCGGAGCTCCTCAACCACGCTTTCCACAGAGAGATCACGGAGCAACGCCGCAGCGGCGCGGTCATGCCCCCCGCCGCCAAAGTGCTCCGCCACCTCCCCCACGCTGATGTCGTCGGTGCTGCCGCGCGCCACCAGCTGCGTGCTGTCACCCAATCCTACCAAGACAAAGAGCGCTGAAGGTTCCAGCAGATCCCGCAGCTTGTGAGCCAGCGTGGAGATCTCCTCGTCCATCCCCTCCGGCGCCTGCGCCCAGGCGATGATCACCACGTGACCTTCGCGCTCCATGGTCTCCATGTTGTCCAACAATTTCTCATAGAGCGTACGCTGCGTCTCGGTGAGCGGATGATGCAGGAACTCATTGGCGATCTCCAGGCTTGCGTCCCGATCCAACAGCCAGGCCGCCGCCCGCACGTCCCGCGCCGTGGTGTTGGAGTAGGTAAGCCCGCCGGTGTCCTCGTAGATGCCCGCCAGCATCAGCGTCGCCTCGATGCGACCCACCGACATCAAGCGCGCCGACATAGTCTCCACCAGCATGGTCGTCGTCGCGCCCAACATCTCGCCACGAAAGACCCAGTTTTCCTGCAGGTGCTCCGGACACTTGTGATGGTCAATGACGAGAACTTGCTCCAACTCGGACCCCATGCCCCGCACCGAGGTAAGACTCTGCGTATCAACCAGGATCACGCGCTGGATATGCCGCCCGCGCGGCAGCGCATCGGGATCGACGAAGGGCAACTCCGAGCGGTAAAGCGCCAGAAACGCCCGCACGTTGCGGTTGATACGGTGCGGCAGCACCGGTTTCGCGTTGGGATAGAGCTTGTGCGCGCCCAGCAACGCGGCGACGGCGTCAAAATCTGCGTTTTCGTGTGTTAGAATAATCTGCATAAGATGGACTCAATTGGAAATTGTAAATGAAAAACTAGCTACCTATCACTTTTACAAGGCTCCGTATGTGACAACCCCAAGCTATCTACTTCGTCATTTCGACTGAGTTTATCCTGAGCATGGCCCAAGCGCAGTCGAGGGATGGA
>CAYVKR010000081.1:0-11879 GCA_964452025.1 uncultured Anaerolineales bacterium
CCTTTTTCAGGGCAGCCAATATCAAGTTGCTGGAATCCGTCAAGTCTGATAGACTTAAGTTTACAATTGGACATGACCAGACATAAACTCAGACCCCAGGGGGCCAGAATCGTATCGGTGTCCACCTGAAGACACCACACGGAAGAGAGGTCACGCATGGATCCATTTCTACGGGGGATTCTCACAAAACTCCAGGAAATTTTCGACCCAGAGGCGTTAGGCGCACTGGCGGCGGATTATCTGGCTAAATTGATTGTGGGCATTTTGGTTTTCGTCGCCTTCTACGTCTTATGGCACCTGCTGGCGTTGATTCTGCGGCGCGTCATCAAGCGTGTCGATCTCGACGAGACGACTCAGATCTTCCTGCTACGAATCATTCAGTATGGCGTTTTAACCATTGGCGTCGTCAACGCTCTGACGGCCATGGGCGTGGATACCCGCTCTGTGCTTGCTTCCCTGGGCATCGTAGGTGTGGCTGTGGGCTTCGCCGCGCGCGACGCGTTCTCCAATTTGATCTCCGGCCTACTGATCTTCCTGGATCGACCTTTTGTCATTGGCGATCTGGTGGAAATCGGCGGAGAGTACGGCCGGGTGACACAGATCACATTGCGCTCCACGCGTATTGTCACAAACACCGGTAAGATGCTCGCGGTGCCTAACGCGGACGTGATCAACAAAGTTGTCGCTTCCTACACCAACTACCCCCATCTTCGGCTGGATGTCCCCATCACCATCGGTGTGAATGAGGATATCCAGCAGGCCCGGCGGTTGCTGCTTTCGGTGGTGGAGGGCGATGCAGATTTTCTAGAGGAGCCACCGCCGGAGGTGGTGATCAGTCAGCTGAATGACTACAATATCGAGTTGGTTCTGCGCGTCTGGCTGGATGACGAACGGCAGCATATACCTAAGCGTTTCGCGCTCCGTGAGGAAATGTACAAGACGTTGTTCTCCGCTGGCGTAAATATGCCCTACCCGACCTATGAACTGATGCCGTTGAAAGTTGAGACCCGAACGTCCTGACGCCATGACGCGACTGCAATTCAGAGTCATCGTATTTTTGCTCACCGCCTTGCTCGTGTTGGGCCTGACGATGCTCTACCTGGCCTGCACGCTGCATGTACCGCCACCTGTGACGGTGGCAGCGTGGCCCGAGAGACCCGCAACGGTGCGACCGTCGCCCACGTCTGCGCCGGCGACGGCGACGCCGGTGCCCCCCACACTGCCGCCCACGTGGACGCCTACCGGAACGTGGACACCGTGGCCCACTCCCACGGAACCGCCGCCCACGCCCACCTTCACGAAGACCCCCACGCCGTCGCCCACGCCGTCGCCCACGCTGCCGTCCATGGCCTTCAATCCACGGCGTCCAACGCTGGCGCCGACGCGCTTCGCGGTGACGCCCCATCCCTCATCTACGGTGAAGATTCCAACGCCCGTCCCTCGGCTCCCCATCACGGAGGACGCCATCACCGTGGTGCTACTCGGTAGCGATCAACGCCCCGATTGGGCTGAGTGGCACACAGACGCGATTCAATACGTCGTCATCTATCCTCATGTGCCGTCGGTGGCGATGCTCTCCATCCCCCGCGATCTCTACGTCTTCATCCCCGACTCTGGCATGAGCCGGATCAACATGGCCCACGTGAGCGGCGAACGGAGCGGTTATCCGGGCGGCGGCATGGGCCTCTTCAATCAGACGTTACTTCACAACCTGGGCATCACGGCGGATTACTACGTCAAGGTCGATTTCGACGGCCTCATCGGGGTGGTGAACGCTATGGGCGGCATCGACGTGCCGGTCTACTGCCGCCTGGAGGACTACTGGCCCTATCCCAACGAGGCGGGCGAGTACCCGCGATTCGTTCTAGAGCCAGGTATCCACCATCTGGACGGCGAACAGGCGCTCTGGTACGCGCGTTCTCGCAAGACGACCAGCGTCTTCTCCCGCGAGCGGCGCCAGCAACAGGTGCTGGAGTCCATGTGGGATCAGGCCAAGCGGACAAATCTGCTCGCCACCGTGCCCACCCTCTACGAGCAGTGGGGGGATCTGATCCAGACGGACTTGGGTCTCGGCAAAATGGCGTCATTGGCTGTAGTCGCGGCCCAGCTGGAGCCAGCCGACGTGCAGCGGTATAACATCGGCTACGGCCAGGTAGAATCCTATGTCACGCCCTACGGCGGCTACGTCTTCCTGCCGGTCTGGTCAGAGATCGAGCCGATCTTGCGCAACGTCTTGATGCCACCCGCGTCCAGCCGCGCGGCGCAAGCCGCCGTGCCCGTCGAGGTCTGGAACGCGACCGGACGCGGCGATTGGGATCGGTTGGCTGCCGACCGGCTCGCGCACTTCGGCTTCGCACCGGTGCTGGGCACGTCCGACGGGCAGCGCTATCCGCAGACCACCATCGTCTTCTTTGGCAGCACGACCAAAGGCAGCGGGTTGGGACGGTTGCAATCCCTCTTCGGCGTCTCAGGGGACCGGACGATGATACAAGAAGAGCCCCATCGCACACCCAAGCTGCGCTTGATCCTGGGCGAGGATTACGATCCCTGCAAGTGAAACTTTGACTTTGGTGAAAAAAGCCTGTTTACCGCAGAGAGCGCCGAGAACGCCGAGAGAAAATCCATAGCATGTTTAACTATTTTGCATTTCGTCGGATCTCATGATAAAAAGCTAGACTCTTTTGGACTTCGCATGATCAGACTGAAAGTTTAACCACAGATTTCACAGATTCACACAGAAAATGAAAATCAGTGAAAATCCGTGTCATCCGTGGTTAAAAATTTAAGATCGTTTTTGGGCCACCCGGCGAAATCCCAGAGACCCAAAAGCTATAGCAAACCTAAGAATCTCTGTAACCTCTGCGTGCTCTGCGGTTAGATTGACCTTTTTTTCAGGGCAGCCAACTTTAACCGCTATGCGATGAGCGGGCAACGTGCCAGCCACCGGTCGAGGGCTTCATACGATGGATAGCGAAAGACCAGGGTCGAGATGCCTCGCAAGGTCGTGGAGATGTCTGCGCCCCGGCGGGCCAGCGTGATGATAGGCAGCTGCCGGGCGTAGGCGTAGCCAGCCTCGATGCCCAATCCCACGCCCTTTTCGCTCAGTTCGATGATGACAAGGTCGCAAGCGTCAATTTCAGCGAAACTCGTTGTCATCAGCGCCTCCGGATCGAGCTCCACGGCGCCCCACTTTTCCACGTCCCGCGCGATGCAGACCGTCTCCACGCCGTGGGCTGCCAGGCGGTCACTGATCTGCTCGATCACCTCGCGGTTCTGCTGATCCTCATGATATTTGATGGCGAAATAGGCCCTCATAGCTACCTCAGATCACAGGTGTCGTGCATTTCATCATTCTACAAACTCAGTATATCATAAGGGTAAGATACCACTGGATTGGCGTACGGTTGAAATGATCATGTCCAGGAGGAAACGATGGAGGATGTAGAGATCAGACGCAGCGATGAGCCGATACGGCTCTTTGACTCAGACTTTTTGGAATTTTTCACACACATTCATCCCGCTGTGGTGGCCGTCATCTGGTTGCCCACCATGGCCTTTTTTATGGCCCGCGCCGTGCAGACGGCGCCCGTGGGCGTTTCGCCGCTGTATCTGCCCCTCGCCGTCCTGCTGGGCCTTTTTGTCTGGACCTTCGCCGAGTACGTGTTGCACCGTTTCGTTTTCCACTTCCAACCACGCGCGCCCTGGCAGGAACGCCTCTCGTTCCTTTTCCACGGCGTGCACCACGCGCAGCCGAGGTCGAAAACACGTCTGGTCATGCCGCCGGCGGTCAGCATTCCCCTGGGGCTACTCTTCTATGGCATCTTCACCCTCATCGTCGGCACCGTTTTGGGAGCCAGGCATTGGATTGCCCCCCTCTTCGCCGGATTCATCCTGGGCTACCTGCTCTACGACCTCTCCCACTACACCATGCACCACCTGCGGATGCCCGGCCGCTACTTGAAGCAGATTCGTCGTCATCACATGCTGCACCACGCTAAGACACCGAACCAGCGCTTCGGCGTCAGTTCACCGTTGTGGGATTACGTCTTTGGCACTGAGCCCGACGCTTGATCATTGAACCAGATATGACGGTCACCTAGATGACGAGCCTGCTCTTGCGACGTCGTTGGAGTATGTTACAATTGACCGTTGGTGAATTACATACAGTGGAGGCACTCGCATGAGTAAAGCTGATACCGCCTGGCACGCATTGGAGAGAGAAAACGCGCTCCGTCGATTGGAGAGCGACGCCGACGCGGGCCTTTCTTCGCAAGAAGTAGAACGCCGTCTGGGGGAGTACGGGCATAACGAGCTGCAAGAACGCCCTCCCACACCTCTGTGGAAACGTATCCTCGCACAACTCAGTGATTTCATCGTGATGATCCTGATCGTCTCGGCGGTGATTTCCGCCATTATGGGGGACGAGATTGAGGCTATCGTCATCATGTCCATTGTCGTCTTGAACACAGCCATCGGTGTAATCCAGGAGAGCAAGGCCGAGGAGGCCCTGGCTGCCCTCAAGAAGATGGCGGCGCCCGACGCGCTCGTCTTGCGCGGGGGACATCGAGTCACGATCCCGGCGCGGGAGCTGGTGCCCGGTGATATCGTCTTTCTGGAGGCCGGGACCATCGTGCCCGCCGACGTGCGGTTAATCGAAAGTTTTAACCTCAAAGTTGAGGAGGCCTCACTCACGGGCGAATCGATGCCGGTCAATAAGCGTGCCGACACCGTTCTGCCCGAAGATGCTGGGCTCGGTGACCGGAAGAACTGCGCCTACATGAGCACGCTGGTGAGCTACGGGCGCGGTGTAAGTGTCGTCACCGCCACCGGCATGCAGAGCGAGATCGGCAAGATCGCCGAGATGATCCAGTCCGTAGAGGAAGAGCAGACGCCGCTCCAGCGTAAGTTGGACGACCTGGGCAAGACGTTGGGTATCGCCAGCCTGGCGATCTGCGGCATCATCTTCGTCGCCGGCCTGGCCCGCGCTTTGATCACTGGCAGCCCCTTGACCTTCGAGCTGGTCCAAGAGTTCTTCATGCTCGCCGTCAGCCTGGCTATCGCCGCCGTGCCGGAGGGATTGGCCGCCGTCGTCACCATCTGCCTGGCGCTGGGCATGCAGGAGATGGTCAAGCGCCACGCGCTGATCCGCAACCTACCCGCCGTGGAGACCCTGGGCTCCGCCACGGTGATATGCTCCGATAAGACAGGGACCCTGACCCAGAACCAGATGACGGTCGTCAAGGTCGCCGCTGCCGGGCGCGAGTATGAGGTCACCGGGCGCGGGTACAGTCCCCAGGGGAAATTTATCCACGCCGGTCAGGAGATCGACGTCGACGAGGAGCCGGTGCTGCGTCAGGCGCTCTGGGCCGGAGAGCTCTGCAACGACGCCTTCCTGGAGCACGAGGTGGGCAACGCAGACGGGTATCACATGATCGGTGACCCCACCGAGGGCGCCATGGTCGTGGCGGCCACCAAGGCCGGCTACTGGAGCGAGGCGCTCTCCGAGCGCTTCCCCCGCGTCTCGGAAATCCCATTCGACTCTGAGCGCAAACGCATGGCGACGATCCACAAGTGGGACGCCGATGCCCCCGACAACCCCTTCCCGGTCAATGGGCACGACTACCTGGCCCTGGTCAAGGGCGCACCGGACATTCTCCTCGAGCGGTGCTCGCACGTCCAGACCGTCGAGGGCGTCAAGCCGCTGACCGACGCGACGCGCGAGGCGATTCTGGAGACCAACGCCGACATGGCCTCCCAGGCGCTGCGGGTTCTCGGTGTCGCCTACCGCCCGCTGGACACGGTCCCAGACGAGCCTACGCCGGAGGAGGTAGAGCGCAATCTGATCTTCGTCGGTCTACAGGGCATGATCGACCCGGCCCGGCCCGAGGTCTTCGCCGCCGTGAGCAAAGCCCGCGGCGCAGGCCTGCGCACCATCATGGTCACCGGCGACTACGCCGCGACCGCCAAGGCCATCGCCGAAGAGATCGGCATCTTGCGGCCCGGCGGCGACGTCATCTCCGGTAAAGAGCTGGAGAAGATGAGCGACGAGGAGCTGCAGGAAGCCATTGAGCACGTGGACGTCTTCGCGCGCGTGGCGCCGCACCACAAGGTGCGGATCGTTGAGGCGCTGCGCAATCGCGGGCACGTCGCCGCCATGACCGGGGACGGCGTCAACGACGCCCCGGCCCTCAAGCGCGCCGACATCGGCGTCGCCATGGGCATCACCGGCACCGACGTCTCCAAGCAGACGGCGGACATGGTGCTTACCGACGACAACTACGTCTCCATCGTCAGCGCCATTGAGCAGGGCCGCATCATCTACTCGAACATCCGCAAGTTCGTCTACTTCCTCATCTCCTGTAACACGGCGGAGATCGCCATTATCTTCGTCGCCACCTTGGCGGGCTGGGATTCGCCCCTGACGGTGATCCAGCTGCTCTGGCTCAACCTGCTCAGCGACGGCGCGCCCGCGCTGGCCCTGGGCCTGGAGAAGGGGGAGCCCGGTCTTATGGAGCGCCCGCCACGTCCACCAGAAGAGCCGGTGATCAACCGGGAGATGATCTCGGGCGTGGTGGTACAGACCATCGCCATCGCAGGCACGGTGTTGCTGGCCTACTGGCGCGGCGTGAACCACTTCTCTCTCGAGATGGACACCGATCCCGTCCTCACGGGTCAGACGATGGCTTTCGTGACCCTGGTGCTCTCGGAGCTGGCCCGCGCCTACACGGCGCGTTCGGAGCGCTACCCGCTGCTCAAGATGGGCGTTTTCAGCAATAAATACATGCAATACGCCATCGGCTTCTCCGTGGCGCTGTTATTGGTGGTTGTCTACGTGCCGGGCTTGCAGGAAATCTTCAACACCATTCCCCTCGAGTGGGACGAATGGTTGGAGATGCTGCCTTTGATCTTTATCCCGTCCATAGCCGCCGAGGTGCAGAAGTGGATATCACGCATGTCCAGCGAACGGCTGGCACCCTCGGCGTCGGCGTAGAGGTTTCATGGCTGAAGACGGTCCATCTACCGACTGTAGTTTCTCTCTCCCCTGATCTCGGGCGGAGCGGCCTTTCCATGCCGCTCCGCTTTTCCTGTTTAGGTTGGTTTGGTGTTCGATTGCGTTCTATACATTTCGTTGAGGTGAAATCTAGATGAACAGTTTGAGACGTTTGGTGTTAGATGTGCTGAAACCGATGGATCCGAGCATCGTCGACCTCTCTAAGATGCTGGCTGCGCTGGAAGGCGTAGAGGGTGTCAATATCTCAATCTATGAGATCGACCGGCGGGTTGAAAATGCAAAGGTCACCATCGAGGGATCGGATATTCCTTACGAGGTCGTCGTGGAGATGATCGAGCAGAACGGCGCCTCGGTACACTCCATCGACGAGGTCGCCGCCGGCAAGATCCTTATCGATGACGTGGACACACCGCAGGACTGATCGCTCTCTGTGCCAAAGTGTCAGCGTCCAGGAAGCTGTGAGCTTCCCAGACGCTGCATTGTACATAATCAAAGGCTGCCCTGAAAAAAGGGGCAGCCAGGTCATGAGTCAAAAGTCATCATGACTCGTGACTCATGACTCATGACATTTTTCACCGCACGTACTGATCCAGCAATTCAGCCACCTTCGCCTCCGGCGCCCGTTCCTGAATCTCGGCGATGCCGGCGCAGTAGCCCTTGCGGCTCGTCTCCTGGCGGAAAATGCCCAGGTAAAGTGGATCGACGCTCTGAGCCAGCCGCATGGCAGCCATCAAGTCGGTGGGATCGTGGTCGTCCGGCAGCGGCGCGGTGATTTTTTTGTAGTGCGCGTAGGTGTTGCGGAAGGTCACGCAGGGCGAGAGCACCTGCACGAAGGCGAAGCCCGGATGCTGCAGCGCAGCCTCAAAGACCGCTTGCAGGCGCTTGAAGTCGCCGGAGAAGACGCGCGCCACAAAGGTCGCGTCATAGGAGAGCACCATCATCAGCGGATTGAGCGGCGCTTCGATGGTCCCGTAGGGCGACGCTTTGCGCCGCGTGCCAACGGGCGAGGTCGGTGAGGGCTGACCCTTGGTCATGCCGTAGATGTTGTTGTCCATGACGATGTAAGGCAGCTCGACGTTGCGCCGCGCTGCGTGGGGGATGTGCCCGCCACCGATACTGAAACCATCGCCGTCGCCACCCACCGTCACCACCGTCAGATCGGGATTGCCGATCTTGATGCCGGTCGCCAGCGGCAGCGCGCGTCCGTGCACGCCGTGGAAACCATAGGTGTTCAGGAAGGCAGGGAAGCGGCTGGAGCAGCCGATGCCTGACGCCACCACCGCGTCCTCCGGCGCGATATCGAGACCGGCGAAGGCGCGCATCAGACCGTTGAGCACCGCGTAATCGCCGCAGCCGGGACACCAGATAGGGGGAACGTCGCTCTTATACATCTTCACGTCGCGTCGACTCATGCGTCACCTCCTTTCTCCGCTGCCCGTAACCGCGCGGCAACCTCACTGGCCTCAACCAGAGGTTGTTCCGAAGCCACCCACGCCTCGTGCTCGGATAGGATCATCTCCAGGACAGCGTCGTAGATTTCGCGGATTTTGAGTGGAATTCCCCGCTCCCGTCCCAGCATGTGAATGTGAATGTTCTCCTCATCCAGCTGCCTGTAGTAGCGATGTTCGATCATGCGGGCGAACTGCGAGGAGAAGTTGAACTCCGGCACCAGAATCGCCTGCTTGCCGTGAATGAACTCCGAGACCGCTTTATCGGGCATGGGCAGGAGCGTGTGGGGATAGAGCGCTTCGATCTCCAGGCCCTCGGCCCGTAGCAGCTCCATCGCCTCGCGGACGGCGCCGCGCGTGCTGCCCCAGCCCATAATCCCAAAGCGAGCGCCTGTGTCGCCCCAGCGGCGAGCAGCGGCTTTCCAATCGACCAGCCGGGCGCGCGCGGCCTCGACCTTTTTGGCGCGCTTCTCCATCATCTTCTGGTGATTATCTGGCGTCTGGTCGGGATGACCGTATTCGTTGTGCTCCAGGCTTTCAGCCAGATAGGCGCCGCCCTCCATGCCCGGCACTGCCATGGGTGAGATGCCGTCGTCGGTGTCACGATAACGACGGTAATCCCCCACCAGATCCTCTTCCGTGGGCAGCTGGCGTTCCAGGCATTCGCTCCAGACGCCGCAGCTGGATTCTGGATAGGGCATGGTCTCCAACCGTGAGGCCATGGCCTGATCGGAGAGGACGATCACGGGCATCTGATAGTACTCCGCCAGGCTGAAGGCGTTGATCATCTGATAGTAGCAGTCCTTGATAGAATCCGGCGCCAGCACGAAGCGCGGCGCGTCGCCGTGCCCGCCGTAGAGCGAGAGGAAAAGGTCGCCCTGCGAGGTCTTGGTCGGCAGCCCGGTCGAGGGACCGGCGCGCTGCACGTTCACCACCACGATGGGGATCTCCGCCATGCTCGCCAGGCCCATGGCCTCCGTCATCAGCGAGAGGCCCGGTCCCGAGGTCGCCGTCATCGCGGGCTGACCGGCAAAGGACGCGCCGATGATCATGTTAATCGCCGCGATCTCGTCCTCGGCCTGGACCATGGCACCGTCGAAGGAAGGCAGGTGCTTCGCCATAGCCTCCATGACCGGCGTCGCGGGCGTGATGGGATAGCCGGCGTAGAAGCGACAGCCCGCTTCCAGCGCGCCCAGCGCCAGCGCGTCGGCGCCGGAGAGCAGCAGACGCGGCTCTGGTGCGTCGGGCAAGGTCAACACGTAGGGGAAAGGCTCAGGGTAGTACTCTCTGGCATAGGCGTATCCTTCGCGCAACGCCTCCAGATTGTTGGGCAGGACCTTGGCGTAGCGCTTCATCCGCGCCTCGACGACGGCTTCGGCGGTCTCCACGTCCAGCCGGAAGAACCATACCAACGCGCCGACCATGACGAGGTTCTTGCCGCGCTGCCAGTCAATGCGATCCGCAATGTCCGCTGCCGGCACCAGGTAGCTGCGCCGGGCCTGGATCATGTCGTCAGGCATGGCGTCCTCATCGTAGATCACGACGCCGCGCGGGGTCAGCTCTCCATAGTTCTCTTCCCAGCCGGCGCGGTTCATCGCCACGAGGACGTGGCAGGCGTCGCCTTCCGAAAGCACGCGCGCCACGCCCAGGCGCGTCTGAAACATCACCTGACCGCCCTCGATCTCGGCGGGATAGGTGCGCAGGGTGTAGATCTCCAGGCCCGCGCGCGCAGCCGTCCGCGTGAAGAGCTCACCCAGCGTGATGGTGCCCTCACCGGCCTCACCGCCAACGCGGACGACGACGGTCTCATCGTGTTCTGTCATGTAACCTCCTAGGTTAGTCGATTGGTCGGGTAGTCATCCTGACTTATGACTCGTGACTCCTGACTCATGAATCTTGAGTTATCACTGCGGTTATTTCGCCTGCGCCCCACTGTTCCACTTCGCCGCGCGGGCCCAAGGCCAAAGCCGCTCCGTTGGGGATACCGAGGCCCACAAAGCCGGGATGATCGCGCAACAGTCGGCGCAGCACGACAGCCGCTTCGGTCGTTGTAAAGTGGGGAGCGGCGATGCCGCTGCGCAGAAAATTCAAACCGGGAGATTCCTCGCCCGCTTCGGAACGGACCCACGCGCCCAGCGCCGCCGCGCCGCCGCCCGCCCCCACGATGACAAGGCCCTGCAGCGTGGCAAAGCCCTGCACCATCAGCCGCAGCGCGCGCGTGCGATGTAACGTGGAAACCAGGGCGAGGGGACGTTCGCCGCCCAGGTGCAGGATGCCCGCCTCGCCCAACAGGGAGAGGAAGGCTTCGTCCTCCAACGCCTCTTTTCGTTCGGAGAGGATGATGCCCTCGCCACCAGATCCACCGAGCGCGACATAGTGCTCCAGAATGCCCTCGACGTCCGCCTGGTTACCCTCGGAGAGGATGACTACCGTAGGGCGATCCAGGTTCGCCAGCGAGAGGACGTTGGCCGTAATCACGTCGGCCTCGCCGCGCCGCCAGTCGCCGCCACCGGATAGCACCAGCCAGCCGTTGCCATCGACCCACACCAGGCCGCCTCGCTGTGGCACTACGCCTCCTCGACGGCCATCAGACGGCGAAGCGCTGCGACCATCACGCTTGCGCCGAGGGGGAGCACCTCTTCATCGATATCGAATTTGGGATTATGGTGGGGCACGTGGATTTCAGCCTCCACCGGCGTCGAGCCGACGAAGAAAAAGCAGCCGGGGATCTCCTGCAGGAAGAATGCCGCATCCTCGCTGCCCATGGTGCACATGCCCACGTCCAGCCCTTCCTCGCCGAGCACGTCGCGCACGGCATCCTGGACGACGGCTGTGACCGCTTCATGGTTGATCACGGCCGGCGCGACCGGGTGCAGAATCACCTCAGCCTCAGCGCCCATCATCTTCGCCGTGCCCTCAATCACTTCATGCAGGCGGCGCAGCGCAACCTCGCGAACGTCGGGGTCGAAGGTGCGCACGGTGCCTTTCAGGCGCGCGAAGTCGGGGATCACGTTGAAGGTATCGCCCGCCGTCAGCTGGCCGACGGTGACCACGGCGGTATCCTCGGCGCCAACGTTGCGGCTCACGATGGTCTGTAGCGCGGTGAGGGTAAGTGCGGCGGCGACGATGGGATCCACGGTGTCCTCAGGAACAGCCGCGTGTCCGCCCTTGCCCCGGATGATCGCTTCCCAGGCTTCGGCGGCCGCCATCACCGGCCCCGGCGTCACGGCGACGGTGCCAACGCGCATGGGGTTCCACACGTGCAGCGCCAAGACGTAATCGGGGCGCGGATTTTCCAGCACGCCCTCCTTGAGCATGATGTGCGCACCGTTATCGCCCTCCTCGCCGGGTTGGAAGACCATCTTGAGCGTGCCCTGCCAGGCATCGCGCGTCTCCGCCATCAGCGTCGCCACGCCCAG
>CAYVKR010000082.1:0-11842 GCA_964452025.1 uncultured Anaerolineales bacterium
GTAAAAATTTAAGATCGTTTTTGGGCCACCCGGCGAAATCCCAGAGACCCGGATTAGTCTCTCATACTTCGGTGTCCTCTGACGTTACCTTCTCCTCAATTCGCTTCATGAAGCGCTCCCAGTCGATGACGAAGCGCTCGTGATTGCATTCGCCGATTTTCTCCACCATGTCCCACGCCTCAACGTGGAATCGCAGGCGACGCCGGTCGACCTCCAGCAGCTCAGCGCGCACGCGCACTTCCATGCCCACCGGCGTGGGCGCCAGATGCTGCATCTCCACCCGCGTGCCGACGGTGCTCTGACCCTCTTCCAGATGGTGGTGGACGGCAGCGCGCGCAGCGTTCTCCATCAGCGCCACCAGGTGCGGTGTGCTGAGCGTGGGCACGAGGCCGCTGGCGTAGGTCGCCGCCGTGTCCTCGTTGGTCACGACGTGGGTAATCTCTCCGATCAAACCGGGTTCAAGCGCCATGCAACTGTCTCCTTTCGTGTCTGTTTATGTCAGGATGGGTACGATAAAGCCGAAGAGGCACCAGAGATCCAGCGCCATCAGTCCTAAGAGCAGCAGACCGCCAAAAATGGGCTGCCAACGTTGGCCCAGCAGCCCACCCCCCATCACGAGAACGGCAGCTATCCCGGTGAGTGCCATGGGCCAGAGCGCCAGATCGCCGCGCAGCAAGCCGACGCCGCCTAGGATGATGAGCGCGACGACCATGAGAAGGGCCGTGACGACGGCCAGCCGCTTTTCGGTTAGCCGGCGCAGGCCCAATGCCCCCGCCAGCGCCATCGCTGGCAGCGCGGGGAAGAGATAGCGTCCCTGGTGCTGTACAAAGGTCAGGTTGTACCAGAGAGGAAGCGCAAAGGTGATGAGCGTGGCGCTACTCAGGAGAATCAGCGCGTCGCGGTGCCGGGGCTGACGGTTGTCGTCCGTGTCGATCAGATACCAGAGGAAGCCCCAGATCATCAGGGCGGAGAGGAGTACGGCGCCCAGGTAGATTTGGCGATCCACTACCACCCCCATCCAACCGAACTGCCCCCAGAAGGAGCGGAAGGTGGTCCATAGCGCATGGGTCAGGAAGGGGAAGAGGCCATCGCGGGCGATCCAATCCGCCGTGCGCGGCTGCCCCACCACCACGATGTTATGTCGGGCCAGGCCGAGCAGATCCGGCCAGCCGTAGACGGTGAGGTTGCGGATCCACCAGAGCCCGCCCAGCACCAGCGCCGGGACGAGCATAAGTCCGGCGTGTTGCAAGGTGCGTTTCCAGGAGAGCCGACTGCGCCGGTGACGTAGGATCAGGCTGATCACTGCCAGCGGGAGCGCCACGTAGCCTGTGGTCTTGGTGAGCAGGAGCGTGCCCAGGAGCAGGCCCAACGTGTGCGGGCGGGCATTGCCGCGTAGATAGCGCAGCGCCAGCCAGAGCCAGATGCTCAACAGCGCCTCGGTCAGCGCGTCGTTATTGACGCCCGCCATCATCGCGACGTGTTGCGGGATAAAGGCCGCCAATCCCGCCGCCAACCACGTCAGTCCCGGCTGGTCGGGGAACAGCGCGTCTGTGATGCCGGCGGTCATCACGAGGATGAAAGTGCTGAGGAG
Organism: uncultured Anaerolineales bacterium; assembly: GCA_964452025.1. Taxonomy (GTDB): domain Bacteria; phylum Chloroflexota; class Anaerolineae; order B4-G1; family SLSP01; genus G713. Next base: position 1,592 of record CAYVKR010000082.1, read on the forward strand.
CAGCGAGAAGAGGCGCAGCGCCAGCAATGACCCACCGGTGAGCAGGTAGATCGACGTTGCCAGCACGTAATAGAGCGGCGGCTGGTGATCCTCGTAGGTTACGGAATCAACCGGGAGATCCTCTGGAAAGCCCTCAGCGGTCAGCTGCTCGATGGTGGCTTGATCGTAGTCGCCGGACTCCATCACCGGCAGCCGCCGTGTCTCCGCCAGCGCACGGACGTAGTTATAGTGGGCGGGTTCGTCGGGCACCTGCCAGTCGGGCGTATGAACGGCATAGAGCGTGCCAACGGTCAGGTAGACGAGGATAATCAGGATCAGGGGCCAGGTGCGTTTCATAAGAATCTCCGGTGCTGTGTGATCTATTGGTAGACAATACGGCGGCCGCGCAGGCGTTCCAGCCCTTTTTCGGCCAGGAAGATAAAGAGAAAGAACGGAATGTCGATGAGCAACGTGCTGCCTCCCAGCAGAACGATCCAGCGCACGGCGCCGGTGAGCGCGCGGTTGAGGCCGTTGAGCAGCACAGTGCCCGCTCCCGCCGCGATCCCGACCCCACCGATGACGACCAAAATAAGGGCCAGGAGCGGCCAGGCGTGCATATCGGCGCGACTGGGCAGCAGCGTGTTGCCGATGGCGAAGACGAAGTAGGCCCAGATCCAGGCGTCGGGCGTCTGGAGCGCGGCGCGGATGCCACGCAGCGCACTGGGCCAGTCACCCAGGGCCATGGCGGTGACCACTTCAGGTGTGCGAAAGACTAAGTGCCCCAGGGTGATGATGACGCCGCTGCCAATCAAGAAAGGCGCTGCGCCGATAAGGCTCGCGCGCAGGGGATCGGTCTCTTCCACGGGCACGAAGCCAAGTTGGATGCGACCTTGCTTACGCTGTGGCAAGATGGAGATGTGACCAATGCGCACGCCCAGCAATCTTGCAACTAGCGCGTGGCTCAGCTCATGCAGGAGCACGCCGGGGAGGAGGATAAGCGCGTAGAGCCAGAGGGCGATCTCCCGGTCGTTGGTAAGCAGTAGCATCAGACCTTGCAGGTGACGGTGCAACCACCGGTCCGCCAGCAGCAGCAGCGCCAGGACGATAAGCAGTTCGCCCAGCGTGATCAGCGTTGGTCCGAGGTTGTCTATAGATTGCATACGTTATCCTTACTGGGTCTCTGGGATTTCGCCGGGTGGCCCCAAAACGATCTCAAATTTTCACCACGGATGGCACGGATTTTCACTGAATTTTCATTTTCTGTGTGAATCTGTGAAACCCGTGGTTAAGCTTTCAGTCTGATCATGCGAAGTCCAAAAGAGCCTCCTTACTTAAAGGAACTCTCATTCACTATATCATCGTTTGGGCTGGGGACAAAAATCCCAAATCCTATTTGGGATTTTTGATTCCTGATTTGGGATTTACAATTTTGGAGTTTGCCTGCCATCTGACCAGTGTCTGATGCATGCCGGTTGCTTTTTTCACCGTTTCACGTATGCTCAATCCTATGAGAGTGGAGATGAGTTCCGATTACCACGTGGAGACGGCTCACTTTGAGGGGCCATTGGCGCTGCTACTGCGGCTGATCGAAAAAGAGGAGCTGGACATCACCAAGGTTGCGCTGGCCCAGGTCACCGATCAGTTTCTGCAACACGTGGATACCATGAAGCAGGATCCGGACATCGAGATGGTGGCCGATTTTCTCGTCGTGGCGGCGCGTCTGTTGTGGATCAAGTCGCGGGTGCTTCTGCCTCACCGTGAGGCACCGGCGTCCGACGGGGAAGGTGGTGAGGAAGACATCGGCGACGAGTTGGTCCGACAGCTGCGTACCTATCGACGGTATAAGGAGGCGGCCCAGCGTCTGCGGGAGCGCGATGGCGCGCGTCTGCATGCGCACGTGCGCGTGGCGCTCCCGCCGCGTCCGCGCGAGGTGACGCTGGATCTGGCGGGATTCACGCTGGCGGATCTCCACGCGCTGGGTCAGGCCGCCATCTATCCCCAGGAGTCTCCGCGTCCCGAAGATGCGCTTCAGCGACCCACGATCTCAATTGGACAGCAGATTCGGCTGATCCGCACGCGGCTCCGCGATTGGAAACGGGTGGGATTCCGCGCGTTGTTGGGACAACGTCCTTCGCGGGTCGAAGCCGTGGTGACATTGCAGGCGATTCTGGAGCTTATGAAGCAGCAGGTCGTTCGAGTCAGACAGACGTCGCGGTTCGGCGATATCCTCATCGAGTCGTTGGTTCCGCCGGAGCAGATTCTGGAGCCTGCTGCCACGGCAGAATCGCCGCCAGCGTCGCCCCCAGCGCGTCAATGAGCACGTCAGTCAGCGCGGCGGTGCGCCCCGGGACGGTTCCCTGGTGGATCTCATCGAAGGCGGCGTAGAGGACGGTTAGCATCCATGCCCAGCGTGCCAGGTGCGTCAGCTGTGGCCTGGTCTTCCGCAGCGCCCGCCGGTTGAGGGCACACAGCATGGCGAAAACCAGCGCGTGGCCCGTTTTACGGATGACTTGAATCGTCAGAATCTCCTTGGGGCCAGGCAACTGCGGCAGCGAGGAGAGGTAGAAGAGGAGCGCCATCCAGAGCAGGGAGGGGAGCCAGGCGATCAGGGGGTTGTTTGAGTTCAGTCGTCCATAAGGTTTGTGAATATCCGCTTGTTTTCTATCGGCCAAATCTCACCTCAACTGCGTTGATCTCTTTGCTAGATAGGGTTTGTCCTGTAAAGTATAGCAAAGAGATGGATTTGCAACAGCGACACTTGAGAAACAGAGCACGCATAGGCGTTTCATGGTATCCCAGACGATGAAGACGTTCTCTTAGAATTGATGTTTGAGGAGCCGTTGCGATGGGTATAGTGCGGTATCTCTTAGAGTTGATAGGGGATTTCGGTGGGCGTCTATCCCTGCTGATACTATATGCTTGGGTCTTGGTCAGGTTTGCAAAGCGCAGCACTGAAAATCCTGTACAACATGACGGCAAATTTATCTCTAACAATCCCCGGATTCTCCGAGCGCTTAAGCGCATGGCTCTACCGCTTTCAAGCGTAGGCATCATCGCTGCCGCACTGTGGTCTGTCCCTTTGGCGCAAACGTTGTCCGGAGAAGAGGCGACGTTTTTATTGCAACTCGTTATCGGCTTCGTTGTTTTCATTCTGGTGGGTTTTTCTTCTTTGCTTATTATGTTCGTTTGGTTTTGGCGAATTGGACTGAAGCCTTCTCTCCTGGTGCGTGTTGTACCTCTTATCATCTTTATCTTTGTGCTGATTATTGGGAGCATTTTGTTTCTTGATTTGAAGCCCAATGAAATATCAGCGATTAGATGGTTTGCAAGCAAGGGGGCTGGCGCACTGAAAGCCGTTGCGGAAAATCTCTGGGTACTTCCTTTACTGATGACTATGTTGGCGCTGCCTTTGTTTTTAGTCTACATTCTTCGCAATTGGACGGTGGAACTTTTTCCTCTCTGGAAGGCGAATGGTGAGGAGCAAGTGTGGGATCAAGAAGCGCGCCGTCTTGCGGTGGAGTATTGTATCGGTTTCTTCACCACCCGCCCCAAACCGACGCACTTTCTTGAGAACGGAGAGATGATCGAGCGGGTTAAGGGAAATCCGTTTTTGGGGTCAGGTCCCGGTTTGGTAGTCACCGAGCCGGAGAACATCCTCGCTGTGCGTGACAGTTCAGGGTTCAAACGCTTTGTTGGTCCCGGCGCGGCCTTTCTGGGCGTCAACAGTGTCGATATTCCCTATGCTGTTGTCGATCTGCAGAAGCAGTTCCGGCTGACCCGCATCCATACGTTGACACGAGACGGTGTAGAGATCAGCGTGCCCTGCTCATCGATGTTCAGGATCGATGCCGGTGACGAAAAAGTCGCATTCGGGAGACCGTGGCCTTATCGGGTTCGGGCTGCTTTCCTGGCTTTGCATGCGGCAAGCGAGGTGAATCCTGATCGAAACTCTGTTCTGGAAGAAAATGAGATTATTCCATGGGAAGAGCTACCGCTGCGTACGGCGACGGCTAAATTGGAGCAGGTGGTGGCGGGATACACGCTTGATGAGCTTTATGGGACCAAGAAATCCTCGCCTCTGACGACGCTTCCTCGCAAAGAGATCACCAGAGAAGTGCGGACTTATGTGCGCAAGAAGATGGCCCCCGTGGGGATCAAGGTGTTGGGCGGCGGCGTCGGCGCTGCCCTTATCCCGTTGGATGAAAAAGTCACCCAACAGCGCGTGGATACTTGGAAAGCCCAGTGGGCAGATAAATTGGAGGTTCAGGAAGGCAAAGCCACGGGGGCCTATCTGCGGGAAGCGGAACGGGTACGTGTTAGAATATTGAACGAGCTTTTCCAGTTGGCGTGCCGGCTCGAGGAGTCGGGTGGGGAGAACAAGAAAGCGTTGTTGGCAGCCCGCTTGCTGGAAATGCTGGATAACATTGCACGTGGCCCCGGCCTAGAACGCTTACTTCCCGAGCAGGTGCAAAGTTACTACGAGCTGGAAAGACGTCGCAGCGCCGATGAGCAGAGCGGTCAAGAGGAAACGTAACATGCTCCTACGAAATCTCAAATATCTCATCATATTGACCGTCCGTGGCTTTGAGGATCCCCGCTACGTTATAAGGATTGGAACCATTGTCCTGGGAATTACGTTGGTGTTCTTCTTGCTCTTCCAACTCACACCGCCTGATGCTCAATTTTATCCGACTTCTATCGAAGGAAAGCCATCATGGTATAAAGTAATAGCGTTTCTATTGGCGTTAGTGACGCATCCGGTGTTCCTCTTTATTGTGGGGATGTTGGGGGCATGGTGGGTGGCCTACGTCCTGATGGTGCAAATTGTCAGCGCGCTCTATGATGTTCCAACAGAAGAAGCTGAGGGTTTTGTCATTCGTCTCTTCTACGGCTTGCCGAAGAAACCGCCGAAGAGTCCGACGTTGGTTGTACGCGGCGGGAAGACACAACCTGGCGCGCCGGAGGTTTTGCGCAAGATCGGCGGGCCGGGCTTTCTAAGCGTGGGCCTCGCCAGCGCCGTCGTGCTCAGCCGGCGTGGGCGAATTGTACGCGCGGTTGGGCCGGGATTCCACACCCTCGACGCGTTTGAGAAGATCTGGGATACCGTGGACCTGCGTCCGCAGCGTCGTGAGGTTAAGGTGGAGACCTATACGCGTGATGGTATCCCCGTCATCTGTAAGGCGGAGATCCGTTTCGATCTCAGCGATGGTGAGGAGCTCTGGCGTCAAGGTGAGTCTTTTACAGAGGCGCGGGCCAAAACGGTGCTACGCCTCACCACGGAAAAAGTCGTGTTGGGACCAGAGAAGGATGACCGATTCACACCCTGGTCTGGCAGGATGTACAAGGCCATTCTGGACGGCGAGATCCGAGATTGGATCGAGCAGTATCGGCTGGATGACCTGATATCGCCTACGTCGGCCGGCGAGCCGATGATCACCCGTCTACAGGAAGAGGTGGAAGCCAAGGTCAAAGCGGAGGCCAAGTCGCTGGGTATCTGGGTGGATCGCGTGGAGATCAAGTCCCTTCGTCCCAGCGAGGAGCACATCTCCGAGCAATGGTTGGCGCTCTGGCGTTCTGAGTGGGATCGCTTCGAAAATGAACTCAAGGCCAAGGCCAAAGCTATGGGCAGTCAGGAGGTTCATCTAGCTCGGTTGCAGGCCCGCGCTAATCTGCTGACCGAAATGTTGCCCAAAGTTGAAGGCTGGGAGACCGAAGAGGTAGATTTGTTGCATACGCTGAAGATAAGCCAGCTCATGGAAGCGATCCAGGCCATGACCGATATCCCAGATCCCATCGTGCGGAGCAGCGTCTTTCATCAGGCTAAAGAACTGCATGAGCTGGTCGAACAGCTTGAAAATGAAATCAGCGGCGGGCGGGAGACGTCTGAGGCGTTGACCGAAGATGAATCTGACGATGCCCTTGAGACCGACGAATAGGAATGGAGATGGTGCGGAGACCGCCAGACATTTTCGTCCCAGAGGAAGTGCGCCCGCTCTATCTCGTCGCGTTGCCGCAGGATACCTCTCCAGTCTATCGGGAAGCTCTGGAGACCTTCGGTCGCTACCGCGAGTTTTCCTATCGCGCGTTGCTGATGCAGGCCGAACTGCTCTATCAAGACGCCTGGAGCGCGCGGGATCGCCACATCGCTGCGCTGGCCCGCCTCTATCAAGCGGATCTCTTTGCGCGCCTGGGTAAGCGAGGCCGGGCGCTATCGGCGGCCCGGATGAGCGCTAAATGGCTGGCGCTGCAGGTGCCGGTGGAAGCCCGCTATCAGGAAGGCGTCGCGCGCTATTTTGCCGGCGTTCTGGCATATTTGGTCAACGATGCGCGCCTGGCTATGCGGATGCTAACCCTGGCAGCGAATCTGTTGGCGGAAGCGCGACGCGCCTGGCGCTTCGGCGGCGGGCATCCACAGCTGGCGCACTGTGAGCGTCTGCAGCGTTGGATCGCTGGCCTGTTGGCTCTCCGCGTGGAGGCCTGGCGACAGCCCAACCTCATTATCTTGCCCGTCTACCGGTGGCTTGAGGATGACGTGGTAGAGTTGGACGGCGCGACGGCGGTAGATCGGCGCAGATTGTTGCCAGAAAAGGCGAGGGATGAAGCCGAGGCCATCCGGCGCGCGTGGAGAGCGCCCTCAGATGATGAACTGCCTGACTCGGAGATGGTCTACTTCGCCGTCAAAGTTCCGAAAGGTAAAAAGGGGGTTGCGCCACAGTCGACGGCGTCCACTGCCGAGTCCCTGTTCTACGTCGAAACGGAGCCAGACGACACGCTCTCCACATCGGAGAGAGCCGAACGCATTCCCTTCGAGTTCATCACCGGTGAGGTGCACGGAAAAGTCATTATTGGAGACGAGGATAAGCCATCATGAATGGAGAGCATCAGGTGCTGGTCATCGGGGCTGCCGCTCTGGACGTCACCGTCCAGGTGGCGGTGAACGAGGTTGGACTAGGGCAATCGAATCCGGCGGACATACGGTCGAGTTGGGGCGGGGTCGCCCGCAACATCGCCGAAAATCTGGCTCTTCTGGGGGCCAGCGTACACCTCATGACCGCGCTGGGTGAGGATGAAACCGGCCACAATCTTGTCCAACATCTGCATGACGTCGGTGTCGAGACAGACGCGACTTTGTTTCTACCGGGCCGCAAGACGCCGGCCTACGTAGGCCTTCGTCGTGGGGGCGCTCTCTGGATGGCCTTCGATGACATGCGCATCGTTCAAGAGCTGACGCCGGCCTACCTAGAGGCGCAGCAGACGTTGTTCAGAGATGCCGACATGATCTGCCTCGACGCAAACCCGTCTCCTGAGGCGCTGGAGACGATCTTTCGCCTGGCGCGACAATATCAGATTCCCGTCTGTGTTGATCCCACAACGGCGATTCTGGCGCCCAAACTGCGCCCGTTCCTTTCCGATATCGCCGCGTTGACGCCGGGGCTCAAGGAGGCGGAGGCCCTGATAGACTGCCCTCTGCTGGATGCTGACGCCATCCTTCAAGGCGCGCGGACGCTGGCTCAGCAACTGGGAGCCGATCTGGCCGTCATCACCCAGGGGGCGGATGGGCTTTCGTACGCTACTGCTGAAGAGAGCGGGCGTCTGCCCCCCTTCGAGGCCGAGGTGGTGGACCCTATCGGCACGGGCGATGCGCTCACCGCTGCCGTCGCTTATGGCTTGCTAGAAGACCTGGCGCCTTCGGAGGCCGTCCGGCTGGGGCTGGCCGCCGCTGCGCAGACCATTATCTGCCAGGAAACGGTCTGCCCCTATCTGGACTTGGGTATCCTCTACGAGCGGCTCATCGTCTGAGATTGCGGTGGGCACACGGAGGGCATTTTCACCAGCAGACTCGCTTCGAAACCCCGAGTTTCCCCGATTTCTGTTGTCTCTCTCCGATGTGGTATAATGCTGTCGCACGGATGAAAAGGTTATCTTTTGGTGAGATTGCGTTTTATGAAGGATGTCTGAGGGCGAAGCGAAGGGACGGATGAAAGATCGTACGAAACTGCTGACGCGGATTGGGTTGATCTTGATCTATCTGATCATCACGGTCACCGCGAACCTGATGGTCTTCTCGCGTGTACGCGAGATGGCCGCCGCGTCGGAGATGCTGCCGATTCTCACCACGGACGAGAAAGGGCCCAGCCCTAACGTCGAATATGAAGAAGGTAAACCGCTCCCGGAATGGACGGGCTCGGAGCGGATCACGGTGTTGATCCTGGGCATCGATGAGCGTGCCCAGTGGGACGAACCCGCCTGGCGCACCGACACGATGATCGTGGCGACGTTAGACCCCGTGACGTTACAGGCGGGCGTGCTTTCCATTCCCCGTGATCTCTGGGTGGAGATTCCAGGCTATACCCACAATCGCATCAACACGGCCCACTACATCGGCGATTATGACGACTACCCCGGCGGCGGCCCGGCCCTGGCTGTGGAGACGGTGGAACACAACCTGGGCTTTGAGATCGATTACTACGTCCGCGTCAACTTTCAGGCGTTTACCGACCTGGTCGATGAGATTGGCGGCATTGACATCGACGTCGAGGAGACCATCGACGATCCTCTCTATCCCGACGCGAACTACGGTTACGATCCGCTCACCATTGAGGCTGGTGAGCAGCACTTCGACGGCGAGCTGGCGCTCAAGTATGCCCGCACCCGGCACACCGGCAACGGCGACTTCGACCGGGCGCGTCGCCAGCAGCAGGTGATCCTGGCGATTCTGGAGAAAGCCACCCAGCCCGCCGTCTTGACGCGCCTGGTCAGTAAAGCGCCTGAGCTCTATGCCATGGTGGAGGCGTCGTCCAGCACGGATCTCAAACTGGATCAGGCGGTGGCCCTGGCGGGACTGGCGCGGAAAATCGACGCGGAGGCGATACATTTCGCCGTTATCGATGAAAACTGCACCGAGAACTGGACCACGCCCGATGACTCCATGGTGCTGGTGCCCATCCGCGAGCGCATGCGTGAGAAGCGTGATTATATCTTCGGGTTGGAACCGGTGGAAGCGCCTGAGGAAGTGCCGGAGACGGAGGAGAGCGCGGAGCCTGCCACGTTATCGGTGCTCAACGGTACCCTCACGCCGGGATTGGCCCAATCCACCGCCGATTTCCTGACCGCCAACGGCTTCACCGTCACCAACTTCGCCAACGCCAACCGGCAGGATTACGACAGCTCCCTGATCATCCTCAACCGTGACTTTCCCGCTGTAGCCGATGAGCTGGTTGCGCAGCTGGGGCTGCCCCGCTCGTCGGTGGTCAACGGCGAGAACCCCACGGCTGAGTACGACATCGTCGTCATCCTGGGGCAGGACTACGCCCGGCGCGTGGCCCCGCAAGAGTGAGCAGGTCTGTACCGCGTCCGCGTGTCAAGCCGGTAGGCGCTGGTGATTCCCCACATCTCACCGCAGAGCCGATGGAGAGCACAGAGAAAAAAAAGGTTCTTTCTCTGCGGGCTCAGCGCTCTCTGTGGTGAAAAACCCCGATGGACTCCGTGAATAGCAGCAGCCTCATAGTCCTGGGGCATCACCGGGGCATGCTGTACAGTGTGACCGGCGCCTGCCTGCCGCGTATCTGAACGTCACCCACTAGCGTCAACGTCACGTCCGTAATCTCTGCGGCGGTGGCGCCATCCATCAACACCGTTTCCGGGCGTGTCTTGGTCAACGCTTCGAGGCGGCTGGCCAGGTTGACGGTGTCACCGATGACGGTGTACTCCAGCCGTTCCTCGCTCCCCACGTTCCCGGCGATGACCTGGCCCGTGGCGATGCCCAATCCGATGTGCAGCACCGGTTCATCCCGGCGTTGCTGATCTCGGTTGAAGCGCTCCAGCGCCAGCAGCATCTCCTGGGCGGCGTGGATGGTCTCGTCGGCCTGGCGCTCGGATGGATTGAGCGGCGTGCCAAACACCGCCAACAGACTGTCGCCGCCGAATTTGTTGATCAGCCCACCGCGGCGGATGACCGCCTCGGACATCGCCTCGAAGTACCGGTTGAGCAGATCAAGCACCATAGCGGCCGGCAGGCGCTCCGTGAGCGCGGTGAAGTCACGGATATCGGCGAAGAGCACCGTCGCCACCGTCTGCTGACCGCCCAACTCGGAGCCGTGAGCGATGGCGTGCTCGGCGACCTGCGGCGTGACGTAGCGTCCGAACAGCCGGCGGATCATCTCTTCCTGGCGCAATCCGTCCACCATAGCGTTAAAACCCGCTGCCAGATCCCCCAACTCATCGTTTGAGGTGACCGGCACCTGAACGTTGAGATCGCCCGACTGTACGTCC
>CAYVKR010000083.1:0-11753 GCA_964452025.1 uncultured Anaerolineales bacterium
GTGGTGAAAATTTAAGATCGTTTTTGGGCCACCCGGCGAAATCCCAGAGACCCAAAATTCACAGCACGATCCCTGCCTCACCGCAGCCGTGAGGCACGTAGTGCTATCGTGACAGACATCAGCACAGGTGAATGCTCTGGAATGTGCAGACGGACTTAGCACTCAATCTGGAGCGTCCCAGAGACCGGGCAACAGGTGCACCACCATGCGCCCCTCGTCCAGATCCACCTCGCGCACCACGTCCTCGATTGCCGGGAGGAGGACCTCCCCATAGAGACCGTGGACGACGTAGACGTCATTGGCGCCCAACGTATCGAGGATCTCCACCAGCTCGCCGAGCTCGCGCCCGTCCTCGGTCGTAACCCGCAGACCCACCAGCTGGAACTCGTAGTACTCATCCACTTCCAGAGGAACAGCGTCCTCAATGGCTACTTCGACCAGCTGACCGCGCAGGGCCTCCGCCGCATCGCGGTCATCGTATCCCTTGAGGTGCAGCAGGAGACGCCCCTTGTGAAGACGCGCGCGCTTGACTTCGTGACGTCGTCGCTGCGATCCCACGTAGACCGCTGGCACGTCGGCGACGTGCTCCGGGTAATCGGTGAAGAGTTCCATCCGCACTTCACCCCGGATGCCGTGAGGGCGTGTAACGCGTCCAATCGCCAAAAAACGAGGCTCAGGTTGCGGTTTAGGCATATCCTGAGCCTCGGATTTGGCCGAGAGGCACAACTCTCGTCATAGAATCTCCAGAGTGACCTTTTTCCCCATCTTGGCTGCAAGCACCCGCGCTAATGAGCGCATAGCGTTGATGGTTCGTCCTTTTCGGCCGATCATCCTGCCCATGTCCTCTGGAGCCACACGAAGCTCCAGCATGATCGACGTCTCCCCCTCGATCTCAGAGAGATTGACCTCTTCGGGCTTATCCGCCAATGACTTAACAATGTACTCAACTAGATCGTAGACCTTCGACATGGCGCTCCTCCTTTAGTTTGGTAAACGGGATAGGTAAACAATGACGATGTTCGAAGTGAGGCTTTGCAGCCCACGCTTCTTCGTGCCTACGTCTTCCGTACGTTATGATGTCCCTACACCTCTTCGGTGGGCTCTTCCTCGGCGGATGCTTCGCTTTCCGATTCGGTCTCCTCGTCAGACTCTACAGTCTCTTCAACTTCTTCTTCAACAGAGCTTTCAGATTCGGCAGCTGCCTCTTCGGCCTCTGCTTCAGTGGCCTCAGGTTCTTCAGAAATTGGTTCCTCAGATGCTTCTGGAACTTCCGGCGCTTCCGCCTCAGCCACCAGACTTTCCAGAGATTCGCCGGCCCGCAGACGCTCAAATCGCGCCATGGTGCCGTGGGTTCTGAAAATACGCGCCACAGATTCTGTGGGCTGAGCGCCAACGTCTAGCCAGTGTAACGCTCTATCCTCCTCGATCTTCACCGTTTCCGGCTCAGTGCGAGGATTGTAAACCCCGATGATTTCGACAAATCGACCGTCACGCGGTGCCGTGGATTCGGCGACAACAATTCGATAGCTGGGCTGCTTCTTTTTGCCAACCCGCCGCAGTCTTATCTTAAGCATATTCCTCCTACCAGTCGGTACTAAAACAATGTGGATGTAGATGTATGAAAACAGAGTTCAGGGACGGGCCCACCCTAGAACAGACGCGGGATGCCCAGCCCCTTCATCTTGCCTTTGTTGAGCTGCCTGATCACTTTTTTCATCTGCCGGTACTGGGAGAGCAGCACATTGACGTCGTGGACTTCCGTGCCGCTACCTTGTGCAATACGTCGGCGGCGGCTCCCATTGATGATCTTCGGATGGCGCCGTTCTTCGGGCGTCATCGAGAGGATCATCGCCTCGACGCGCTTGAGTTGCTCCTCTGTCTGGGCCTCATCAATATTGATGCCGCGCAGCTGGCGGTTCATGCCAGGCACCATGCCCAGCAACTCGCCGATCGGTCCCATCTGTCGCACCTGGCGGAGCTGCTCTAGAAAGTCTTCCAGATCGAACTCCCCCTGACGGAGCCGCTTTTCCATGCGCTCGGCCTGTTGCATGTCGAAGGTCTCTTCAGCCCGCTCGATCAGCGTCATGACGTCGCCCATGCCCAAGATACGTGAGGCGAGCCGATCCGGGTGGAAAAGCTCCAACGCGCCGAGCTTCTCACCCGTCCCCAAGAACTTGATGGGCACGCCGGTGACTTCCCGCATGCTGATGGCTGCGCCGCCACGCGCATCACCGTCGATCTTTGTCAGCACCAGGCCGGTCAACCCTACGCGCTCATGAAAGCCCGTGGCGATGTTGACGGCCTCCTGACCTGTCATAGCGTCGGCGACGAGCAAAATCTCGACGGGATGCACTCGATCCCGGATGGCTTCAAGTTCCGCCATCATCTCATCGTCGATCTGCAGCCGGCCCGCCGTATCGAGAATAACGACATCGGAGCCACGCTCGTTGGCTGCCTGCAGACCGCGCGCGCAGATATCCGGCGGATGCAGGTCTTTGCCATGCTCACTATGAACCGGCAAATCCAACTGCCGTCCCAGCACTTCCAGCTGAGTGATAGCAGCGGGACGATAGGTATCCCCGGCGACCATGAGGGGGAACCGGCCTTTCTCACGCAGGTACCGCGCCAACTTGGCGACCGTGGTGGTCTTACCCGACCCTTGCAGGCCCACAAGCATGATCACGTACGGAGCCGCGCCTGTCAGTTCAAGCCGCCCCGGATCGCCCAGGGTGTGCACCAGCTCCTGATGCACGGTCTTGACGACCTGCTGGGCTGGATTCAGCGCTTTGGAGACTTCCTCACCGACCGCCTGCTCGCGGACGCGCTTGGTAAAATCCTTGACAACCTTGTAATTGACGTCTGCTTCTAAAAGTGCGAGGCGAATTTCGCGGAGGACAGACTTGACGTCCCCCTCCCGCAATACGCCGTGCTTACCCAGTTCATCGAAGATGCCCTGGAGCTTGCTTGTCAATGATTCAAACATAGCCCTCCATGTAAACCAAGTGTCTACATTCTAATGTAAATTGAGAATTCGTCAAGCAGTGAAAGTTAGACGGGCAAACTATCGAGGCATTTGCTTGTCAAATGCTCCAGATTGAGGGATAATGACGGCATGATACCATAATGGCGAAGTTCCCTTAATGAAACAGTTAGGATGTTTGCCTATGAACACGGTCGAGAGCGTCCTGACGATAAAATAGATAGGGTTGGAGGCAACCATTAGCCTATGAACAATAAAATCCCGATCAAGATCATCCGCTCGCTGATCGTGGCGCAGCGCCAACGCCGTCGCTCGCGGAGCCGCACCGGCATCAATCTGGCCCTGCGAGTTGCAGGTGTGATTGTCCTGATCTCGCTGCTTGGCTCATTCCTCTTCGTCGGCGCGACGGTGGGAACGGCAGCGGCTGGCTATTCCCTGGTGACTCAGGATCTGCCTACGCCGGAAGAGGTGGAGTCGGTCAGCATTGAGAGCTTCGAGACCACCAAAATCTACGACCGGACGGGCCAGACGCTGCTTTATGAGGTGATCGATCCCAACGCCGGCGACCGAAACTGGATCTCGTTGGACGAAATACCGCAACATCTGATTGACGCCACGGTCGCCATGGAGGACAAGAAGTTCTGGACCAATCCAGGCTTCGACTGGTACGGCATCGCCCGCGCTTTCCTTAACAACTTACAGGGTAAATCAGTACAGGGTGCCTCGTCCATCACCCAGCAGGTGGTCAAGCGGTCGGTCTTTACCATTGAGGAGCAGGCTGAGAAGAGCTACAGCCGCAAGATCATTGAGGTGCTGGTCTCCATGGAACTGACCCGGCTTTACGAAAAGGAGACGATCCTGGAATGGTATCTCAACACCATCTTCTATGGGAATCTAGCCTACGGCATCGACGCGGCGGCGCGCACGTACTTCGGGAAGCCCGCCGTCGATCTCACGCTGGCGGAATCGGCCATGCTGGTACATATCCCCCAATCTCCGGCCTTCAATCCCTTCGACGCGCCTGAGGAGGCCAAGCAGCGACAGGAAATTGCCCTGCGTCGCATGGTGGAAGAAGGCTACATCACGCAGGCGGAGGCGGATGCGGCGACCACGCAACCGCTGACTTACGCGGAATCCGAAGAGCGCTTCGACATTAAGGCCCCCCATTTCTCCATGTACGTGCGGCGCAAGATGGAGGAGATATACGGGCCAGAGCTGGTCGCCGGCGGCGGTCTGCGCGTCTACACTACGCTGGATCTCGATCTAAACCGGCAGGCGCAGTGCTCAGCGCAGACGTACCTGCGCATTCTCAACGGCGAAGAGCCTACCACGGTTATCCCGGAGGCAACGGCGGACGGCTGTGTGGCCGCGCAATACATCCCGGATGTACCCGCGCGGCGCATCGGCGTGAATCATAACGTCAACAACGCGGCAGTGATGGTGATCCGACCGACGACGGGCGAGATTCTGGCCATGGTGGGCAGCGCCGACTACTGGAACGAGGAGATTGACGGCAAGTTCAACGTGGCGGTCAACGGATTGCGACAGCCCGGCTCGTCTTTCAAGCCCTTCACCTACGTGACGCTGCTCTCACAGGGTTACAATCCCGCGCACATGTTCATGGACGTGCGCAAGGCCTTTGAGCAAGGCGAAGGTCGACCGCCCTACGTACCGGTGAACTACACGCGCAACTATCACGGCCCCGTCAGCCTGCGAAGCGCGCTGGCCCGCTCGCTGAACATACCGGCGGTCGAGGCCATGTCCATCGCCGGCATCGATAACGTGCTGCGCACTGCGCACCGCATGGGCATCAACACCCTTGATAAGGGCCTGCAGCACTACGGGCTGAGCCTGACGCTGGGCGGCGGCGAGGTTCACCTCATCGACATGACCTACGCTTTCAGCCTCTTCGCCACCCATGGCGTCATGTCCGGTCAACCGGTGCCGGAAGAAGAACAGCGTCCCGGCTTCCGCGAGTTGAATCCCGTGGCGATCCTGCGGGTTGAGGATCGGAACGGCAACGTGCTCTACCGGTATGATCAGCCTGAATCGCAGCGCGTGCTGGACGAGCGCTTGGCCTATCTGATCACCGACATCCTCTCGGACCGGCTGGCACGTATCCCCGCGTTTGGCACGCCCAACGCGCTGGAACTGACCAACGAGCGACCGGCCGGCGCCAAGACCGGCACGACCAACGACTTCACGGATAACTGGACCATCGGCTTCACGCCGCAATACGTCACCGGCGTCTGGATGGGCAATACGGACCAGCGCGAGAAGATGGAGAATACGCCCGGCTCACGGGGGGCATCTTACATCTGGCACGCGGTGATGGAGTACCTGCACGAGGGAGAACCCATCGTGCCCTTCACGCGACCCGAAGGCCTGGTGGAGGTGCAGATCTGCAAGAAGTCCGGGAAGCTACCCAACGATCACTGTCCGGTGACGACGGAGCTGATGATCCCCGGCACCGAACCGACGGAAAAAGATACGCTCTACCAGGCCTACCCGGTCAACCGGGAGACGGGCAAGCTGGCGACGATTTACACGCCGCCGGAGCTGGTGGAGGAGCGGGTCTACGAGGTCTATCCCTCCGAGGCACAGGACTGGTTGCACAGCCTGCCCGAGGACGAGCGTCCACCGACGCCGCCGACGGAATACGACACGATCTACGGCCCCGACTTGGCCAACGCGGAGGTCGCTATCATCAGCCCGACGGCTTATTCTTACGTGCGGGGCGCGTTGCCCATCATGGGCAACGCGCGGGGCGGCGATTTCGCCTTCTACCGGCTGGTCTACGGAGCTGGCATGAATCCGACAGAGTGGACGCAGATCGGCCCCGATCACAACAATCAGGTAGATAAGAATGTGTTGGAGATCTTCGACACCACCGAATTGGAAGATGGCTTCTACACCTTGCAATTGCAAGCTGTGGAACACAACCAGAACGTGCGTCAAGCCATTCTACAGTTGACGGTGGACAACACGCCACCGGACGCAGATCTGACGTATCCGCCTGAAGGTCAGACCTATGAGTTTGGCTTCGACGAGTGGGTCAATATCAACGTTGAGGTCAACGACGCCTACGCCACCGACCGCGTGGAGTTCTACAAGAACGACGAGGAGGAGCCCTTCGAAGTCAAGAGCGTCGCACCCTATAACATCAACTGGACGCTGGAAGGCGTAGGACAGTATTCCTTCTACGTGAAAGTCTACGATGCCGCCGGCAACGAGACGAAGACAGATCCAGTTAGGGTGAAGATAGAACCGCGTTCCGAGCCTTGACAGGTACGCGCGCGTGGTTCTTGGATAGATCAGCAACGCGTGCCCTATAACGTCCTGGCAGCAAAGAGGAGAGATGAATACAAGCAAGGTCCTGGTCATCGACGACGATCCTGAAATGGTCACGCTGGTTCAGGAGATCCTGACTCTGACGTCTCATGACGTTTTGGCCGCCAATGCGGGGCGAGCCGGCCTGGCTCTACTCCGTCGCGAGGTTGCGGATAGTTTCTCAGATGTAGACGCCGTGCTACTGGACGTTCGGCTGCCCGATATCGATGGCTTCCAGGTCCTTCAACAGCTGAAAGCCGACCCTGTATTGCAGCAGATTCCCGTGATCCTGTTCACCGGAGTGGACGCCATCGCCGAAAAGACACGCGGCCTCGACCTGGGCGCCGAGGATTACATCACCAAGCCTTTCAATCCCCACGAGCTGCTGGCGCGTCTCAACGTCGTGTTGCGCATCCGGCGCACGGAAAAAGCGCTGCGGCGCCGCAACGAAGAGCTGGCGATGCTCGATGAGATCAACCGCATGGTCGCCGGCAGCCTGGATCTCGATCAGGTCTTGATCTCCGCGCTGGAGGGACTGGAGCGCCTGGTCGACGCGGACGTTCTCCTGATCATCCTCAACGATGAAACGCGCGACGAGTGGATTGTCCGTACTGCAAAAGGACCAGAAGACATCTGGCTGGAAGGCAGAGTCACGCCGTTAGACGCGCTTTCCGTGGAGAACGCGCTGAATCAGGGCGCGCCCGTGCTACGAACTGCGGTACAAGAGAGTTTCTGGTGCGATATCGTGGATATGCCAGAGCTTGATGAGCTCTACGTCCCACTGGGCAGCCAGGATCATACCATGGGCTTTCTAACCGTGCTGGGAAAGAGCTACTCCCTAGAAAAGAAACACGTTCCCCTGCTGGAACGCATGGCGGCTACTGTTGCCATCACCGTGGAGAACGCCCGGCTATACGGCGAGGTGACAGCTTTCGCAGAAGCTTTAGAGCGCTCCCAGAGTCAACTCATCCAGGCGGAAAAGATGGCTGCAGTGGGACGGCTCACGGCCTCTATCGCCCACGAGATCAACAATCCACTCCAGGCTATTCAGAACAGCCTGCACCTGGCACGACATCCCAGCATGGATGAGCCAGGACGCCAGCGCTACCTGAAAATTACCCAGGAAGAAGTGGAACACCTGGTCGATGTCGTGCGCCGTATGCTCGATTTCTACCGTCCCGCATCCAGCACCCTAACGCTCATCGACCCCAACGAAGCGGTCCATAACGCCCTGACGCTGGCGGGCAAACGCCTCAAACAGGCCCACATCAAGGTCATGCACCGGCTAGACTCCGACATTCCGCGCGTTCAGGGATCCAGAAACCAACTGACCCAGGTTTTCCTCAACATCATCCTCAACGCCATCGAGGCCATGGGCGAGAACGGAGAGCTCCAGGTGGGCATCGCCTACCATGCGGAGAGAGCGCAGGTCGTCGTGGCGTTCCGTGACAACGGCCCTGGCATCGCATCTGAGGTTCAGGATCATCTCTTTGAGCCCTTTCACACGACCAAGTCCACGGGAACCGGCCTCGGATTAGCCATCAGCTATGGTATCATAGAGTATCATGGCGGTGAAATTGACGTCGAAAGTCCCGACGAAGGTGGCGCTACCTTCATTGTACGGTTACCAGCCAACAGATCAGGGGGGTCCCATGAGAAGAGCTAGCGTGCTGGTTATCGACGACGAAGCAGCCGAACGCATCACCCTGGGTGAAGCACTGCGACTGGAGAACTTCGACGTGACGCTGGCGGCTTCTGGTGAGGAAGCGCTGAGTCTGACCAAAGAGGAGGTTCCCTTCGACCTGGTGATTCTCGATCTCAAGTTGCCAGGAATAGACGGGCTGCAGGTCCTGGAGGCCTTACGCGAAACCAAGCCCGATCTGGTCGTCATTCTGATCACTGGATACGCGACACTGGAGACGGCTATCGAGGCATTGCGAAAGGGCGCTTACGATTATCTGCTAAAGCCCTGTCCTGTTGAGGACATTCTCGCCACGGCACGGGTCGGACTCAACGAATTGGAGCGAGAAAGACACCGCCAGTCCCTGATCTCCAAACTGCAGAACACGGTGCAGGAACTAGCCACGGTGGAGGACAGCGTCCGGGACATCACCGACCCAAGTGAGGGAAATGAGGACACGTTACACGTGGCGGATGTCGTTCTGGATCGTTCCAAGCATCTTGTCGTCCGGGCAGGACACCCCATCGACCTCACCCCCACCGAGTTCAGACTGCTGGAATGCCTCATGCAACACGTGGACAATGTACAGACGCCTCAACAGCTGATCCGGTGCGCGCAGGGCTATGAGACCGATGCGATGGGCGCCCGATCCATTGTCCGCGTGCACATTCGCAGATTGCGCACCAAATTGGAGCCTGTGCCGTCCGAACCCCGGTATATCGTTAACGTTCGAGGCGTGGGCTATATGTTCACCGAAACACCAGGTGCATCCTAGGGGTATGTAAGACGCTATATATCCACCCAACTCACATCCAAGTTCAGGAAGTGAATCGGTATGAATGAAAAGCAAGAACGGCGTGTCAAGATTCAGAAGCTGCGTAAAGCCATGGCACGCTTTCAGGGGAAGAGGACGACGTCCTCACCAGATGATCAGCGAGCATCGTGGTTCAATCGTCTCAAAGACCGCCTGGGGTTGACCGGCTCCAACCACAAATCCGAGGAATAGAGGGGTTTCGACGTAAGTCAGCTGGAGAAAACACCCTCCGCGCCGTAGAATCTGTATAGACGAAAGCCGGGCGAACGAAGGCGGGGTTGATGCGCGTGGCAAACACGTCTGATCCACCCTGGAACTGCTTCGTTTGCCCATAGAAAGAGCGCGGAGGAATCCTCCGCGCTCAGCACGTGATAGCGCAAGTCTCGCTTACCACCAAACCAAGAAGACAATCTCTTTGGCTGTCTCGCGACCCCCATAGGTCACCACGGCTTCCACAGCAACATTCTCTCCCCGATCTACATTTTCCACGGGCAAGGAGACTTGGGCAAATCCCCTATCGTTGGTAGACACCCCTTTAACCGCCGATAGGGTCCGTCCCGCTTGATCCTTAAGTGCTATCCGCACCTCAATCCCTGACATCTCATTCCCATCTTCGTCTCTGACCAATACCGAGACAATTTGCTCGACCTCTTTGGTCATCACCGGGTATTTGACATCGACCGTCAAGTCTATCTCCTGTGACATAACGCGGAGATCGGTCGGCTCGCTGGTCTCTCCACAAAACGCTTCATCCGGGAAATTGTCCTTGTACGTATCAAAATAGATTTCACCCAAATTGCCCACATGGACAGGCGACCGGGTGTCCTCAGGATGCCAGGATAATTTCAGGCGCTGAAAGTACTGTATGATCCGCCCATCGTCGTAGTGCATCTCCGTGATAGGATAACCAAACAGATCGATGCCGCCGTGCTTCTTGAAATAGTCAAGAAACGCATAGGAGACGATGTGTCCAGTTTCTGGAAAGAAATGGCGTCGCGCATGAAGAAAACGAGGTCGAGTGATGGGGTCATCGCGATAACTCAACTCGTCGCCCAAAAGACCTAACTGCACTTGATAGCGCGGCGGGTTATTGGGATGCGACTCTATGCGCGCATTCTGGAAATACTGAACCAATACCCCACCTTGCCAGAAGGGATTTGAGATTGGATAGCCAAAGATCTCTTCACCACCATGATTTTCGACATAATCCTCAAACTCTTTGTACACACGACAGTCGCCCTCTGAGGACACACTCGGCGGATCCCCGACCTGAGCAAAGACGGGCATCACGCCCAGAACGGTCGCGGTGGAAAATACCAACACACAGCTAAAAATCCATCTCACCGCTTTCATCCAACCCTCACTCCAAAGCGTACCGATTATGACACGATGATTTCATCTACTGAACAGCAGCATCAACATTTGTAGTCGGACTCATAGCTAGGCTAGCGACAAAAGCGTGTCGTTGATAAAGAGGGGCGCATTCAAAGGAATCTCCGAACTCAAGACGCCGATTATCTATGTTTAGTATACACGCAAATGATGCCCTTGTCCATCGCATTTTGGGGATAGATCATGAATCTGATCTTCGTCACTCAGGGCTTTCACCCCTGGAGAATTGGCTCGTTCTCTATGTGGACATTGGTAACTCATGTCAACGCCTCAAACATGATACAAAAGTATTGTACGTCAAATCCCCCAAATAGACAGCCAGCATGGAATTTCAAAACGAGTCAGATGGAGAAACCCCCCTCCGCACCGTAGAATCTGTATAGACGAAAGCCAGGCGAACGAAGCCAGGGTTGATGCGCGCTGGAGTTGATGCGCGTGGCAAACATGATTAGAAGCCGTCATTGCGTCTGAGCCACCCTGGAACTGCTTCGTTTGCCCAGCATGGGCATGAGGCAACAGTCAACCTAGGTCTGAATTTGACAACTGCTCCAACTGATATATGTTCATCAGTAATAACACACCGCGCCGGAGAAATCCTAAGCGCCGGGGACATTAGGGACATATCCATCCACGTAAATGGCTACCATTGTCCGTTGGTCATAGGTACAATCAAACACTGAGGGAGGTTACACATGCAGAAATGGGAATGTATCGTATGCGGTTGGATTTATGATCCAGAGGTAGGTGACCCTGATGGCGGTATTGCCCCCGGCACCCCCTTCGAGGATCTGCCCGACGATTGGGAATGCCCTGAATGTGGCGCCACCAAAGACATGTTCGAGCCTTTGGCCTAATCGAATCGACCGCAGGATCAAGGAACGCGCGCCGGAATCATCAGCAAGCCAGCTATCGCTAACGTGATAGCTGGTCGGTCTTATGTATCAGGCTATCTCAGGGAGCACGTGCATGACAACGAAACACGATCAACTGTTGAAATACGTAGATCAGATTATCGCAAGGGACGACGCCCGCGAGGCACAGCTGATGGAGATCAGCCAGTTGCTTGCGGATAGGTTCCCATCTTTCGACTGGGTAGGCTTCTACCTCGTCGACGAGACCCAGGCGCGCGAGCTGGTGCTGGGCCCCTACGTCGGCGAACCGACTGAACACACCCACATCGCCTTCGGGGAGGGTATCTGTGGTCAGGCTGCGGATACCGAAGCCACCTTCGTGATCCAAGATGTGAGCCAAGAGCAGAACTATCTCTCTTGCAGCCCGGATGTCCAGTCGGAAATTGTGATCCCTATCTTTAAAAAAGGCACCATTGTGGGAGAGTTAGATATCGACTCACATACGCTCAACGCTTTCACTGAAGAGGAACGTGCTTTTCTGGAAGAGATCTGCCGGCGCTTATCCGCCCTTTTCTAGGTCGCGAACGCCTGCTCACAGTTTATTAGACAAATTTCAGACATATGCTATACTTGTGATTGGGGATGATAGGATTCGACGGGGAAGGTTGGCTGTGGACTGCAAGTCGGGTGGCTCCGTACCCGTGA
>CAYVKR010000084.1:0-11700 GCA_964452025.1 uncultured Anaerolineales bacterium
CCAGACACCACACCTTACCGTTGCTTCCTCCCGGACCTGGCGGGGTTCGGAGGGCACTGCTGCGCAGGCTCCAACCCTCGGCACCTTTCGAACATCGTTTTCAAGAGTCAACGGATACTATGGTAACGGAAAGCAGAGGTTTGTCAAGAACGGGCAGACTCGGGCAAACGAAGCAGTTCCAGGGTCGCTCAAACGCCATAGGCGGCTTCCCATCATGTTTCCCTCCCGCATCAACCCCAGCTTCGTTTGCCTTGCTTTCGTCTACGCAGTTTCTACGGTACGGAGGGCGTTTTCACCAGCAGACTCGCTTCGAAATCCCAACCGAACCACAACTTGTCAAAGCAAAGGGATGCTCTATAATAGGAAGGTCGTATCTATACATTGATTCAGATAAAACCTGTAATTTTGGATCTGCCAAGACGCTGTTTAAGCGTCCGTGGGATAAGGAGTGGAGGTTATAGCCATGCCGCTGTACGAATACAAATGCAACGAATGTGGGCTGCGCTTTGAGCGCCGTCAGCATTTCTCCGATCCCCCCATCGATACGTGCCCGGAATGCGGCGGTGAGGTCGTACGGCTGATTCAACCGGCGGGGATTATCTTCAAGGGATCGGGCTTTTATGTGACGGACAACCGGGCCAAGTCATCGACCGCAACGCCCAGCAGTCGCCAGGAGAGCGCAGATAGCGATAACGGTTCGTCAACAACAGAGACCGAGAAGACAGAGCCGACGACTAAAGAGGATAAAAAGACGACCTAAGCGCAATCACCAACTACAGCAGGACGGGGACACCAATGTGGTGTCCCCGTCCTGTATTTTGGGCTCCCATCAGACTTTCACCAACTGCGCGATGGTTACCCCCTCACCGCCCTCTTTTGGGGCTGCAGCCTCATAGGCGGTGACCAGCGGATGCCCGTTCAGGAACTCGCGCACGGTGCGCCGCAGCACGCCGGTGCCTTTGCCGTGGATGATCCGCACCCA
Source organism: uncultured Anaerolineales bacterium (assembly GCA_964452025.1). Taxonomy (GTDB): domain Bacteria; phylum Chloroflexota; class Anaerolineae; order B4-G1; family SLSP01; genus G713. The sequence goes on from CAYVKR010000084.1 coordinate 983, forward strand.
GGGTATCGTGGACATCGCCGCATCATCCAGATAACGATCCAAGCGCTGACGTGCATCTGCCGCCGTCATGCCGCGCAGATCCAGCTCCATATCCGGCGCGGACGACGCCTGAATAACCGGCGTCCGGTCCGGCTCCTCTGCCGCCTCGGGTTTGGCCACGCGCTCGACGTCATCAAGGAGAACGCGCGTGCGCAAAACCCCGGCCTGCACCTCAGCCTCATCGCCTTCCAGCCCGACGAGCGTCCCTTTCATATCCCACGAACGCACGCGCACAGCGTCCCCCACCCGCAGCGCACCCGTTGAAGCGCCAGATGGCTCAACCGCCTCGGCGACCAGCGGCTCCGGCGCCGACGTCTCGACCGCGTCCTCGAGCTGCTCGAAAGCCGCCTCGGCCTCTTTAAGCGTCTCGCGCGAGTGTTCGGTGGGCACGCCCAGCTGCACGCGCCTCCGCACGTCGCGGATCTCCCGGCGCAGCGCATCCAACTCATCGCGGGCCTGGGCCTCCGCCTCGCGCAGGATCGCGCGCCGCTCCTCGTCGATGTTCGCTAGACGCTCCCGCAGTGCTTTGGCCCGGGCCTCGGTTTCCACTTTCGCACGCCGAGCGGCATCACGCGCCTGCGCTTCCTGGACGCGCAACCGGTGCAGATCATCCAGCATCTCGTCGGCGCGCAGCGCTTCGCCGGAGATCATCTCCTCGGCGGCCTGCACCACAGCCTCCGGCATGCCCAGGCGCCGCGCAATGGCAAAGGCGTTGGAGCGACCGGGCAGACCGATGGTCAGCCGGAAGGTGGGCGCCAGCGTCTCCGGGTCGAACTGCATGGAGGCGTTGCGGACGCCGGGCACGTTGTGCGCGTAGAGCTTCAGCTCAGGATAGTGAGTGGCGACGAAAGCGGTGCAACGTCGCTCACGGAAGGCCTCCAGCAATGCGCGCGCCAACGCCGCCCCCTCGGCCGGATCGGTGCCTGCACCTAACTCGTCGAGTAGCACCAGCGCCCGGTGATCTGTCTTCTCCAGAAAGGAGAGGATGTTACCAAGGTGCGACGAGAAGGTCGAGAGGTTCTGCTCAATGGACTGCTCGTCACCGATGTCCGCGTAGATGGCGTCGAAATAGGAGAGAACGGCGCCCGCGTCGACTGGGATGTGCAGGCCAGCCCTTGCCATCAGTGCCAGCAGCCCCACCGTCTTGAGCGTGACCGTCTTGCCGCCGGTGTTCGGCCCGGTGATGACCAGCACGTGCGTCGCCTCGTCGAGTTCCACGTCCACCGGCACGACGATCTCAGGCGCGAGCAGCGGATGCCGGGCGCCGCGCATCCGCACCACGGTGCCGGCGTGGAGATTGTCGCGCTCTGCATCCGGCGGATCCTTGGGGATGGCGACCAGCTCCGGCGCGGTGGCTTCCAGCGCCTCAGCGTAACGCGCCTTCGCCATGGTCAAATCCAGACTTGCCAGCGCTCCCACCGTGGCGACAATCTCATCGCTCGCTTCCCGGACGCTCTGTGCCAACGCGACCAGCAAACGCCGGATCTCCTCTTCTTCCGCCAGTTTGAGCTCCCGCAGCGCGTTGTTGAGCTCGACGACGGCCAGCGGCTCCATAAAGTAGGTAACGCCGCTGGAGGAGCGATCGTGAACAATACCCTCGACCTTGCTCTTGTAGCTGGCCTGCACGGGGATAACGTACCGTCCCTCGCGCCGGGTGATGACGGCCTCCTGGAGATAGGGCGCCACCGAGGACGAGCCCAACATCCGCTCCAACTTGGTGCGAATGCGGTTCTGGGAGACCTCCAGGTCATGGCGGATACGCGCCAGTTCCGACGACGCGTTGTCGCGGATGTCGCCCCGGTCCGTCAACACCCCGGTGATGGCATCGACCAGAGACGTCTGATCGGCAATGCGCCAGGCGATATCAGCTAGCCCCGGAAACTGTGCCTCCAGCCGCGTGATTCGGCGCTGCACCTGCCGAGCGCCGCGCAAGGTATCTCGCACCTGCAACAATTCGGTTGGATCGAGCGTCAAGCCGTGACGTGCTCGATCCACCAGCGGCCGGACGTCTGAAATCCCGCCCAGTCCGAATTCGGGATGTGCCTCCAGGAGCGCGCGGGCCTCTGCCGTAAGTTGCAAGTGTTCCTGCGCTTCCCGAATATGAGGCGCCGGTTCGAGCGCCTCGGCCAACGCTGCCCCGCCGGAGAAATCGGTATGGCGGGCCAGACGCTCCAGTATCTTCGTGTATTCCAGTGTTTCCCAATGATGGTTCATCTCTATTTAGATGGCCTTTCAAGTGTTGGCTGACCTGAAAAAAAGTCGGCCAAATGTTGACTTTGGTGAAAAAAGCCTGTTTACCGCAGAGAGCGCCGAGAACGCTGATAGAAAATCCATAGCATGTTTAACTATTTTTGCATTTCGTCGGATCTCATGATAAAAAGCTATAGCAAACCTAAGAATCTCTGTGACCTTTGCGTGCTCTGCGGTTAGATTGACTTTTTTCAGTAGAGAAAGAGACACTTACTATATGTTGTGGTTGGGCTGCGCCCAACCACAACATATACCCATATTTTCTTTGGCTGACCCTTTTTTCAGGGCAGCAAGTGTTCAGCAGCAATCAAAGCGAAAGCGGTAGCGGTTGACGGGTGAAAAAGAACGGTAAGAACCGGTTAAATACTCTAAGTGCCGGGCGCAGGTGGTCGGGAAAGAAACTCGTATAATACACAGTGTACATGCGCTGCCAAAGGTGCATCGGCTGCCAGGCCGATCCCACGGTCACGCGCCAGAGATTGACGAAAACTGCGCTGACCAAGATACCCAGTCCAATGCCCAACAGCCCCCCCAGAATTCCATCAAGCCATCCAAAAGAAGGGAAGTCGTTAGCATCAAAGGCTAGTTGAAACATCAGATGATAGATCAACCAGATTCCAAACAGGATAAAAATAAAGAATCCCACCTGAAGCAGATGAATGGACTCCTCTTCACCCCCCAGCGATCTCACGATGCCGATGCCAACCCCGTGCGCGCCGCTGACCAGAAGATCCACCAATCCGGCCAAAAGGGCGGAGATGTAGAAACCAAACCAGGAAACCACAATGCCCACAGTCTGCCGGTAGATGCCCCAGGCGAACGAGGCGGCGATCACGGCCAAGACGATAACGTCCAATAAACTGAACATACGGATCCTCCTTCAGAGCACCCCATTTTTGAGGGAATCTATCTTACTGAAGCACCGGTGGCAGTCCCTGCCGCATGAAAAACGGGTAGATCAAGTATAGATAAGCGGAGAGAAGGCGGTCGACCAGCGGCCCGATGCGAGATCCCGCCCAGGCCATGTAAAGATTACTATACGTGGCAAAAGGTTCCCACTGCTGACTGACCATGTAGCCAAAGGCTCGGTAGACCAGGGCCATGCTGACGACGGCGACGGGCAGACCCACAACCGCGCCAAGCAGCGGGTCAAGGAACCGGAGTTTTGGCAACGACGTGTCGGGATAGGAGATCCGATTGACGACGAAGAAGATCGCCAGGACCAACAGATAGACCAACAGAAACACTAACCCTTTGAACCAGATTGCGCCCTTACCAATGGCATTCAAAAGATACGCGACGTCTTCATAGAAGAGCGCTGAAATCAGCGTCGAAACGTAGACGCCCCCCAGCAAAAACGCAGCACCGACAAGCTTGCGATAGATGCACAATCCTAACAGTAGCACACCCAACAGAATCAGTATCGCATCTAGCATAGCGACTCCCCTTTATTCCCCCGGTCCTATCCACTGCTTTCCACGTAGAAGATCCGGTAAATTCGACCTTCTCCATCGTCTGAGACAAAGAGACTGTCCGCCGGCCCGGTGATCACGTCCACCGGGCGGCCCCACTGCGAGCCATCGTCGCGGAGCCAGCCGACGGCGAAGTCCTCGACGCCGGTGGGCACGCCGTCGTCCAGCGGAACGCGCACGATTTTGTAACCGGTGGGCACCGTCCGGTTCCAGGAGCCGTGAAAGGCTACAAACAGATCGCCTTGGTACGTCTCGGGAAACTGGTCGCCCGTGTAGAAGCCCAGACCCAGTGGCGCAGAATGGGCCTGCATCTCGACGACGGGGTCCAGTACGCCTTCGCAGTCGCCCGGCTCACCAAAATCGGGGTCGACGATGCGCCCGGAATGGCAGCGGGGCCAGCCAGCGTCGGCGCCGGCGGATGTCAGCTTGTAGATGGTCTCCGGCGGCTGATCGTCGCCGAGCCAATCGCGCCCGTTATTGGTTGCCCAGAGCTCCTCGGTTCCGGGACGGAAGGTAATGCCCACGGCGTTGCGCATGCCCTCCGTGTAGATCTCGCCGTTGCTGCCATCGGGATCGTAACGCATGATAGTCGCCCGACGCTCGTCTTCTTCGATACAGACGTTGCACGAAGAGCCGATGGAGACGAAGAGCGTCTCGTAATCCGGGCTGAAGAGCACCGTGCGCGTGGTGTGACCGCCAGACGGCAGCCCATCGATGATGACGTCGTACTCCGTCCAGACCTCGGTGATCTCCTCCGGCGAATGGAAACGCAGCACGCGCGTCGTATCTCCGACGTAGAGCGAACCGTCCTCGTAGAAGGCGATGCTGCTGGGCGCCTGCATGCCCGCCTCGGCCACCACTTCGACGCCATCCGCCAGGCCATCGCCGTCCCGGTCCGGCAGACGGACGACGCGCTGCGCCCCGCGCTCCGCCACATAGAGCGCGCCCTCCGGCCCCACCGTCATCATCCGGGGATTGAGTAGCTCCTCGGCGAAGACGGAGATCCCAAATCCCGCCGGCAGATCGATCGGCTCAGGCGCCGGGACGACCTCGGTTGGCATCTCTGGCGCCGTCGCTGCCGGTTCTGGCTCCGCTGTTGGCGCAGGGGTCTCCGTCGTTGTCGCGGTTGGACTGGGCGGGGTCGGAGTCGCCGTCGACAGCGGTTTGGACGTCGGCGCGGGCGTATCCGTGATCTCCTGTTGTCCCAGCGGCATCACCACACGACGCCCCAGCCCGCAGGCAGATAGGGCCATTAACACAAACAGCGCGATGACCGTCAACGCACATCTTTTCTTCCAACGCATAGCTTCTCCCTAGTACTTTGTCTTCAATAGCAGTATAACTTCGTCGGGATAGGAAAGCAAGACGTAACTACTTAGGAAGAGCAACAATACCTTCCGAGAAAATGTGAAACATCCCTCAGGCCGTCGCTTCGAAATCCCCAAGAGACCTCGGAGATCTCCAAAATCTCCGAGGTCTCTCCGGCGTTGGAACAAGTTTTTAGCTCACCAACCGACCAGGATCAGGCGGGGACCTTCTCCTCTTCGTCTTCTGCTGTCAACGCATCCATGGGCGTGATATCCCCGCAGGCCAGGCACTCCGCCTCGTTCTTGCGCGCCTGGACCAACATACCGCCACAGTGCGGACATGGCTGTTTCAGCGGGCGCTTCCAGGACGTGAATTCGCATTCGGGATAGTTGGAGCAGCCGTAAAAGAGACGGTTGCGTTTGCGCGTGCGCCGCACCACAATCTCGCCGCCCTCGCATTCCGGGCAGTGTACGCCGATTTTCTCCAACCACGGTTCGGTATGACGGCATTCCGGGAAGTTGGAGCAGCCGATGAATTTGCCGTAGCGCCCCCATTTGATGATCAGCGGCGCGCCGCATTTGGGGCAATCCCGGCCCACGGGTTCTTCTTGTTTCATCTCAGGGATCGCTGCTTCGGCTTTCTTCAACGTTTTCTCGAAGGGGGGATAGAACTCCTGCAAAAGCGAGACCCACCCCCGTTCGCCGCCGGCGATCTCGTCGAGCTGACGCTCCATCTTCGCGGTAAAATCAACGTTGATCAGATCGGGGAAGTGCTCGACGAGCAAATCGTTCACCAGATAGCCCGTCTTCGTCGGCTTGAGCCGCCGCCGCTCCCGTTCCGCGTAGCCCCGGCGCTGGATGGTCGACAGAATCGACGCGTAGGTCGACGGACGACCAATGCCGTATTTCTCCAACGTCTTGATTAGCGACGCATCGGAGTAGCGCGCGGGCGGTTGCGTGAAGTGCTGCTCCGGCAGCAAGCGCACCAGATCCAGCAGGTCGTCCACTTTGAGCGCTGGCACCGGTTGCGACTTTTTTTTCTTCTCGTCGCTCTCCCCATTTTCCGTCCGCGTCTGCTCCTCGTAGACGATGAGGAAGCCGGGGAACCGTAAGACCGAACCAGACGCGCGGAAGAGATAGGGTTTCTCCTCGCCGTGACCCGCCAGGATGCTGACCCGTCGCGTATCGTAGAGCGCCGGTTTCATCTGGCTCGCCAGGAATCGCCGCCAGATCAGGTCGTAGAGCCGGAACTGGTCGCGCGTGAGATGCTCTTTGATCTCCGTCGGCGTGTGCAACACGTTGGTCGGGCGGATGGCTTCGTGCGCCTCCTGTGCGCCCTTCGTCTTAGTCTTGTAAGTCGGCGGGCGCTTGGGCAGGAATTTCGCGCCGTACCGCCGGTTGATGTAATCTCGGGCGGCTTTCTGGGCCGATTCGGCCACGTGGGTGCTGTCCGTGCGCATGTAAGTAATCAGACCTTCCGGGTCACCGTTGCCCAGATCAATACCCTCGTAGAGCTGCTGCGCGATGCTCATGGACTTGCGCGCCGAGAAGCGCAGCTTGCGCGCAGCCTCCTGCTGCATGGTGCTCGTCGTGTACGGCGCCGAGGGGCGACGACGACGTTTCCCCTCGCGCACCTTGGAGACGACGTACTCAGCGCCTTCAAGGTCGTCGAGGATCTTCTTAACCTCATCCTCGGTGTTGAGATTAAACTTCTCTCCGCGAATGCGGGAGAGCTCGGCGGTGAAAACCGGTCGCTTGTTGTCAATAGGTCTGTGGGGCCGCAGTTCGGCCTCCAGCGACCAGTACTCCTCCGGCACGAAGGCATCGCGCTCGCGCTCGCGCTCCACAATCAGGCGAAGCGCCACGGACTGCACACGGCCCGCCGAGAGACGGCTGCGGATCTTCCGCCAGAGCAGCGGGCTAAGCTTGTAGCCGACCAGGCGATCCAGGATGCGGCGCGCCTGCTGTGCGTCCACCAGATCCATGTTGATGCCGTGAGGATCGGCAAAGGCGCGTTTCACGGCCTCCTGCGTGATCTCGTGAAAGACCACGCGATGAATGTGCTCCTCCGGTACGTCCAACACGGCGCCCAGGTGCCAGGCGATGGCCTCGCCCTCGCGGTCGGGGTCCGTCGCCAGGTAGATGTCAGCGGAATCCTGCGCCTCCGCCTTCAGTTCCTTGACGACGGGGCGTTTCTCGTTGGGAATACGATAGCGCGGCTCAAAATCGTTCTCCACGTCGACGGAGAGTTTAGATCGCAGCAGATCTCGGACGTGCCCGACGGAAGCCTTCACCTTGTACTTCTTCCCCAGAATCCGGCCCACCGTGCGCGCCTTGGTCGGCGACTCGACGATGACCATCTTTCCTGTGGGAGGAGGCGGTTCCGGTTTCGGCGGCGGCGTTATCCCATCGTGGAGCGGCGTGCGCCCCATGCGGAACATATTGGTCCCGCAGACGGGACAGGTACCCCGCGTGCCGGGCTGCGCCTTCGCCGTGAAGACTGGCTGCGGATCAGCCATCTCCCGCTTTTCTTTACATTTCACGCAATAAGCCGTCAGTTTTATCTCATCAGACATACACACTTCCATTGGTCTGTATCGTCCCGTTTGTATTCTCACCTTCCGGGAAGATGAGAAGTTCTCTTCCCGGAAGGCAAAGTTTGTTAACAAGCATCCGTCGTCCTCTATGAGACCGCCCTACCAGCACAAAATCATAAAAGAAAAGCGCCTCGCTGTCAAGCAAGGCGTTTTTCCGACATTTTAAGGGTCTTTAGATCATCAGAGCTTGTCCTGGCGCTCCTCATCACGCAGTTGCCGGACGACCTCGCGCACTTGTTCGGCGCGCTCCGGTGTGGTGATCAGCACAGCATCGGGCGTATCCACGATGATGAGGTTCTCCACGCCCACTGTGGCGATGAGGTGATCGCTGCGCGAGAAGACCATGGAGTCCGTCGTCTCCACGGCGATGTGATCGCCCCGGCTGACGTTGTGCTGCGCATCGGCAGACAGCAGCTCCTGCACCGCGTCCCAGCTGCCCACGTCTGACCAGCCCATCTCCACGGGGATGACCGCCACGCGCTCAGCGCGCTCCATCACGCCGTAGTCGATGGTCTCTTTCTCTAGCTTGGGCCAGAGGTTCGCCAGCACTTTATCATAGTCATCGCCTGCCAGTGCAGCCTGCAACCGACGCAGCGTCGCATGCAGATCGGGCATCAGAGCCTCCATCTCCTCCAGAATGCGCGACGCGCGCCAGACAAACATGCCGCTGTTCCAGGCGTAGGTTCCTTTGTCTACAAAACGCCGGGCGGTCTCGGCGTCAGGCTTCTCGGTAAAGCGCTGCACGCGGAAATAGGGAAAGCCGCCTTGCTCTCCAAGCCGCTCACCCCGGTTGATGTACCCATATCCGGTGGAGGGAAAGGTCGGTGTAATACCCAACGTCACCAGATAGCCCTTTTCCGCCACCCGTTGAGCGGCGACGAGCACGGCGCGAAAGGTCTCTTTTTTCTGAATGAAATGGTCGGCCGTTAGCACTGCCATGACCGCGTCGGGATCGCGGACCTGCAGATGCACGGCGGTGAGGCCGATGCAGGGCGCGGTACCGCGTCCCATGGGTTCCACGATAAAGTTCTCGCGCGGCAGAGACGGTGCCTGCTCAGAGAGCGGCTCGACCTGGTCGCCCGCCGTGACCACGAGGATGCGCTCCGGCGGCAACAACGGCAGCAGCCGGTCGACGGACATCTGGAACATCGACCGGTCGCCAAAGAGCGTGAGCATCTGTTTAGGGTGCGCCTTCCGGCTCAAAGGCCAGAGTCGCGTTCCGCCGCCACCGGCCATAATCACAGCGTAGAGATGGTCCTGGTTGTTCATAGTTCCTCCTTCAGTGTCACGATTAAAGGCCAAATCGCTCCAACCAACGCTCGAAGGTCTGTTGTTGACGCTCGCCATATTTGGCGACACGCGCCCGTACGTCGTCAACCGTCCGTTGCTGCCAGAGCATATCGGGCAGCTTGCTAAAAAACAGGTCGGCCCAGCTGACAATCTGCGCTTCCAACGTCTCCGGAAAGATATCCCGCGGTGGCAGCGCCAGATCCTGGGCGACGATCTCCTCTCGCGTGATGCCCAGGCCCACGTGGTTACCTGCTATCTCAGCATGACGGGGCAGACCCGCCGCTGCGAGAATACGGCGTCCCTCCTCAAGGTGTGCCACGTAGGGCAGATCCCCATGACACCCCAGGTGTTTGGCGTCCACGCTGACGATGCCAATGTCGTGCAGCATCGCCGCTTCTTCGATGAACTGCAACCGCGAGGCGTCCAGATTAAGGCGGCGCCCCACTCTAACCGCCATAACTGTCACAGAGGCGACATGGGGCAGATAGAAGCGGTAGGTAAGCGAATCCGGCGGAATGTAGCGATGGAGGACAGCGAAGTAATCGAGGGGCGGCATGATGAATTACGCCTCAGACGGAGGGTTAATCTCGTACTCAACCTCAGATTCTCGGGCGATGACGTACTGCAGTGCCCCCACCTGGCGGACCATGCCCTTGAGCTCCATCATCACCAGCGTGCTGCTCACGTCCTCAATCGGCAGATCGATAGACCTGGCAATATCATCCACGTGACTTGGCTCGTGAGAGAGCTGATCGAAAATTGTGGCCTCGGTGGCGTTCTCAGGGAGCACAGCGCGGGCGACCTGTTTTTCCGCCAGTTGATCGAGATGGAGTGTTTCTAGCACATCCCGCGCCTCTGTTACAACGTGAGCACCGTCACGGAGCAGGCGGTTGCAGCCCTTGGACGCGGGACTGAAAATGTTGCCGGGCACCGCAAAGACCTCTCGCCCCTGGTCGGCGGCAAAATCCGCCGTGATGAGCGCGCCGCTGCGCAGTCCAGCCTCTACCACCACGGCCCCGGTACTCAGCCCGCTGATGATGCGGTTGCGCGGGGGAAAGTTCTTCCCCTCCGGTTCGGTACCCAGAGGATAGTCGCTGATAAGCGCGCCGTTCTCGATAATGTCTTGAGCCAGTTGGCGGTGCTCCGGCGGATATATCTGATCCACCCCGCAGCCGAACACCGCAATGGTCCGCCCGCCAGCCTCCAGCGCGGCCTGGTGCGCGACGCCATCAATGCCGCGTGCCATCCCGCTGACCACGGTGACGTGATTGCGCGCCAGCTCACCTGCCACTTGCCGGGCGACTTCCTTGCCGTAGGCCGTCGCCTTGCGTGTACCTACCATGGCCACCGCCCACTCATCAGAAGGCGTCAGTTCGCCCTTAACAAAGAGCACCGGCGGCGGATCGGAAATCTGCTGCAGGAGTTCGGGATAGTCGGCGCTTTCCCAGGTCAGGACGTGAGCATCCACCGCTTCTACTTTCTGCAAGACCTGGGCCAGATCAACCTCGCGCCGGACCTTGAGAAGGTTTCGGAAAGCGCGTCGATCCAAAGGAGCGTCCCGGAGCGCGTCCCTGGGCGCTTCCCAGGCCGCGCGGACGTTGCCAAAGATGTTCAGCAGGCTCCGCAGGCGCACCGGCCCGATGCCGCGCACCAGATTAAAACCTAACCAGTAGCGGAGATTATCCATGCGACCTCATCTGAGAGAAAATTCAGGCTCTTTTGGACTTCGCATGATCAGACTGAAAGTTTAACCACAGATTTCA
>CAYVKR010000085.1:0-11685 GCA_964452025.1 uncultured Anaerolineales bacterium
TGAACCAATCGGTGACGCCGGTGTTGAATTCGTCGAAGCCGTCCTGGACGGGATGTTGTTGGGCGATGATGAAGTCCGTGTTCCAGCCGTAGCGGAATACCATCGGCCCGATGACTATGGCTGCGCTGGAACTATCGGGGATTTTCTGCACCACAGCGGCCTGCGTGTTTGTATCGGGAGCCCAGATGGCGTACTCCGCCGTCAAGTCGTGCTCGTAGGCCAGCCCGATACCGCCGCAGGCCAGAGCGAATGACAGGATGAAGACCATAAAGAGGAACAGGCTCCGTCTGTTCATCATGTATCAGCCCATCTCCGCACGCCCCGCGCGCAGAGGGTAGGGGTTAGACAGGCAGACCTCATCGTCCCACTGCAGCGCGTGGGCGGATGTGCGCTTTCTCCAACAGTTCCGTGATCGGGCATCCTGTGCCAGCGCTTGGCCCTATCCCCCTACCCATATCGCGATGGCGCCGATGCTGATCCCCCCGACGGTGACGGCGGCAATCAAGCCCACCAGGAAGGGCTTAATGCCCAAGCCCTTGAAGGCGCTGAAGCGCGTGCTCAGGCCCACGCCAGCCAGGGCCACCGCCAGGAAGTTGACGGCCCATTGCTTGAGCGTGCTGTGCACGCTCTGCCAGGTCACAGCGTCCCACAGCCACCAGGCGCTTCCGGTCGCGGCAAGGCCCGCATCCCCCAGCGTGCGCACGGCTGCCAGAGCCAGGAATCCCACAATAAAGAACGGCACCAACTCGCGCAGCTTGGGCTTCTGTGCGCCGCCCTCGGAAGCAGATGTATGCGCATAGCGCAACGCCATCAGCGGGACCACCAGGATCAAAAAGACGTTCCGCATCAGCTTCGTCACGGTCGCCACGTCCAGCGCCTGGGGGGCTGCGAAAAGGTCGGCATAGACCAACCCCGCACCGGTGACCTGCGACGTGTCATGAATCGCCGTTCCCAAGAAGAGCCCCGACCGCACAGGATCACCCACGAAGAGCCAGTGCGCTAGATAGGGATAGAGCAAGGTGGCCGCGATGCCAAAGACGGTGATCACAGCGACGGCGTAGGCGACCTCTTCCTCCTCCGCGTCGATAGCTGGAGCGGTTGCTACAATGGCGCTCACGCCACAGATCGAACTGCCCACGGCAATCAGCGTTCCCAGACGCGCGGGCAACTTCAACCAGCGCGTGACCGTCGTGGTGAATAACAACGCGCCCGCAATGCAAGCCATCACAATGGGAAGTCCCTGTCCGCTCAGCTGAAACACCTCAAAAAGGCTCAGACGGATGCCTAGCAGAATAATACCGACGCGCAGCAACTTTTTCACCGCGAATTTCAGGCCCGGTTTGAGCTGGGCGGGCAAGGCGAACACATTGCTGATGAACAATCCTGTCACAATCGCCATCATCACGCTGGAAATAGGCGACTTCTCAAACCCCATCCAGCCTACGCCAATCAGTTCACTAAGCCAGATGCTAACGACCGCCACAAGCACCGCCATCAGCAGTCCCGGCCACAATTGCATCCAACGCTGTCGCGGCTTACGCAGCGCCGCCAACCGTCCTGATTCTTCTATCTTGATGTGGGATTCCATTCCAGTATCTCCTCATGTTTCTACGGGGTTGTCTGAGGCTATTCTATCATGAAGATAAGGAGTGCCAACAGCGGGACGCTGGTGGGGCAAACGAAGCAGTTCCAGGGTGGCTCAAACGCCATAGGCGGCTTCCCATCATGTTTCCCTCCCGCATCAACCCCGGCTTCGTTTGCCTTGCCTTCGCCTACGCAGGTTCTACGGTACGGAGGGCGTCTTCACCAGCAGACTCGCTTCGAAATCCCTGGTGATCAGCCGGCACTGTTTCATCCGTCCGTAATACGAGCTTTGTACCCTCTTTGATAGTAAGATGACCATTTGACTTCTGTTTACAATCTGCGTACAATACAAATAATCATGGAGGTTGAGAGTATTTTCCGCGCAAGAAGACGCTTACTTCTTATTCTAATCAGCCAGGGGCTGTTGACGTTGCCCCTTATTCCCAGCACAATGAACTTGTGCCCTGCTAGCTCCTAATCTGGCAGGGCTTGTTTTTTTGGAACGGCCAAACATATTCCTATCCCAAGGAGGAAACAGATGACCGTTTACGCAAATTCACCTGACGGCCCGGTTGAATGGGAGCGTTTTCTAGCAAAGCGGACGGAGCACATGAAAAGTTCGGCCATCCGCGAGCTGCTCAAGATCACCCAGCAACCGGACGTCATCTCTTTTGCCGGGGGCCTGCCCGCGCCAGAGATTTTCCCCGTGCGCGAGATCGAGGAGGCGTGCAACTATTTGCTGCGTCATGAACCGAAGCGCGCACTGCAATATAGCACCACTGAAGGCCATCCGCCCCTACGCGAATTCATCGCGGAGTCCATGGCCAAATACGGCATCCACCACGGCCCCGACAATATCCAGATCACGACGGGGTCACAGCAGGCGCTGGATCTGCTGGGCAAGGTCTTTATCGATCCAGACACTGCCATCCTCACCGGCAAACCGACCTACCTGGGCGCTATCCAGGCCTGGCGCACCTATCAGACCCGTTTCCTCACTGTCCCACTGGACAAAGAGGGTATGCGGGTGGAGCTTATCGAAGATATCGTGAAGAAGGAGACGCCGCGTTTCCTCTACGTGCTGCCCAACTTCCACAATCCCGCCGGAACCACGTTGCCGGAAGAGCGGCGACGGCGACTGGTGGAGATCGCTCGCAAGTACGATCTGATCCTCGTCGAGGATGACCCCTACGGTGCGTTGCGCTACGAGGGCGAGGACATCATCCCCATCGCGGCGCTGGCGCCCGAACGCACCATCTACCTGGGCACCTTCTCTAAGACGCTGACGCCGGGACTGCGCATCGGCTGGATCGTGGCCCCTGCTGAGATCGTCCGGCGGTTGGTGCAGGCCAAGCAGGGATCGGACCTGCACAGCAGCACCTTCGATCAGATGATCGCCAATGACATCGCCCAACGCGGTATCCTAAAAGTCCACATCAAGCGGATCAGGGAGACGTATCACGAGCGCCGCGACGTGATGTTGGATGCTTTGGAGGAGCTCTGGCCTGGTGGATGTTGCTGGACCAAACCCGAAGGCGGACTCTTCCTCTGGGCCGAAACGCCCGAGGAGATCAACACCCTGGAGTTCATGGAAACGGCGCTGGAGAACAAAGTCGCCTACGTTCCCGGCGTACACTTCTTCCCCCACGGCGACGGTGGCTTCAACGCCATGCGCCTCAATTTCTCCAACGCGCAACCAGAGATGATCGTCGAGGGGGTGCGCCGGCTGGGCACGGCGCTAAAAGAGAAACTTGCAGAGATGACCAAGACCGTTTCTGTCGGGTAGATCCCGGCCCATCAGCTATCTCTTTATCTGCAGAGAGCCGCTCGTCTCCATGACGAGCGGCTCTTGCATTCAGATGCACCAACGCAGCTATCCTTTGATCACGGCAACGGGTCGCACCCGCGCAACCTTGCGCGCGATGCCGGCGCCAGCGACGGAATCGACGACCTCGTTGACGTCCTTGTAGGCGGTCGGCGCCTCTTCTGCCAGCCCTGGCATGCTGCCCGCCTGCACGAAGATGCCTTCCTGCTGGAGTCGCTTGAGGAGATCCTCACCCCAGACTTCGCGCTTGGCCTGGCTGCGGCTCATGGTCCGCCCGGCCCCGTGGCACGTGGAGCCGAAGGTCTCAGCCATGGCGTGCTGCGTCCCGACCAGTACGTAAGAAGCCGTGCCCATGGACCCCGGCACCAGCACCGGCTGCCCGGTCTCCCGGTAGACGTCGGCGAGATCGGCGTGACCCGGCGCGAAGGCGCGCGTGGCGCCCTTGCGATGCACCACCAGACGTTTCTCCTGGCCCGCATAGGTGTGTGTTTCTATCTTGGCGATGTTATGTGCTACGTCGTAAACCTGTCGCAGATGCCAATCATGGACCTTACCCGCCAATATCTGCTCGAAGGAACGACGCACGTAATGGGCCAGCACCTGTCGATTCGCAAAGGCAAAATTTGCCGCCGCCGACATGGCTGCCATGTAGTCCCGACCTGTGGATGACTCGATGGGCGCAGCAACCAGTTCGCGGTCAGGTATGGAGAAGTCATAGCGGCGGGACGCATCCTGCAACCGACGCAGATACTGCGAGCAGACCTCGTGCCCTAGACCCCGCGAGCCACAGTGAATCTGGACGACGATGCCCCCTTTCTGCAAGCCGAAGGTGTCGGCAACGTCGGCGTCGTAGACCATATCCACCACGTCAATTTCCAGAAAGTGGTTGCCAGAGCCTAACGAGCCGAGTTGAAAGAGACCGCGCTCTTTAGCGCGCGACGGAACCACGTCGGCGCGCGCCTGCTCCAGATGTCCCCCGTTCTCGGTGCGCTCCAGATCAGAGGGCTCGGCGTAGCCACTCTTCAGCGCCCACGCCGCTCCCGTTTCCAGCACGCGGTCCATCTCCTTTTTGGAGATACGCCCCGCCGCGGAGCCTTTCCCCAGACCACTGGGGCAGTTCTGGTAGATCCTCACCGTCAAGTCTTTGAGATACGGTTCGATCTCCGCCAGCGTCAACGTCGAGGTCAACATGCGCACCCCGCAGTTGATGTCGTAGCCGACGCCGCCGGGAGAGACAATGCCGCCCTTATCGTGATCGAAGGCCGCAACGCCACCAATGGGGAATCCGTAGCCTTGATGCATATCGGGCATCGCCATGGCATACCGGACAATGCCGGGCAACATGGAGACGTTGATTAGCTGCGCGATGGAGCGATCCCCAAAGGCCCGGTCAAAAATACGATCATTGCCGTAGATGCGCACCGGCACGCGCATCCGCTGATCAAAAGCCGGGGAAAGTTCCCACGTATACTCGTCCAACCGATCAAAATCCTGCTTACGCACTTCGTTTGTCATCAGTCAAAACCTCCCGACGCTATTATCGAGCCGCACGAACTCAAAGATCGAAGACTATCTCAGTCTCATATCCCGCCTCTGTCACCACAATCTCCAGGTTATGATACGTCGCCGCTTTGATGTACGCCTGAAAGGTCTCGATGGGGCCGCCGCGAATCTGCGCCTGTAACGACGTCGTCGTCAGCGCAGCGAAGTCAAACGCTACGTAGGCCGTCAGATGATCACGCTCAGCAAGGTAAAGCAGCTCGTTGAGCCAATCAACCAGCAGTGCCTCCGCGTCGATGGCCTCCAGACACAGCGTCTCACGCTCTGTCGTCGGCACCGCCTCCAGGTTGGTGATCAGCGTGAACATGCCCCGCGCTGCCGTCGCGAAGAGATCCGCCATATCGTCGCCCCAGACGTGAAGGCAGAGATCGGCAGTATGCTCGCGCTCCTCCCAACGCCCCATCGTCAGTTGTCTCCGGCAGCGCCACCCATGATCTGGCGCTGGATAAAATCCACCAGGGCGTCCACGTCGTCAAAATCAAAGTATGGACCTTCCCAGGGCAGATCCGGCACGTCGGTCACGCAGGCGACACGCCCCTCCAGATCGGGGATCAGCAGCGGATCGTCGACGTTTGAGGCCGCCTGGGCCGCCCGCACCACCTCGAGCTTGGGATAGGCGCCTCCCTTGTACCCCTCAACGAGGATCAGGTCCACGCCGTGAACGTTCGCCAACACGGCAGAGAGCGGCAGTGGCTTGCGACACCGGTGGGTATGCACGACACGATCGGGCGTCCACAGCGTCGTGTGAACGGCTCCGGCCTTGCCAAAGCGCCACGAATCCTTGCCTGGCTCATCCGTCTGAAGATTGCGATGATGCGTGTGCTTGACGACCCCCACACGCACGCCTCTCTCGTCAAACGCGGCGATCAGCGTTTCCAGCAGCGTCGTCTTGCCGCTGCCTGACCAACCAACCAGGCCAACGTAAGGAATCTGCCTATCGGAAAGCATTTTGCGCCTCCGCCAGATAGTTTGCGGCCTCGGTAAAGACCTCGTCGGGCGTCATCTCACTGGTATCAACGTAAAGATCGCAGTGACGGCGGGCATGGGCCAGCCGCACCTCGCGCTCCTCCTGCCACCAGGACGACGGCTTTGACAGACCCTCCCGCTGCGCAGCGATCTCCCGGCTGACGTCGAGATAGATAAGCACGTCCGGCTCGTTGAAGTGTCGCCAGAGCGTTGGCACCATAGAGTGCTCCTGCCGAATCTCTTTGACGTGGTATCCGGCGCGGCGCAGCCGGCGCGCTAACTCAGACTTACCAGAGGAGCACGGCCCCACGACGCCTACCAGGAACTCGCCTGCGGACTCTGTCATGTACAAGCGCGACCCAACGTCGGGTCAGACATCCGATACCGGCATCTCGACGCGCAGGTAACGCGGGCCTTTCTGCGGCCCTTCCTGAACGTGCAGGACGGCGATACTGGTATCGTCGGTGGGACGCCCATCGTCCAGCGCGATAGCGCGCTCCAGCAGGCCATCAGCCAAGGGTTGCGCGCCGGGCGTCGCCGTCCAGATTTCGGCGATGGTCGAGGAAATATCCATGCTCTGTCCCGTACGGGAGCCGGCATGCACCAAGCCGTCGGTGAACGCACAAGCCATCAGGCCCGGCTCCAGCGGCAGCACGTCCACGGCGGGCCGGGTGTGCCGATGGAAGCCCAGGGTCGGCGCTTTGCCCGGCAGACGGTTCAGCGCGCCATCGGGCGTGCGCACGAAGATGGGTGGGTCGCCGCAGCGCGTGATCACCAGTTCTGGGTCAGCGAGATCGACGGAGAGAATAACCAGCGTGGCGGAGACGCGTCCGTGACGCAGCGAGTAGAGCGTGTCATTGGCCGCCCGGGCGGCCGCGCCATCGCGCACACCTTCGGCCAATTCGGTCACGACTTTGCGCGCCACCCAAATACTGATGGTTTTGGCGCCCGGCCCCGAGCTCTGCCCATCGACCAGCACCATGGAAAGGCCACCATTGGGTCGCTCGATCATCTCCAGCGTGTCGCCGCCCTTACGGACCGCCCACTTATTGACCTTGGCAACGGCTGCAGAGAGGTGCATACGTCGGCTCAGCCCTCGCCCGACGACTCGTCGCTCTCTTGTTCAGCCGCCAATTTGCGACTCAACGCGCCCGGCACCACGTGGACCTCAATTCCCTCCGCCAATCGTAACCGCGCCATGTTTTCCTCCAGGTCAATGTGCGTGAGGGTCCCGATGAAACCGCCTACGGTGATCACCTGCTCACCCACCTCAAACCCTTCCAGCCGCTGGGCCTGTTTTCGACGTGACAGCCATTGAGGCACAAATAGAAACAAAACGCCTGCACCCAAAATCAGCAACCACCACCAAAGCTCACCGTTCCCCATCATTAGCCTCCTAAGAGAGATGCAAACCCACTACGCGGATAGACATA
Organism: uncultured Anaerolineales bacterium; assembly: GCA_964452025.1. GTDB lineage: Bacteria > Chloroflexota > Anaerolineae > B4-G1 > SLSP01 > G713. The sequence continues at coordinate 7,369 of CAYVKR010000085.1, forward strand.
CCGGGAAGTTTACGTTCCTTGATCCTCCACCTCTAGTATACGTCGTTGGCCTTGAGTATCAAGCTTGACTACTCGGAGTTTTCCGGCGGCCCAAAGAGCTCCGTACGAAGCTGCTGCGTCGCCGGGGAAGGCCCGATGTCGAGCTCAGCGCGCAGCGTGGCCTCACAACGTTGATACGTCCGAAACGCCTGAGCGCGGTTGCCCAACGCGACGTAGGCGCGCATCAGCATGCGATACGCCTCTTCCCAGTATTTGTCTCGCGATAGGATGCCCTGGCTGACCTCGACCACGTCCTCCCAGGCGCCCTGCTCCGCCAGGATACCCGCCAGCCGTTCGGCGGCGCGAAGATAGAGCGTGAGCAGGCGCTCGCGCTCCTCACTACACCAATCCTCGTAGACGTAGGCCTGCAGATAATCGCCCTGGTAGAGCGCCAGGGCCTCCCGATAGTGCTTGATCGCCGACGCGGGCGCCTGCTCAAAATGACGGTCGCCGACCATCACGTGCGTCTCGAAGCGTTCTGCGTCCAACCAGACGTCGGCTTCGGGGCGCAAACCGTAGCGCGTGCCATCCCGCGTCACGTAAGCCGAAGGCGCGCCACGTTTCCGGTCGGGCTCCAACACCTTGTAGAGACGACTGAGCGCGACTTTGAAATCTCGCAGCGCCGTCTCAGGATCAAGATCGGGCCAGAGCAGCGCGATAATGCGCTCCCGCTCCAGCATCTGCCCCCGAAAGGTCAAGAGCAGCAGGAAGAGCTGCCGCGCTGTAGCCCGCCGCCAATCCTGAGGATCGACCTCCTCAGCGCCACGCCAGAGGCGGAAAACGCCCAGCGCCTGGACACGCAACCGGTAGCCGGGATGGAGCAGGATATCGGCCAAGCCGAGCTCCCGCAGAAGGCTCTCGGCGTGCGGGCGCTGTTCTGTCTGCCGGGCGGCGATCAGCAATGGCACCAGGCTGCGAGGCTCCGGCGGCCCCAGATAGGTACGCCTGGTGAAGAGATAGGTGTATCCGTGCCGGCGCACGGGATGTAAAAGCGTCGCCAACCCCTGCTCAAAGCGAGCGGTATCCTCCGTCTGCCACCAGCACCAACACTGCCAGAGCCGCGTCACCACCGGGCCAAACTCATCCCCAGCTTCGTGGAAAGCCGTCCAGGCACGGGCCAGCCACCGCTGTGCGTCAGTGTATCGTTCTGCCAGGGCATAACTGGCCCCCAGGGAGACCTGGATCAACGCGCCGATCCATTGATCGCCAGCCTCTTCCGCAATAGCCAGCCCCTGCTGCGCAGCGTCCTCAGCGGCCTCTAACGCACCCTGAAATCCATGCGCGCGGCAGAGTCCCCAATACGCTTCCACCCGCAGGCGCGGCACGGCCAGCGTCTCACTGATCCGAATCGCTTCACGGTAGCAGCGACAGGCTCTCTCATAGCGCTTCGACGCATCCAGCAACAACCAGGCGTGCCCCAGCCGCATCTGCCCCACCGCCGTGATGAAGGGCGAGTGCAATTCCTCACCGCGCTCGATCCCGGCGAGCGCGTACTCGCGGGCCTTCGCGCCCTCCCCCTGGAATGCCAGGATCAGCGAAAGCAGGAGGAGCGTTTCGCGGTGAGCGCGAGGGCGCTGGACCGGCTCCTTGATCTCCATCGCGGCCCGTTCCTCCAGCAACTGCCGCGCCTGATCAAACTGCCCGGTGCGCAGCAGGACGCGGACGGCTAACTCTGCTTCGCCCGGCCCCTCCTTGCGCAACGCCTGGGCCTGCCTACGGAGTTGTTCCGCCTCCTGTGGATTACCGGAGTTGAGTCGATTCTCCGCCATCAGCTCCAGCAGACGGGCACGCGCCACGCGGTCGCGCTGCCCATCGGAGAGCCGCAGCGCTTCTTGGAGCAACACCTCCGCTTCACTGGGATTAACGGTGTCCAGGTAGACGCGTGCCTGCCCGCGCAGGGCCTTCCCCAATCCGACAAGGTCGTCGTGCGCCCGACAGCGCGCCTCGGCCTGCTGATACCAGCCCAACGCCTCGTCAAAGCGACTGTGCAACCGGGCCACGTCGCCAAGAGCGACCAGGAGCGGTGAATGTCGCTCCAGCACGTCCGGGGGCAGCGCGCTCAGCCAGCCTTGCAGCGTGTCCAACCGTCCCTCGCGCACCAAAGAGCGCCCCGTCTCATCAAGCAAGTCAGCGGCCTGCTCGAAAGCGCCGGCCGCCAGATAGTGATACATGGCTTCGTCCACATGTGAGCGGCCCAGATAACACTGGGCTGCGCGGGCATGCCGCACCTCTCGCTCCTCCAGAGGTACCTGGTGCAGCAGGAATTCGCGGAAAAGATTGTGATAGCGGAAGTGCGCGTCCCCTTTGTCCACAAGAAAGAGACCGGTCTCCAACAGATACCGCAACATCAGCGCGCTATTTTCGGTGTCCCAGACGCAATCGCAGATATCCGGTGTCATCTCTCGGAGCACCGATGTGGTCAGCAAAAACTCCCGGATGTCCGGCGACTGTTGCTCAAGTATTTCCTGCGCCAGATAGGCGAATAGGTCATCGGCCGAGACCCGAGACAAGACTGACATCTGATCATCTGAGACCAGCGCACCGACGCCGCTTCGCAGCCGCTGCCACATCAGCTGCAGGGCGATGGCCCAGCCCTCCGTCTCATCGGCAAGCCAGGCAATCTGTGCCTCGTCAAGCGCCAAGCCGTAATGCTCACGAAAGAGTGTCGCGATTTCCTCCGGCTGAAAGGCCAAGGTCTGCTTATCGATCTCCAACACCTGACCACGCGCCCGCCACGTCACCAACGAGGGCAACTTCAGCGGGTAACGGCTGGAAAGAATCACGTGCAACTGGGGCGGCGCTTGATCAATCAAGCGGTCGAGAATTTTCAGTATCTCGTTGGCCTCCTGCAAACAATGCACATCATCCAACACCAAAAGCAGCGGCTGATCTGCCACACGGACGATGGCATTCAACAACGTGTCGATAATGGGCGTCCAAGAGGCGGCTGGTTCTCCCGGCTCCCAGCTCTCCAGAAGCGATAGCGCCCGGTCAGAGACCGCCGGTAGACAGGCCTGCAGACTGTGGATCAAGTGTAGGAGGAAAGAGAGCGGGTCGGCGTCGCCCTCATCCAGATGGTACCACGCCGTCGTCGTCTCCATGGATAACATAACCAGCGCGGTCGTTTTCCCGTAGCCCGCGCCTGCCTGCACCAAAGTCAGGCGATAGTCCAGCGCGTCTCGCAGCCGAGCGGTGAGGCGCGGGCGCGGCAGCATGCGCCGGGTCAGACGAGGCGGGATCAGTTTGGTGCGAACGAGATGCCCTTTGGATTGCACGCAGGTTGTCCTTTGTCCATCTTCACGCTTGGATACTTTTCGGGCGGAACAATTATACAGCGTTCTAACGGATCATCAAGATCAGTTGTCAGGGCAATCAAGCAGCAGGCACCGAAACGCAAGCGCCGCCAACTAACGAAAGATGGATTAGAAGTGCTACAACAGATCAAGCGTACGGCAGCCAAGACGCGGGTCGTCATGTTGACGGTGACGGCCGAGGAGGAACAGATCTTCGACCCCCCTCTTGGGTGCGTCGGGTTATCTGCATGGGCCAGATCTTCAGACGCCTCCAGTTGGATAACCGCCCGGGCAATCATCGCCTATGCGCGCCGCCAGGGTATCGGAGTTTCAAGGTTAGAAACATGCCATTTAATCGCAGATTTCAGTTCTACGCACAGGTTAGAAAAGTATAGTCGCTCTGCGGGAGGTAACGTAGGATCATACCATCACCCCCTCAGTACCTGCTCAACGAGCCACCCACCGCCAGCGTAGCGCGCTGCGTAAGCCGGAGGTGAGGTCGTCGTCGCCGTCGTAGGGCTGTGGAACGTGGGGGCAGGCCCGGTTTTGGGCTGTCCCCACGTTCCACAGCCTACAAGCTGGGGGGCGGGGAAGAGGGGGACAGTCTACAGGAGCGGCTCATGCGCTCGTTTCGCTATCCGGCGCTAAGTCAAGGGGCGCGACCGGGGTTAAGCCCAAGGCCGCACACGCGGACAGGAAACGTTCGGGATGCGCCAGGGTCTGATAGACGTCTTGCGGCTGCTGGGGAGCGGCGGGCGGATAGGTCCACAGATGCGCTAGCGCGTCATAGATCTGTTGGCGTAAGGTCAGGGGATTGAGCGCAGCTTGCGTCTTGCGCAACGGCGCGCAGAGGTCGGCGTAGGCTGGATCCTGGCAGAGTCGGTCCAGCGGTGGCCGGGGCTCATCATGCTTCCGACGCACGGTGGCCGCGCGCGCGTGGCCCAGATATGCGCGCACCAGGGTGCGATTCTTGAGTTCCACGTAG
>CAYVKR010000086.1:0-11512 GCA_964452025.1 uncultured Anaerolineales bacterium
TTCTTCATTTGGATTGACCTCCTTGGTCAACGGATTTATCGGATTGAACTACGGTATCTATTTCCTTGTCATTCTGAGCGAGCGTAGCGAGTCGAAGAATCTCCCCCTATTGCATTCAGAACACGGGCGAAGGTAGAATTACCACAGCTTTGTGTTTTTGGGGGAGAGATTTCTCCATTCGCTTCAGTCGCTGTGCTCCTTTCGCCCTTCGACTACGCTCAGGATAAACTCAGTCGAAATGACGTGGTGAGTAATTCGCTTAATCTGCTGATTGTCTTTCCATCGCGAGGCTCACCCCGCGACGGTGAGTACCAGTTTGCCTTGGACGCCGCCTGCTTCGAGGCGACGATGAGCCTCTGCAACCTCCTCCAGCGGCATGATGGTGTCGATGACGGGCTTGAGTTGCCCGCGTTCTACCAGATCACGCAGCGCTTTGAGCTTGTACTGATCGCGTTGCATGAAAAGGGGATGCACGGTGATGTTCTTGGGAAAGGCCGCTGCGACCCCGGTGTCGGTGCTGACGATGCCGACCATGCGCCCAAAGGGCTTGGTGACCGCGATGCTGCGCGTCAGCAGGTCGCCGCCGACGGTGTCTAGGACGACCTCGACGCCGAAAGTGTCGGTCTCTTCCTTGACGATCTCGACGAAATCCTCCGACTTGTAGTTGATGGCGCGATCCGCGCCCAGCGCCTCGGCAGTCTCGACCATGGTATCGCTGCACGTGACCAGCACGTAAGCGCCGGCTGCCTTGGCGATCTGAATGGCGAGCGAGCCGACGCCGCCCGCTCCGTGAATCAGCACGGTCTCGCCGACCTGCAACTCGGCGCGCAGAATCAGTGCCTGGAAGGCTGTGGCACCCGTCAGCGGGATACCGGCTACCTCCTCGTGCGATAGGTTGACGGGCTTGTGCGCCACGATCTGCTCGTGGGCGGCATGGTATTCGGCGTAACTACCTGCGCCGATGAAGATCTCCGGCGAGTAGAAGACCTCATCGCCGACGACAAAATCCTCGACGGCGCTGCCGACGTCCTCCACGACGCCGGAGACGTCGTAGCCGATGATGGCGGGCGGCTTGATGCCAGCCCACTGTCCCGCCTTGCGGATGCTTAGATCGACGGGATTGACCGACGTGGCGTGGACCTTCACCAGCACGTCGTTGGGCCGGATCTCAGGCTGGCCCACCTCTTCTGCTTCAAAAACACCTGGATCACCAAACTCCTTGATGATCATAGCCTTCATAAGATGGTTCCTCCTTAGGTCAGTGCTTGGCTTCTGACTCCTGATTTTTGACTCACTACTCTCTCAGTTCCTCTGGCACATAGACGACGCGATCTTCGGCGCCGTGGTACTCGTGTGTTTCCCCATCTGCTTCCAGCACGATGATGTACCCTGGCGTGATGACCTGGGCATAGGATTTGCCGGGCTCTGGAACGCCCAAGCTGACGTCGGGGAATTCGGTCGCTTCGACGGATTTGACGGTGATGTTCTCCTCGTCGACGTCCAGACGCTCGGTGAGATCGAGGCGCGCCATGCGAACCAGCGGCTGAGCCTCGTCGGGTACGTCGACCTGACTATCTCCGCCGCCGCATCCCGCCAGCCACAACAGCCCAATGATCAGCGTCAAACGTAGTACGTGTCTCATTTAGGAACCTCCTTGTCCCAATATATCCTCTAGCGGTGTGCCGTTAACAAAGATCGAGACGTTATCCACGGTTGAGAATTGCAGCGCGATTTGTTCGAGTTGCGCTTGGATGCGCGGCTCGTCACAGACGCCGCCGATGCGTAGTTCTCCGGTCAGCCGGATGATGGCCTCGCCGTTCTGGATGTTGATGCTGTCTATGCTTAGATCGGAGCGGTAGAGCGCGTTATAGAGGCCCGATTGACCGGAATACTCCTCGTCGATGATCAGGAGCTTCTCCAGGCTCGCCGTCAACGGAGCGTTGGTCGGCTCGATGGCGACCTCAACAGGAATAATGCTGTCGCCGCAACCGATCTCTATGCCTGATTCACCCTCGTCTCCAACCGCGATCAGGTAGATGTTAGTGCGCTCAAAAAGATTCCCAGATTCCTCGGGCTCGGTGACCTGGAACGTCTCCGACGTGGCCTTGGCGCCACCTTGTTCCACCACGCGGACGACGACGACCCACGGATCGCCGATTTCGGCGAAGTCGGGCAGCGTGATAGTTGTCGAAAGGTGTCCCTCGGCGTCGGTCTGCGCGGTCTCTGTCATGCCAAACTCCGAGTCTTCCCGCCCGGCACCGATTTGCACCTCGGTGTTCGCCGGAAAGCCGCTGGCTGTAAGTTCGACCTCGCTGTCCGGCGGCCCACTCAGCGGCGAAATGGCGACGGTGGCTTCGCGATCTGGCGTCGCGGTCGGTGTCGATGTCTGCGTGGGTTCGGGCGTGTCGGTGGCCTCGCCGGCGGTGACCTCGAAGGTGCCCGAGGTCGCCCGCTCGCCATTCGGTTCGATGGCTCGCGCCACGATGAGCCAGTCGCTTCCCGGCTCCGCCGTCTCGGGGATGATTAGGTCCGCAGTCACGCGGCCCTGAGCATCACTCTGAATAGACTGGCGTACAGCGAATTCAGCGTTATCCGGACCTGCCCCTATCTGTACGTCGCTGTTCGCGGCAAATCCATCGGCTGAAACCTGAATCTTGGTGCCCGGCGGTCCTGCTTGTGGTGCGATGACGACGGTGGGGGTCTCGGCGCCTTGCGCGCAACCGGTTAACAACAAACCAAGGAGAAGGGTCTTGGCGACGAATTTCAGGCGGCGACTCTGCATTTTGTTACCTCTCCTTCGAATCGTTAGGTTCGTTTATGTAGATGCTCTGACGTTCAAACATTATGTAGATGCTCTGACGTTCAAACATCTCTTTCATTACGTCATCATATCAGAAACGGCAGCTTGCAACCGCTGGGGACGGTCGAAACTGCCGTTGGTTTGCGTTAAGAGAGTTGGGATTCCGTTGGCTGCATGACTCAGACCTCGGCTGTTTCGCCCCCGCGTCGCTCCGTCGAGAGCAGACGGTCGAGCCGGGCTCGCAGGTCGTTGGATATCTCCGGCGCCAGTTCTTCGATGACCGCTGTCTGCGTTTGCAGTATGTTTATCTCCGGCCTGCCTTCTTCTGTCAGCGCCGCTTCGATCTTGTTGAGGGCTTGGTGCAGACGTTCCTTGTCAGTTGCGTCTCCCTTGGGATAGGCCTTGACGGCGTCGTGCAAGCCGTCGAAGTACTGCGGCAGTGTCGTGAGGGCGGTGGGCTCCTCGAAGACAGATGTGCCCTCGCCTCGTTCGATGGCAGTGGCGCTGGTCCCGGCTTTTTCACTCAGGGATTCCGCTCCCGGCTTAAGGTTGCCGCGTAGATAAGCGCCGGCGTCGTCGCCGTATTTCTCACCGCTGGTGGTTGTGGTATCCGGCACCACGTCGGTTCGCGTCACCTCTGCTGGAGTCAAATCGGGTCGCGTTTCTCCCGGCGGTGCAATCGCCTGGTGAAATTCTTCAATGAAAGCGTTCAAGCGGCGTCCGAGCGCCGGATCGGCTTCTACCATGGCTTCCAGCGCACCGCTTAGCCTGGCGGTGTTATTGTTGGGGTTCGCCTCGAAGTCGTCCCACAGCGAGACGTAGGCGGATTCGGTCTCCAGGCGTTCCTGCAGCACGCGCTCCATATCATGGGCAATGGCGATGGCTTCTGGCCCGTGCTGCTCCCGCAGGGCTCTGCGCTCGCCTTCGGCAAAACGTCGTAGAATGTGCACTGCCTCTTGAATGGCCATCCTCAATTCCTCCTTTCCTCCGTCAGTTCGCACTTCTTGTGGTCCAACCTGTCGTCAGCGTGTCACGCTGATCGCATCGGTCTGATGGTCAATGCGCCGTCCGCCGTCGAAGAGGTAAGCGTGCAGAACGTAGATGCCCTCTTCCTCCGGTGTGAATTCGACGGTGTAGGTGTCGCTTTCTCCCATGGACATAAGGTCTGTGCCTTGCTTGTCCAGCGAGAGGTTCTCTCCGGTCGGCGTCTCGGCCCAGAACTCGATAACCAGATTCCGGCTGGTGCCGCGACCGCGCAACGTCGCTTCGCAGGTGATGGGTTCGCCCTGCAAAGGATAGGGTGCCGTCAGCGCGAAGAAACTCTCGATCTCGGCCACGTCTCGGCCTAATTTGATGGGTAGGCTGGCGCTCTCCCAGTGAAAAGACTCGCCATCTTGCCAGCCGTCGACGGTGATATAGACTTTTCCTCGTGCGTTGACGGTGAGCTGGAACGGGATCCGTTTCTCCTCGCCCGGCCGCAGCACATCCAGGTACTTGCCGTTTTCGTGGACTTCGACGCTGTACGTGTCTAGCGTGTTGAGACGGACGTCCAGATGTCGCAATGCCACGTCACCCAGATTTTCGAGGTCAAGGTTGAACCACGTCAGCCCCTGGTCGACAACGGGTGGCTTTAGCTCATAGTTGATGGGTTTGCGAGTTGGCATGGATTACATCTCCTCCGGTGGCTCAATCGTGAAATCTGTGTTGATCTCTTGAACATCCCAGGTGAGGGTGGTTGTGCCCGGTTCGCCCTCAATTTCAACCTCGGATTCGACTCTGAAACGCACGGCGAACGACGGCAAGTTGTTTTCGTCGGCGACCCAGACATCTCCTCGTGTGGTTTTGACGTCCGTGGTTCCGGCAATCTCCTCCCATTCATCTGGATTCACGTTGATGCGATAGTGGCGTGTTTGAATCCCGTTGATGGTCTCTGTACCGACAAAGGTGTAGTCATCCTCTTGATTCGCAGTGGCAAGCGCGCTGATATCCTCAGAAGTGACCAGGGTCATTTCACCGAGAAACGCCTCCAGGTTCCCACCGGGCACGGACTGCCACTGTCCGCCGATGTTGACCCAAGACCCCTCAGACGTGCTGATGAACTGGATATCCACGTTCATGCCGATCATGGTGATCTGCCGGGCTTCCGGATCGCGCGTCTCGGCGATGTTGATGGTCATATCCTGACCGGCGCTCTCTTCCATATCAATCTGCCAAGCGATCTCAGCTCGATAGCTGTCCAGGCCGGCAAGTGCGTCCGCTTGTAGATCCGGCGCCTCGGCCTCTTCCCCAGGCGTTGGAGTAGGGGTAGGCTCTTCTGGAGTCGTCGGGGTTGGGGAGGGGGGCGCGGTCGTTGATGTAGGCTCAACTGCGGTTGCTGTAGGTGGAACCGAGGTTGCCGTCGGTTCAGTCGTCTCTGTAGTCGTGCAGGCAGCAAGCGCTGCCAATGTCAGAAATCCAACAGTCAGTAGGAGCAAGCGTCTCACAGTATCCTCCTATTTGTCCTCTGTCACGTGATTAAATGTACGGATCTGGATCTTTGTGCTCTGAACAACATTCAGGATGATGACCTGAGTGACCCCATGTGTCATCTGGCTCACTCAGGTATCTATATGACTCGATTTTTGGATGTGACTACGATTATGCCTCGCGCACCGAGACGTGCTCAATCTCGCGTCCGATGCGGCGTGCGCCATCGTAGAGGTAGGCGTAGATGGTGTACAGGCCCTCTTCTTCCGGCGAGAACTCGGCGGTGTAGCGGACGGTCTCTCCGGGTTTGAGCGCTTTCGTGTCGATGGTGTGGAAGGCTTCGAAATCCAGGCTGGGATTCTCGGCCCAAAACTCCAGGGTCACACCTTCGGTCTCCTTAAGGCCGCGTATAGTCGCCTCACACTCGATGCGGTCGGCCAACAGCGGATACGGTTCGGTCATCGCGAAGAGACTGACCAGTTCTGCTACTTCTTCACCCACGGTCAGCGGCATGGCGGGTGTCTCCCAGTGGAAGTTCACGCCGTCGCGGAAACCGTCTGCTGTGACGTAGACGCTGCCGCTTGCATTGGCCTGTATCTGGAAGGGCAAGATGATTTCTTCGTCAGGTTGGAGCACGGAGACGTAGCTGCCCGTTCCATAGACGCTGACGCTGTAAACGTCGAGCGAATTCAGGCGAATGTCCAGCGCACTGATGGTGTCGGATGAGACATTTTTCAGCCGCAGGCTCAACCAACGGCGCCCCGCTTTGATGCTTGTGGGTGTTAACTCGTACTCAATCGGATATCTCAAAGCCATGGTATCCTCCTCTTTTTATAAAAGTGGTGAATAGATACAACTATGTTACTTGCTGCCTCAGCTGGGTAGATCGAGCTCTGAATGCAACTGCAGCCACTTGACGACGTCGCGGCGTCTCAACAGCCCCTGCAACTCCGATCGCTCGTTGAGCACGGGCAGCTGGCGGACATCGCGATGCGCCAGCGACATGAAGGCATCTCCAGCGTCGTCGCTCACGTTTAGCGTGCTCAGTTGATCGGCGGGCGTCATGATCTGCCGTACGGATTTGGATTCGCGCTCGCTGTTGCGGACCGAGCGTACGTCATCCAACGTCACCAGGCCGATTAAGTCGCCGTCTTCCAAGACGGGGAATGCGTGGTCGTCGGATTTCATGATGTGCTCGTTGATCAGCGTGTGTACCGATACGTCTGGCGCCACGGTGGGCGGATTCTTGCACATCATCTGCGTGACCTGAACGTCTTCCAGAATATCCTGGATGACGACGCGTCGATAGCTCTTGCTTGAGGCGCTGTTCAGGAACCAGCCGATGAAGATCAACCAGAGTCCGCTGCTCACGCCGCTGCCGAAGAAGGGGATGCTTGCGCCAAAGGTCATAGAGATGCCGCCAAGGATCATCAGCCAGGCGATGGCCTGCCCGACGTACGATGCCCAGCGCGTTGCACGGCGCAGGTCGCCGATGATGGCCCACAAAATGGAGCGCAGCACCCGTCCCCCGTCTAGCGGAAAACCGGGGATCAGGTTGAAGATGCCCAGGGTGATGTTGATGGATCCCAACCACATGAACATGGTGCTGATAGGCCCCAACTGCTCAAGGCTCTGCATGGCGCTGGTCGCGCTCGACAGCTGCAATCCGGCGGTAACAGCGACCGCCAGGGTCAGGACGGTGCCGATGACTAGACTGGTGATCGGTCCCAGAATTGCCATCCAGAACTCCCCACTAGGGGAATCCGGCTCTTCCTGGATGTCGGAGACGCCGCCGAAGAGGAAAAGTGTGATGCTGCGGACAGGCACGCCCTGCGCTTGGGCGATCAAGGAGTGGGCCATCTCGTGGGCCAACACCGACGCGAAGAAGAGCAGGGCTGCGACCACAGCCAGCCCCCAGCGCAACCCGGTGCTCCAGGTGTCGTGCAAGTTGCCGAATGCCGTGGACATGTTCCACGTGACGAGCAGGAAGATGAGCAGCCAGCTCCAATCCACCCGGATCTTGATCCCAAACAACTTGCCGATTTGAAATCCTCTGCGCATGTGACAACTCCTTTGTGATCAAGGCTGTCCGTCGCTACGAAACTCACGTGTATCTGCTTGATTGCTCCTTATCTACTGTCGATTATAGCAAATGGAGAGGGTCATGAGTGACGGAGATATTCGGCATTGAATTTGGATTTCGTTGCATGAGTTGGGACTGCGTTGGATGATCGCTTTGTACGAGAGAACGGCGCTATCCGCGCGGATAACGCCGTTGCAAGAGAGCGAAACTCGATCTCTGGCTGAACTACGTAGGTAGACGGAGGTGCGATGAGTCCTCCGGGCTGTCTGGGAGCCAGACGGCGAAGGTGGTTCCCTCGCCCACGGCACTCTCCACGTCGATCTGGCCCCCATGATCCTTGATGATGCTGTGGGTGACGTAGAGACCCAGCCCGACGCCGTCGTCTTTGGTGGTATAGAAAGCGTCGAAGAGCTCATCCTGAGCCTCCGGCGCGATCCCCACGCCCGTGTCGGAGACCCGGACACAGACGCCTTCCGGTGAATCGCTGTAATGGGCGGTGACGGTCAGTCGGCCGCCTTCGGGCATGGCTTCGATGGCATTGAGCACAAGGTTCAGGAAGACCTGCTGCATCCGATCCCGGACGACGAACACGGTTGGGTCACTGGGCGCGGGCTCCCAGATAACGTCGATCCCGTGATTCTCACGGCGCTTTTGCGTCAGCGAAAGCACATCCTCCAGCAGGTCGTTAATCTTGACGAGCGCGCGCTCTTCGAGGCGCGCCGGACGGCTCAGATTCCGTAGATCCGCGACGATGCGCGCGGCCCGTTCCAACTCTTGCATGGAGATATCCAGGTAGCGGTCGGCATCCCCGCCTTCGTCCAATACCTCCTGGGCCAGCCCCAGCGCGCCGATGACGGTCTGTAGCGGATTGTTGATCTCGTGGGCCAGCGAGGCCGCCAATCGTCCGGTGACCGCCAGTTTCTCGGCCCGGATCAGCTCTCGCTGCGCGGCCTTCTGCTCGCTGATGTCTTCCACCATGGTGATGGCGAACTGGGGATGGTCGTGGGTTTCCGATAGCGTCGAGATGGTGATCTGCGTGTCAAGCACCTTTCCATCGACGCGCTGCATCTGCAGCTCGTGGCGGTAGTACGCACGCTCCCCGGCCAGCAACGCGCGGTAGTGTTCGACGGCTCTGTCGACGTCGTCGGTGTGCATGAATTCGGTAAACTCTCTGCCTGCCAGCCTGGATTTGTCGTGGCCCAAAAGACGCGCCAGTGCGCGGTTGACCTCGATGATCTCTCCATCGGCGGTGAGCTGAGCGATACCGATGGCCGCGCCCTCAAAGGTAGCTCGGAACTGCGCCTCGGTGGCCCGCAGCGATGCCGTGCGCCGCTCCACTCTCTCCTGAAGTTCTTCATTGTAAGTTTGTAAGGCGTTTCGCAGCCGAGCCTGCTGGAGGCCGATAGCCAGCTGGACGCTGATGGCCTCGAAAGCCTCCAGCACCTCGGTGGAGAGCGCCTCGGCGCCGGGCGACGCGACGTTGAGGGCGCCGAGTAGCATGTGTTGCGCCATCAAGGGAAAGACGGTGAAAGCCTCCACCCCTTCTTCTTTGAGCGTCTCCGCCAGCGGTGAATCGATGGTGAGGGTCGTCAGGTTTTCCTCGGTGTAGCGAGCGCCGGTCTGGAGCTTCTTGAGAAACCAGATCTCTTCCAGGTCAACTGTGACCCCGGGCTTGATACGCGATTCAGGACGGTGCACGTGGGCGGCCAGTATCTCCATTTTGCCCGAGTCGAAATCGAAGGCTGTGATGACAATCTGCGCTCCGGGTTTAATTTCGCGTAGGTAAGGCATCACCGCCGTAGCGATCTCAGAGGTGTCCGAGGCCTCAAGGATGACACGATCGGCCTGGTGCATGGCCTCGAGCCGGCTCCGGTGTTGCTGAAGCGCTCGTTCAGTTTCCTTGCGTTTGGTGATATCCTGAACGGTGCCCCGCAGCTCCACAACGCGGCCGGAATCATCCGTTATGGGTGTACCAATGACGTGATGATAGGTCGTTTTTCCGCTGGGCAGTTCAACCCGCAGATCAATTTCGTAGGGCTTACCTTCCTCAATCGCGCGCTCCACGGTTCTGCGCAGTCTCGCCGCATCCTGTGGAGGATAGAGAGACTTCAGATTCTCTTCAAAATTGGCGGGCGGTCCTTGGCTATGCGGTCGCTTATAGATCTCATAGGTCATGTCTGACCAGGTGATCTCATCCGCCTCGATGTCATAGGTCCAGCTACCGATTCGCCCCAGCCGCTGCGCTTCTCGCAACAGGGTTTCGCTTTCCACCAACGCCTTTTCAATCCGGCGTCGCTCCCGCTCGATGTAAGCCTGACGAAAGGCCGTGGCGATCTGATTGGCGACGTCATTGAGCAAGTTGATCTCAAAGTCGCTCCAGGCGTGCGGGCGCGACGCGTCGAAACATAAGACACCTGTCAGCTCATCCCACTGTTTGATCGGCACGTCCAAGATGGCTTGACTGCCCCCGGCGGCATGAAAGTCTGCCAACGGAACCAGCCGCTCGTCCTGGGTGACGTCCGCGCTGGCGACGTACTGCCCCCATTGCAGGGTCTGATGATACTCCGGCGCGGCGGTGAGATCGACCTGCAGATTCTCGCGCGAGGGCATTTCCAAAGTATCGGCAACGTATTGGACGTGGAGTTCGGCTCTCTCGTTGATGGTGCAGTAGGCCGCGCGGACGCCCGGAAGCGCCTCTGCCAGCTGGTCAACGGCGTGCTGTACGATCTCATCCAGGGGCTGGCGCTCAATCAGATCTGTCGCGATGCTGTTGAGGATCTGGAGCCGCAGCTCACGCTGCTCCACCGCATGCTGTGCCTCCACGCGAGGCGTGATGTCGCGAATCAGCCAGCGGAGCGAGTCCCCCTCCACACCTTCGCCCCGGGTAATAGTGATGGATGCATGGATGGGCTCGCCGTTGCAGGGCTGCAGACGCACGTGAAAGGGCGATAGCGAGGGCGGGTCGCCGGCACGCGCGGCGCGCAGATTGGCGTCGAACGTCTCACGGCTCTCCTCCGAGACGAAGGAAGGCAGCGGCTTGCCCTGCAGATGCTGTTCTGGTAGACCCAGTAGCCTCTCCGCCGCCTGATTGGCCTCCCGGATCACGGCTTCCAGGTCGGTCACCAGATAGCCCCCAGGCGCGAACTCGAAGAGCGCCTGACAGCGCTGCTGTTCCGCTTCTAACTCCGCGCGCATGGCACGAAGTTCGTCGTTCTGCGCTCGCAGCTCCTCTTTGGCCACGTGCAATTTCTCTAGGGCGTTGGAGAGCTGGCTGATGGACGCCTGGACAAACGCCTCGGGATCGTCGAGAGCGTCTACCTGTTCAGATAAGGTCTTGAGTGTTCGTTGAAGGCCCTGTATCTGTTCTTCAAACTCGCTATTCATCTTGGTTGTCTCCTGGTGTTCATACTTGTCTACCGCTTTTTTGGAAGTCTCAGTTTGCACCGTCATTTCGAGGGCTGAATCGAGTCGTGGCGGCGGCTGGCTGTTATCCTGCCCTCAGTATAAACCAAGGGTGGTCAGGGTCAATGCTCAGGAGCGCGTGAGAGACCCTCCGACGAAATCCTAGAGACCCTTTCTTGGATGAGTATGTGAGCTCCAACCTAGACCCAACTTTTCTCAACGCAACTCAACGTCAAAAGTGACGTGTTCCATAGGTCATAAAGTTGCTCACTTGTTATAATAAAAATGATATGGAGCTGTAAGTTGGCTAAAGTGGAAGCGCATGAGGAGGTCAAAGATCATGATTAAATCAGATGTTGCCAAACGGGTGAGCACGGCGCTGGCAGAAGATGAGCGGACGGCGGAGTTCGATCTTAACGTGGTTGATGAACAGGGGATGATTACGTTGATGGGTTCGGTAGCGACGCCAGAGGCGAGAGCAGTCGTTGAAGAGATCGCTGCAGCAGAGGAAGGCGTCATTGAGGTCATCAACGATCTGGTGGTGGAACCATCGGACATCGGGGATAAGTTAGTTCCGCCCCCGCCCGATTTGAGCGGCGGCACTTCACGTAAATTGTAGCACGGTGGATGATGAACGAGTATGGCTTGGTATAGAGGGATTTCGAAGTGAGTCCGCAAGGTCTCTACTGAAAGCCTGTTTTCAGTAGAGACCCCGGTGCTGGCGCACACCATCCTCGTACGAAAATGCCGGTTTTTGGAGC
>CAYVKR010000087.1:0-11463 GCA_964452025.1 uncultured Anaerolineales bacterium
CCGACGACACATGGATTTTCAGTCCACTGCTCTACCGAGCTGAGCTACCTCGGCTGACGCCACGCTATTGTAGCCGAAGGCAGGGAATTGTCAAGCCCTCACGATTTACTAGACATCGGATTTTTCTCAAAAATCCGATGTATGATGCTGATGAGATTAAATTGCGAAGGCTCTGTTAAAGTTGCGAGCGCAGGTAGGCGTCCATCGTCTCGGCGACGTCACGGGCGTCAGCGATGGCAGGCGCCAGCAGGTCGGCGCCACGTACCACGTCACCGGCGGCGAAGACGCCAGGCTTGCTGGTGCGTCCCTGCGCTTCATCGTCGACTTTGATGGTGCCCCACGGCTCGGTCTCGACGCCCAGGTGCTCCACGAAGGCGCGCTCCGGCTTGTAGCCGAAGGCCAGGATGACGGTATCGACCTCGACGGTGAACTCAGAGTCGGGGATGGGCACCGGACGGCGGCGACCGCTGGCGTCCGGCTCGCCGAGCTCCATGCGCTGGTAGCGGACGGCGCGCACGTGTCCGGTCTTGTCGCCCAGGAAAGCCTCTGGGCTGATTTGCCAGACGAACTCGGCGCCTTCTTCCTTGGCGTGCCGGTACTCCTCGTGACAGCAGGGCATTTCGGCCTCGCTACGCCGGTAATAGCAGGTCACCTCCTCGACGCCGCGCAGGCGCAGCGCCGTTCGCAGGCAGTCCATGGCGGTGTTACCGCTGCCCAGCACGTGGACGCGCGGCCCGATCTCCATCCGCGCCTGCCACGCCAGCGGCAAAATCTCCGTCGGCAAGTTGCCCCGGCAGAGGAACTCCGTCGCTTCGATGACGCCGGTCAACTCCTCGCCAGGCAGGCCGGGCCGGTAGTCGGTCTTGGCGCCCACGCCGACGAAGACGGCGTCGTATTCGGCCTTGAGTTCGCTAAAGGCAACGTCCTTGCCGACCTCGGTGTTGCACTCGAAGACAATG
Source organism: uncultured Anaerolineales bacterium (assembly GCA_964452025.1). Classification (GTDB taxonomy): domain Bacteria; phylum Chloroflexota; class Anaerolineae; order B4-G1; family SLSP01; genus G713. Next base: position 960 of record CAYVKR010000087.1, read on the forward strand.
CCGAGCAGTCGGAGCCAGTCGGTCTTCGCACGGACAATGTCGCTGCTCAGCTTGAAGCGCGGAATGCCGTAGATCAGCAAACCGCCCGGCTGAGGCTCACGCTCGTAGATGAACACCTTGTGCCCTTTGCGGGCCAGAATCTCGGCGACGGTAAGGCTGGACGGTCCGGCCCCGATAAGGGCCACGCGTTTCCCCGTCGGCGGGGCGACGTTGACCTCCGGGTAGCCTTCGGTGCGGCGTTGGTGAGAGGTGACGAAGGCTTCCAGTCGCCGCGTGTCGATGGGTTTGCCCATCTTGCCCAGGACGCAGGCATTGTGGCAGAAGCGCTGCGGACAGAGGCGCCCGCAGAACTCCGGCAGCGTGCTGGTCTCGCGATAGACGTCGGCAGCGGCAGCGATGTTGCCTTCCGCCAGCAGACTGAGCGCGCGGGGGATATCGTTGGAGAGCGGGCAGGCCTTTTGGCATGGGGCGTTGGCGCATTGCAAACAGCGGCTGGCTTCAGCGATGGCGGCGTCCGGCGTGTGAAGTATCAGGATCTCGTCGAAATCCTGGATACGCTCCTCGGGATCGCGCTCCTTGGAGTGGACGGGCGGCAGTTGAAGCCGCGCCTTGCGGTCGATGGTGTGCTTGTGTTTCTTAACCACGGTAGCACCTCGACTGGATGCTAGATGCTGGGAACTGGATGCTAGATGCTGGATGCTGGGTTAGGCCGGGGCGCCTCCGATGATGGCGATGCCGCGACTGGCACCGATGCGGGTGGCGCCGGCCTCGATCATGGCGAGCGCTTCCTCGTAGGTGTGGATGCCCCCAGCGGCCTTGACGCCCATCTCCGGCCCGACAGTCTCGCGCATGAGCGCGACGTCGTCCACGGTTGCGCCACCTGCGGCGAAGCCCGTCGAGGTCTTGACGAAATCGGCGCGGGCGTCCTTGGCTAGCATGCAGGCGCGGACTTTCTCGTCGTCGGTGAGTAGGACAGCCTCGATGATCACCTTGAGCAGCGCGCCGTGGGCATGGCACGCGGCGGCGACGGCAGCGATGTCTCCACGAACGGTATCGTCCTCACCCGCCTTGAGCCGCCCGATGGGCAGCACCATGTCGATCTCGGTGGCGCCCTGGGCGATGGCGATCTCCGTCTCGCAAACCTTGGTCGCGGTCGTCGTGGCGCCCAAGGGGAAGCCGACCACGGTGCAGACGTCAACGTCGGTGCCTGCCAGGGCCTCGGCTGCCTGCGGGACAAAGGTTGGGTTGACGCAGACGGAGGCGAAGTGATGCATCTTCGCTTCGTCGCAGAGCGTCTTGACTTGAGCCGGTGTAGCCTCCGGCTTGAGCAGAGTATGATCAATCATCCGGGCTAATGTGTCGCGTTTCATGGGAACTCCTCCCGAAGTGAATCTGAGGTTAAAACGTTAGAACGTTAACACGTTCCAACGTTCCAACGTTCCAACGTTTTTAATGTTGATTTACTGCACCGCTTGGAGTTCGGGGTAGGTGTAGTGGGGGGTCGCGCCCCAGCAATCGATGGGCCAGTAGCAGAAGACGGCCTTGCCGATGATGTTATCGGCCGGGAGCAATCCCCAGGAATGGGAGTCGCTGGAGTTGTTGCGGTTGTCGCCGAGGACAAAATAGGTACCGTCTTTCACGGTAACGGATTTTCCATAGGCGGGTGGCCCGCTGATGTAGGGTTCGTTAAGCGCCACGCCGTTGACCCACACCCGCCCATCTCGGATTTCGATCTCATCGTCGGGTAACCCGATGACCCGTTTGATGTACGGGATGCCGTCTTTTGTCGTGGGCGGACGTAGTACCACCACGTCCCCACGCTCCGGTGGGTGCAACCAATAGGTCACCTTGCTGGCGATAAGATACTGCCCGTCCTGTAGGCTGGGTTCCATGCTCTGTCCATGGACTTGGTATCGCCCTGTCAAGGTGTTGATAACTAAAAAGATGATTAAGGCTAGAAGCAAGGTCTCCAGGAGATCCTGGAGCCAGGACCCTAGGCCAAATGACTGACTTAGTGAGGGTTGCGCTGGAATTTCCGTGTTCTCTTCTGCCTCCGCAGTAACCGTATATTCTTCGTTCAACCGTATTACCTCCACAACGTACCTTAACGCTGTTGTGATCGGCCCGTATCCGTCACAATCACTCGTATGCTTTTCTCAGATGAACATCCAGAAGGCATTATAGTAGATGTGAGTTGAGAAGCAAGCGCGCATAGGGCAAACGAAGCAGTTCCAGGGTGGCTCAAACGCCATAGGCGGCTTCCCATCATGTTTCCCTCCCGCATCAACCCCAGTTTCGTTTGCCTTGCTTTCGTCTACGCAGTTTCTACGGTACGGAGGGCGTTTTCACCAGCAGACTCGCTTCGAAATCCCGCATAGACGTCCCTATCCGGCTTGCCGATCTGTACATTCGCTGGTCCCGCACGCAAAACCGCCCCAGATAGCTAATCCGGGACGGTGATGCTTCATGTCCATGACGCCATACGCCACGCAGCTGGCGCTGCTTGGAGCGATTATAGATTAGACGTTTTCTCCTTCTACGGTCAGCTCCTCGGTTGCAGTCTCGGTTTCGTCTACGTCATCTTCCCAGCCGATGATCCAGACGGAGAGACCTGCCACGGCGATGGTCGCAATGATCAGTGCCGCCCACTGCCCCGGCATCAGGCCCACGTCGCGCGCTGACCAGACCAAAATCGCCACCATACCGATGGATAGCACGATCCATGAGGCCAGTTGTGGGTGCTCGTTGATAAAGGCTTTGGTTTTTTCCATGTAAAATTCTCCTCGAAAATCAGTTTGGTTGCCCTGAAAAAGGTCAGCCAAAGAAAATATATAGTATCCCTTTCTCCTTCGAAAATAGACACGATTAACAAGATTAACAGATGTAAATATACTAAACCTAGCTGGGGCCGGTCTCCCGACCGTGGCCCACCGCGCTAAAGCGCGTGACTACCAACCATTTTCGTGCTTGCAAGGTATGCGCCAGCACCGGGGTCTCTACTGAAACCCCTTTTTCAGGTGAGTCAATCAGCTTAGAAATACAAGTTGCGAGTTGAGAGTTAGCCCGCTACCCTAGCTTCCCGCGTTGTGATGGCTGATGTGGCGTGCCACTTGTGGCTACTCTGTACTTCGCGGCATCTGAGATGTTCGGTGTAAGCGTCATAGCGGCCTGTACGTTAGCCCCTCTCGCAGTTGCTTGACCATGACTTCTGTGGAGCGAGGATTCCACTCTTCGGCGACCTCTCGCCAATTCCTGTCCAATTCAGTAATAACCCGGCGTTCGTAGTCGAAGAGCTCCCAGAAAGAGATCAGTCCCTCGCTGGGGTTGGGCGGCAAGAAGAGGATGGCCGCTTCAGCCTGGAGTAGAGATGCCTCCTCCTCCATGGTCTCGATGAGCGCCCGCCCGGCGATCACGCGGTCGATGGCCGGGGCGATCAAGAAATCGGTCACCCGCACGATTAGATTCTCAATCTGCCAGCCCAGCAGTCCCACGGTGCGTTCATTGTGTTCCGCCAGTAAGAAGCCGACTTCGCTGAAGCGCTCAATAATCATCGCGCGGTTGACCCGTTTCTCGCCCGGCTTGGCTTTGTTGATGAAGGCTGCGATCTCGTCGACGTCCTTAAGACGGGTTCTGCGTACGTGAACGTCCGGTGCCATAGTTTTCCTCACGATGTATCAACACGATGACACGACTCTCATGTCAGGACACAGCCCAACACGTTTTTTGCTCTTCTACTTCCGTGCTCATCTATGTGAAAGGTTAGTTTCAGTCCTCGCGGCTTGCCGCGAAGTCGGGTCCAGGGCTTGCCCTGGAATGCATGTCGTCGATTATACTTCGATTTAGCGAATGGGCAAAACCTCGCATGTCTTTGTTCTGAGATTTCGAAGCGAGTCAGCCGGAGAAAACATCCTCTGTGCCGTAGAATCTGTATAGACGAGAGCAAGGTAAACGTAGCCGGGTTGATGCGCGTTGAGGTTAATGCGCATGGCAAATATGACTAGAAGCCCTCAATTGCGTCTGAGTCACCCTGGAACTGCTTCGTTGCCCGTTCTGTGTGCTCGTTGCACTTCTCTTTCCTGATGCTATCATTGGGTAAGGAGGACGTATGGAATCGCAGTTTCCTCAACCCTTATTGATAGCAGCCGCGCAGTTTTCTGAGGAGCGGTTGGCCTTGCTCTTGAGTCAGGTATACGTTGATTACTTCTTGCCCGTCTGGATGGGCGCCGAGCGATTCCGTCAGATGTGTGACCTGGAAGACGTCGATCTCACGCGCTCGGTGGTGGCGCTGATCATGGATGAGCCGGTGGGGCTGGCCCTCCTCTCGTTGCGGGATGCGCGTGGATGGATCAGCGGGGTGGGCGTCCTGCCCCTCTACCGTCGAGCGGGCATTGCACGCCAAATGGTGGAAACACTCCAGGCACAGGCCCGAGACCTGGACCTGGAGCGCGTGCTATTGGAGGTCTTGGTGCAGAACCAGGCCGGTTTGGAGCTCTATCGCCAACTTGGCTTTCGCAAACAGCGTGACCTGCTCGTTCTGACGTTGGAGGCCTCGAATTTCCATCAGACCGCGTTGCCGGAGGGGGTAGAACGTGTGGAGCCGGAGTTGCTGTTGGCTCATGCTAGCGCGTTTCGCAGGGCACCGCCCTCGTGGCAGCGTGAAGAGGTCAGCATCGCCAGGCGCCTGAGCCGTTTGCGAGGCCTGGCGCTGCGTGAGTGTGGGCATCTCATCGGCTATCTGCTGTACGAGGAACAGGAGCGGCATCAAGCGATCTACGATCTGGCTATAGATCCGGCTCACGGTGAGCGCATCCAGGCAGCCCAGCGGTTGCTCACGGCGGTGCATCGGCTGCGTCCGGGCGTCGGTGGTTACTTCGTCAACCTTCCGGTTCAGACGGGGTTACTGGATGCGTTTCTAAACGTGGGGTATCGTATCTGGCAACAACAACGGGAGATGGTCTGGAACGGGCAGGAGGCGACGGCATGACGCGAGAGGTTGAGGTTCATCCCAATTCCACCACTGGTAAGAAAATGGCTTTCCAACAACGGGCTGCCTGCCCCAGTTGTGGTCGCTTTGTTGGGCCGTATGAGACTTGTCCCTATTGCGGCGCGCATGTGGGCAAACGCCTCTCGGTCCGCGTGGTCAAGGGGCTCGCCATCTTGCTGGCGAGCGTGGGGCTGGTCGCCCTCTGGTGGGCTGCACGCCACGTGGAGATTCCCCTGCTCACCGCCGAGCGGGCCATGGGCACCATGAACATGGCCTACGTCCGTCTGCAGGGCGACGTGAACCGTTCGCCGACCTACGATCCAGAGAGCGAGTACTTGTCTTTTTGGCTGGATGACGGTACCGGCGAGGTCATGGTCTCCGCTTACCGCGACGTGACGCGAGATCTGGTGGGCAGCGGGTGTGTGCCGATGCTGGGCGACGAGGTTGAGGTCGCAGGCACGCTGCGCGTCCGCGAGGACTTTGTCTCCCTGACGCTCAACGTGCCCGACCATCTGACCCTGGAGCGTCCTGAGCCGCTGCCGGTGCGCGCGGGGGCGCTCACGTCCCTGGACGAAGGGTTGCGTGTCCTGGTGAGCGGCGAGGTGCGCGAGACCTTCACGCCTTACGAGGGCCTGACGCTGATCACGGTGCGGGATGCCTCGGGCGAGGTGCCGGTCGCCGTCGATGAGACGCTGACGGCGCTGTCGGGGCCGCTGCCGGAGATTGTGGAGGGCCAGGGCATCACGGTGACGGGCACGGTGGCGCTCTACCGCGACGAGCCGCAGATTGTGCCCGCCTCCGTCGCGGAGATTGTGCTCGCCGAGGCGCCCAGTGAGCAGGCGGTGGTGGAACTGCGAAGCCTCGGCGCGCTGACCGAGGCCGACGAGGGCGCCTGGGTAGGTGCTCAGGGCCACGTCGTCGCGCTGACCGGCTTCAAGGGCGGCGTGAAGGCGACGTTGGACGACGGCACCGATCAGGCGCTGCTGCTTCTCTGGAGCAGCGTGCACAACGCGCTGCCCGATCCCACAGCGTTGGACGTCGGCGCCCAAGTGGAGGTCGAGGGGCGGGTGCAGGTCTACGAAGGTGAGCTGGAGCTGGTGCCGGAGCGCGCCGCCGACGTGCGGCTGCTGGTGGCGGCCTCGGATGCGACCTGGGTCGAGGTCGCGGCGCTGACCGAGCACGACGTGGGGCGAGTTGTGCGGCTGCGCGGCGTTTTGGGCACACCGGATACCTTCTCTTCCGGCACCAAGGTCGCGCTGGATGATGGGACGGGCGCACTTACCGTCCTGCTCTGGTCAAATATTGTCGAGGCACTGGAGACGCCGCCGCAGGCCGGGCAGATGGTGGAGGTCGTCGGCGAGGTCGCCGTCTACCAGGACGAGGTGGAACTGATTCCCCGCTCGCCACACGATTGGCGGCTGTCTCAGTAAACGGATGTGAGGTGCTATGATGCTTAAACGTTATCGGAATATGGGGGTCGCTCTGGTGGTGGCGCTGATATCGCTGGGCCTCTTTGTGCTGACCGTAGGGGCGGTGACCAAGACGCCACCGTACGTCGTCGCCATCGCGTCGACAGATGAAGCGACGAATCCAAACTTGGTCAGTGTCGATCCGGCGACGGGGCGCGGCTATGTTCTGGGCAGCAGCGGGGATGTCTGGATGTTCGAGGGCACTGACCAGATCGCGTCTCTAAAGGTCGCGTCGCCGGCCGATGCTGCCGTGGACCCGGGACGCTACGTCTACATCACCAGTTCGGTGGAGGACAACCCGGTCACCGTGTTGGACGCGCAGACGGGCGCGGTGCTGGGCAAGGTGGGCATCGGCACGCCGTCCAAGGCGTCAGGTGCCGCCGCTGTGCTGACCGTTACCCACTACGCTTACGTGGCGCTGCCAAACGACGACGCCGTGGCGGTCTTGAGTGGGACTACGTTGCTTGCAGAGGCCATTTCTGTGGGGCAGCAGCCGGTTGACGTGGCTGCCGATCCGGCGACCGGCTGTGTCTACATCGTCAACCAGAACTACGGCATCGGAACGGGATCGGTCTCTGTGCTGACCGGCACCCACGTCCTCACGACGGTGGACGTGGGCCAGAGTCCCATCGCCGTGACCGTAAATCCGAAGACCGGCTACGCCTACGTTGCTAACAGCGGCAGCGACAGTGTGACCGTGATTGACAGCGGCGACAATTTCGCCACCACGACGGTCGACGTGGGCACGGAGCCGGCGGCTTTGACCGTCGATCCCCGGCTGGGGCGCGTTTACGTCGCCGAGACAGGCAGCACGTCCCTTAGCGTGCTGGAAGGCAAGGTCCTTAGCGGGGGCGTCACGTTGGGCGACGCGCCGAGGGCGTTGGACGTCAATCCCGTCACAGGTTACGTCTACGTTGTGGGTGGCACCGATATCTCCGGCACCATCACCGTCCTGAGCAGTTCATTGGCCTCGGAGACCTACGTGCCCGTCGGACACTCGCCACAGGATGTAGGCGTGCTGCCGCTGGAGGATGGCGATTGGGCCTACGCCGCCATGTACAAGGGCACCGGCGGCGATGAGGGCGGACGCATCGTGATTCTGGGCCGTACAGAGGCCGCGCGCGTCGTCATACCGGACGAGGATGATCCCGGCGCGGTGCCGGTGGAGGTGACGTGCCAGGGGTCGGGCGGCCCGGTGGAGATCGAAGTGCAGCCGCAGGACGTTGATGAGGCGGTTGATCTGATCTGCACGGCCTGGGCGCCGGATACAGAGCCGGAATATATCTACGCCGGGCAGGGCTTTCTGCTGAAGGCCTATCTCAAGGGCGCGTACCAACCGGGCTTCGCCTTCGATCCGCCGTTGAGTGCGGAGATTGCCTACCCAACGCCACTGCCACAGAACATAGCGGAAGAGGATCTGGGGTTGCGCGTCGGCGTGCCCGGTCGCGCGTGGGAGACCGGCGGCATCGTCGTGACGTCGCCACCGGGTGGAGGTTCGCTGGCGGTGACGCTCTCCCATCTGCCCAATGATTCGCTGGCGGGCTATGCCGTGGTCAAACCTCGGACGCTCGTCTATCTGCCGCTGATCATGCGGAATTAGCCGGAGGGCTGTGATGTTAGATCTGATGGTGTGGACGTTGATCGGAGCGGTGGGCGCGTCGCTGCTGGCGCTGGTGCCCGCGCTGCACATCTACAACGTGGCGGGCTTTTTATTGCTCCTGAGCGGCACGCTCGCGCCCGTGCTCAGCCCAGAGCGGATGGCGTTCCTCTTCCTGGGCCTGATCACCGGCTACGCCATGCTCAACACCATCCCCAGCATCTTCCTCTCGGTGCCCGACGACAGCACCGTCTTTATCGTCCTTCCCGGACAGAAATATCTCATGCAGCGGAGGGGCTACGAGGCCGTGGTGCTCAGTGGGATCGGGAGCCTGGGCGGGCTGACGGTGCTGGCGGCGCTCACCACCGTGGCCTCGCGCGTCTTTCCGGTGATACGTGAGATCCTGCGTCCGCACATGGGGTGGATTCTCTGGACCATCATCGCCTACATGCTGATCTCCGAGTGGCCCAAAGGTTCGGATCGGGCGCCGGCCGGCTGGCGCCGCTGGTGGGAGGGGTGGAAGTCGCTCACCGCCGGTCTGGTGACCTTCCTGCTCTCCGGCGTGCTGGGCTTCGTGCTGATGTACCGCTCGCTGGTGCCCGTGGAAGTCGCCTACCAGAACTTGCTACCGGCTTTCGTGGGTCTCTTCGCCGTCCCCTGGGTGATTCAGAATTTGTTGGCGCGGGTGGAGTTGCCGCCGCAGCACATCGCGCGGACCGTCGACGCGCCGCCGGGCGCCATCTTCCAGGGCACGGCGGCGGGCGTGTTGGGTGGACTCTTCGCGGCCTTCTTCCCCGTGGTCACCGGCGGGATCGGCGGCTTTCTGGCGGGGCACGCCACGGCGCAGCGAGACGAGCGGGCCTTCATCATCTCGCAGGGCGCTTCGAAGATCGTCTACTACGTCGGCGGATTCCTGCTCTTCTTCGTGCCCGGTCTGCACCTGACGCGCGGCGGCATGGCGTGGATGATCAGCACGCAGTACAGCGCCTACACGCCGGAGATTTACTACTGGGCGACGGCGGCGGTGCTGTTGGCGGGCGTCGTGGCCTTTTTCCTCTCCCTGCTCATGGCGCGCGGCGTGATCTGGATCTCCGAGCGGGTGGGGTACCGCACCGTCACCTGGGCGACACTGGTCATCCTGCTGATTGTGGTCGTGGGGATGACGGGCGTTGGTGGCCTGGCGGTCTGCGCCGTGGCGACGGGCATCGGCCTGCTGCCGGTGCTCTGGGGCTCCCGCCGGATGAACGCCATGGGTGTGCTCCTGCTGCCCATCGCGCTGAACATGGTAGGCGCCGGAGACGTGATGGCGCGTTGGCTGGGTCTCCTGTGAGGGAGGTGCATCCCGGCTGCGATCCCACGATTTGACAGCAAAACGGCCCTGCTTACGAGCAGGGCCGTTTCGACGTGTGGATGGCGATTACGACTCGGTGGGAACCTCTTCCAACGTGATGCTTTCGGAGGTTTCAATTTCCTCTTCTTCGGCCTTCTTAGCCATTTCCTGAAGTTGCTTCTGTTTTTCCTCCAGGAGAATGCGCCCTCGAGTCTGCAACTCCTCGGCGCGGGTCTTGAGCTCTTTCGTGGCCTCGTCCAGCTGTTGACGCGCGTCTTCAAAGGCCTCTTCGGCCTTCGCGCGGGTCTCCTCAAAGGTCTGCGTCGCCTGTTCACTGATCTCGACGCCCTTCGTGCGAATCTGCTCGCGGGTCTCTTCGCCAGACTGCGGGGCTAAGAGCAACGCTGTCCCGGCCCCGATAAGGCCACCCATGAAGAATCCGGTCAAAAATGCTCCAAAATTACGTTCCTCTGCCATCTGTGTTTCCTCCTTGATCTACCTGTGAACTCTTACGAGGTCTTGCCGCACTGATGACGCTCTTGAGATCCCGCACAACTTGTCGGACGGCTGCCGTGACCCCTGCGGCCTGGATGATGGGGGAGACGACGTTCTCGCTGACGAATTCGGTGGTGCCGCGCATGGTTGAAGCCGTGTCGTTGACGGACTTGAGCAAAGGTTGAATCTCTTCTCTCAAGACTTTGATGAGCACCCAGAGCTCGATGACGAGGACGATAGCCACAAGGCCAATCAGGAACGTGGTGACGGCAACAAAAACGATGGCGATGTCGCGCACGACGGTGGTCGCCTTGGGGTTTTGGGCCATCAGCACAATGCTCGTGATCAGCAGCGCGAGGAGAAGCACAGCTCCAATCGCGATGTAGATCTGCACGCGCCGTTCCTGCTGCGCTTGAGACGGGGCCTCCGGTTCTGGGAGTGGTTCTCGGACTGGGGTACGTTCGTCCTGCATCCCTGTGCACCTCCTTTGACTTAACTATCTAAATTATAACATGATTCGGCGGGGTCACAACTCTCGGTTTGGGATGGGCAAACGAAGCAGTTCCAGGGTCGCCCAAACGCCATAGGCGGCTTCCCATCATGTTTCCCTCCCGCATCAACCCCAGCTT
>CAYVKR010000088.1:0-11449 GCA_964452025.1 uncultured Anaerolineales bacterium
CCGGTGCGGGTGCTCAGCGGTGGGCAACGCAAGCGCGTCAGTATCGCGGTGGAGCTGCTGGCCGAGCCGGACTTGCTTTTCCTGGACGAGCCGACCTCCGGGCTGGACCCCGGCCTGGAGAAAAAGATGATGTACGACCTAAACCGGCTGGCAGACCAGGGTCGTACCGTCGTCTTGATTACCCACGCGACCATGAACATCGAGCAATGCCACCATGTGGCCTTCCTGGTACAGGGCAACCTGGCCTATTATGGGCCGCCCCACGAGGCGACGTCCTTCTTCAAATCTCAGGACTTCGCCGACATCTATCTGAAGCTCACCGAAGAGGTCAATCCCCAACAGGGTAAGCCACCGTCCGCCGAAATTCAGCCATACTATACCCAGGTCCAGTCAAGCCACAACGGAGCGCCCCTACCCGCCGGTCTGCTGTGGGCTGAGCACTACCGGCGCTCTCCCGTTTACGATACCTACGTCCAACATCGACAGGCCCAGGTAGCCCAGCAACAAACGCCGCAGGCCGCCTCGTCCGCCCGGCAGGTGCAACCACAGAAGAGCCGCGATTCGGCCTTCCGCCAGCTCTTCTTGCTGGCTCGCCGTCAATTCGATCTCATCCGGCACGATATGCGCACGCTCTTTATCCTGCTGCTAATGATGCCGTTGATCGCCGGGCTTTTCGCCATCGTCAGCCACGAAGATGACCTCACCGGCTGGCAGCTCTCCCCTCAACGGGTTGAAGAGCGACTTCTCGCAGACCTCCAGAAGGAGATCGGCGTCTACGACGAAGAGGACTTGACGGCGGCCCATTCGGGGAAAAACGAGCGGTATACGCCTGCACCAGATGCTTCCAGCCTGATCATGATGCTGGGATTGGCGCTAACGCAGGCCGGCACCTTCGGAGCAGCCTTCGAGATGGTCAAGGAGCGCCCGATCTTCCGGCGCGAACGGACGGTCAATCTCAAAGTCGGCGCTTACGTGTTCTCCAAGGTATTTGTACTCAGCGCTTTTGCCGTTATCCAGGTCGCCAGCTCCCTGCTTATCTTGAGTTTAGCCGTGGACATGGGCTTCGATCCTGTCTTTACGTTCTTCCCCAATGGAAGCACTGAGATGTTTGTCACTCTGTTTCTGGCAGTGGTCGCCAGTATCATGCTGGGCCTGTTTATCTCCGCCATCGTCCCCAATTCCGACGTCGTGCTGTACGTCATCCTCATCCAGCTCTTTGTCCAAATTATCCTATCGGGCTCTAATCTATTTCCCTTGCCGGAGAGCGGCATCACGACATTGGTCTCTAAAGGCGTTGTCTCCCACTGGACGATGAAAGGCATGGGTACCAGCGTAGGGCTGGAAAACCTCAACGAGGAAAGTAGGGTCTGTCAGGTAGGGGAAAGCACCATCATCTTACCCGATGGCAGCGAGGAGACCCATTACGGCTTTGGCTGCGAATCCGGCGGTAAGGTCGAGTTAAGTATGGACTATGAGCACTCTGAAGAGCAGCTGGCGACGACTTGGGCCGCTCTAGCTGCACAGATCGTCTTCTGGGGCGGGCTTACCATGCTCGTCCAGGCGCGCCAGAAATCCGATTGATCCGGAGGACAGTATGCACCTGAACACCGGAACCGTGCTACAAAATCGTTATCGCATTGTCTCGCTGTTGGGAGAAGGCGGCATGGGTGCCGTCTACCGCGCCTGGGACCTGCGGCTGGAAATACCCGTGGCGCTCAAAGAGATGATTCCACAACCCAACCTTAACCAGGACGCACTGCAGAAGTTGCGCGCGCAGTTCCATCAGGAAGCCGCTTTGGTGGCCAAGTTCAATCATCCCAACCTGGTCAACGTCTCTGATTTCTTTCAGGAAAACCGAAATGTCTATCTGGTTATGTCCTTTGTGGAAGGGGAGAACCTGCAAGCGTACATCAACCGGAGGGGCACCCTCACCGAAGACCAGGTATTGAATTGGGCCGTCCAACTATTGGATGCCCTCGCTTATATCCACAAACAGGGCATTATCCACCGGGACATCAAGCCGCAAAACGTGATTTTACACCCGGATGGACAGGTGATTTTGGTGGATTTCGGTCTTGTGAAGCTCTGGAACCCCAACGATCCCCGCACTCAGACAGTCATCCGGTCCATGGGCACGCCGGGCTACGCGCCGCCCGAACAATATGATCCCTCGCGCGGTCACACCGACCCGCGCAGCGACCTTTACAGTCTGGCGGCAACCCTCTATCACGCCCTCACCGGTCAAGCGCCGCCCACCGCAACCGAACGTGTGGTCAACCCGGAGAGTCTGCGCCCCGTCCGGGAACGCAATCCCCACGTCAGCTCTCACATCGAAGCGGCGCTCTTGCGTACCCTGGCCTTGCGACCCCAAGATCGCTTCCAGAGCGCCAGTGCGCTGCGTGACGCGCTCCGACACCCACCGGCCCCGCAGCCCGAAACCTACCCCCCAACGGTCTACACCCCACCTCCGGCACAAACTCCGCCTGCTTCATCGCAGCGTCACACCCCACCGTGGATATGGATTCTGCCAGCCGCAGCCGTGCTCCTTCTCTGTCTGCTGGTCACAGGAGGATCGGCCTTCTATTTCTTCTTCAGGCCAGAACCAACAGCGACGGCGTCCTCCATCGGCGTCACCACTACAGTAACCATCTCCACCCCAACAGTACCAACGGTGGCAAAGAGCGCAGATGCCACGTCCACAGCATCCCCCACAGAAAATGTGAGCGCTGTGCATCTCACGTCCACGCCGGCGCCGACTTTGCCTCCTACAACACGCCCGACCTCGACTCCGGTACGCCCGACGTCAACAGCACCCCCTGCCTGCCCGGCGGTGACGGGCACCTTCGCCGGCGTCTGGCAACAGCATCAAAGCCGGTTGGGCTGTGCGCGCAGCGGCGTCTATAGCACGTGGACGGCGCTGGAGCACTTTGAGGGCGGTCAGATGCTCTGGCGTGAGGACACAGATGGGATCTGGGTCCTTTACTCAGATGGCACGTGGCAGGCGTACAACAACACCTGGCACGAAGGCGATCCTACGTATGCCTGTCCAGAGAGTGCCCCCAGCCAGTCGCCGCCAACGCCCATTCGTGGCTTTGGGAAGGTTTGGTGCCAGTCCGGCGTCCGTGGTCGTCTAGGGAACGCCATCGATGCCGAACGAGGTTTCGATAGTCTTATCCAAGATTTTGATAACGGCACTCTACTGAAAACTGACAGTGGCTATGTCTACGTCTTGTACGCTGATTCCACCTGGCAACGCTGATGTCTTTCAAACGCTCCAGCACATGTTTTCTTAACCAAATACTTACCATATGCGCATCACATAACGTTGCAATCCCTACGTTTTATGCTAACCTTGAGGAACGCTTGGAAGTCTCGAAACAGAGCGAGCGACAAACCATGGAGCCACCCCAAGCGCGCCCAGCGCCTATCCTCAGGATCGGCGTCGAACGTACAGTGACAAGGAGTCTAACTCATGAAATGCCCTCATTGTGGCACCGAGAACCGACCGGATGTCCGATTTTGTAAGAACTGCGGTCGTCCCTTGGACGCCGCCCCCAGCCCAGTTGCCCCGCCAGCGAGACAACAACCGGGCCAGACACCTCCCAGATCTACAAGCCGCAGTTGCCCACATTGCGGAAGCCCGGTTAAGCCGCAAGCGCGCTTCTGTCCGCGCTGTGGGGAAACGCTTACCCCACAACCGACCGCTCAGGCACAACCGCATCCACAGCGACCGCACCCACAGACGCCCCGGGCACAACCACCGCAACCCCAGCCACGAGAACAAGCCGAACCTCGCTACACTCAGCCGCAACAGCCTTCACCGGGCAAAACGCAACCGCAACCATCCGGTGGCGAGCAACGAGCCGATTACGTCCAACCTCAAGCATCTCCACCGCCCCCCACCGATGCACCTTCACGTCCCGTTAAGGACAAACAATCTGGCTTTCCCCTCTGGCTGTGGATCCTCATCGGCGTACTGACTGCGCTTCTTCTGATTGTCATCACATTCTTGGGATTCCAACTATTTTTCGCAGATGACGAGGCCTCTTCGGAAGTGCCCTCAACAGAAACTGTAACTGTGACTCTAACGGAAGAGACCGTAGAAGCAGCTGTGCCGCCGACAAGCACGCAGGAGATGGCGACCGAGCCCCCCACGGTCGGCCCTACCGCGACGAGCACAGTGAGCCAGACCACAGTCACCCCAGAATCAACTGGACCGATTCCACCAGGTGAAGGGGAGGAAGGAGCAGAGGGTGAAGGACAGTACGTCGCCCGCCTGACCCTAAGTCCGCCAACGGCGGATGTCGCCGTTGGGGAGACGGTAACGCTGACCGCGACCGTCGAAAACACCGGTGACACCAACTTAGGCATATCCAACTTCGAACCTTGGGGCGCGTGGACAGCTTATCTAAAGCTAACTGAAGAACCCCAGATTAGCCTAACGAATCCTATCACAGTTCCACCCCAAGACAGCAAAAATGCGACATTTGTATTCCAAGCAAACTCCCCCGGACAAGCCGAGATAAAGTTGGAAGCAACTATCCTGAATCTACAGACCTCACAACCCATAAGACGCATCGAGGCCGATCCGGTGCAGATCACGGTCAAGTAAATCAACGCACGCCGTCAGGAATAAACTGATGAAGAAACGAAAGATATCGTTACTCCTCATAATGGGCGCTTTCGGGCTGCTGGGGATCGCTATGGGCACGCTGCTGCTCACGGACACGTCCTTGATCGCTAATCGAGTTGTCCCCCAAAAGGTGACCCTTACGCCCCCCATGTCCCTAAATGAATTAGCCGAGATCTATCCGGACCTTGCGGAGGTGCTCCAAGATCCAGAACTTGGTTCTGTCTACAAAGAATTTCTCGTCGCCTACCAGGAAGGCGGCCAAGAGGCAGCGCTGATCCTGGCTAAGGAGCGTGGCCTGTTGACGCCCGACGAAGAGAGCCTGCAGGTCATGCTAGTGTTAGATACCGAGGAAAACGAGGCCTTACAACGACAGCTTAAGGCGCAGGGAATAACTATCGTCAGCGCCTATCAAGATCGTATAAACATCGCCGTGCCGGTCGAGTTGATCACCCAAGCAATGACCTCAGGTGCGGCTGGAGAGGTGCTAGGGGAGTTAACAGAGCTGCAGCACGTCATCGCCGTCCGTTTGCCCGCTAAGCGTAAAACTCAACAGCAAAGCATTTTCGGCGAAGGCATACCCGTGATCAACGCCGCTGCTTGGCACGATGCCGGCTTCACCGGAGAAGGCATCCACGTCGGCGTTTTAGACTTGGGATTCGCCGATCACGAGGCCCTGTTGGGCAGCGAGCTTCCAGCACGAGTTGAGGTCGAGACATTCGGATGGTACGACGAGGAAGGCATCCACGGCACGGCCTGTGCCGAAATTATTCACGAGGTAGCCCCTGACGCCCAGTTGAGTTTCGCCTGGTATGACGGCAGTGATCCAGCCCTGGGAGAAGCCGTGGACTGGTTGATTGAGCAAGAGGTAGATATTATCTCCCATTCGGCCGGCGGCATCGTGGGACCAAGAGATGGCAGCGGCTGGGATGCCAGCCTCGTGGACTCGTTGGCAGATCAAGGAATCCTGTGGGTCAACTCTGCCGGCAATGAGGCCCTCAGTCACTATCGGGCAACCTTTACCGATCAGGATGGAGACAGCTGGCACGAGTTCGCACCCAAGGAGGAGCTACTGGCCATTTACGGCGAAGAGTACCTGGAAATTTACCTGCTCTGGGACGACGTATGGACGGCTGCCATAGAAGACTACGAGCTCCACGTCGTCAACGCCGATGGCGAAACCATCGCTACTTCTGAGGATACCCAAAACGGCATTGCTGGTCAAGAGCCTGTCGAATGGGTAGAGATCTCAATGGACACCTCTGTGGTGTACGCTATGGTGATGGCTTACGATACCGACCGCGCCGCCACCTTCGATCTCTTCGCATACGGGCCGTATGCCGAAGTTCCCCAGGCGGTCCCAGCATACAGCGTGCTTACGCCGGCCGACGCGGTGCACGCCCTGACCGTAGGTGCTGTGGACTGGGACGACGATTGGATCGCGCCGTATAGCTCCCAAGGGCCGACCAATGATGAGCGGCTCAAACCAGAGATTTCGGCGCCCACGGGCGTCTCTGGGGTGACTTACGGGGATTACGGTTTTGACGGCACCTCGGCCTCGGCGCCCCACGTAGCCGGTGCCGCCGCCCTGGCCTGGGAAGCTCACCCTGAGTTCCAGCACCGAGACATCTTCGAGTATCTAATCTCCGCTACGCAAGACCTGGGCCCGTCTGGACCCGACACGGTCTACGGCTACGGTCACTTAGCGCTACCAGCACCGCCGGTCGCGCTCTTAGCTACCCCGACAGCTACCGTATCGCCAACACCAGTCGCCACCACCGAACTTGGGGCCACAGCTACTCCTGTACCGGCAACAGCAACCCGCGCCCCACTACCGACTGCCACGGCGGTAAGTTTCACCACCCCTACCCCACCTACCACAAGTAGAGACGGAGCCCTCGCCTTCGGATTGACCACATTTGGGCTTGTTATCGGTGGCATGGGCATCGGCGGATTGGGGCTGCTGGTTGGTGGGGGGATTCTGCTGTTCGCAGCGCGATCAGCACCCACCCCGTCGCCAGGTGCAAACGCTCAACCGAAGTTTCAACAGGCAAGACCAATGCCCTCCCCACCTCCCTCCTACACCAAGCAGCACATGCCCCAGCCGCGCCCTCCCCGCCGTGACCTCTCTCGTTGCCCCTCCTGCGGAGCCAGCGTTCGAACTGGCGCAAAATTCTGTCCGAAGTGCGGTCAGGCATTGCTCGGTTCCCGCGCCACCACAGTCAAAGCCAAGCCAGCGTCCAAATATTGCCGCTACTGCGGAGCCCCTCTACGGCCTAACAGCAAATTCTGTTCAAAGTGTGGTAAAAAACTGAAGGGAAGATAAACACCATGTAATTACCATGCCCTATCGCACTCTTAACCTATAAGCGATTGTGACGCAAAAAATCCTAATCAATGTGCTTCTCTTTCATTAGGAGGCTTTCGTCACAGCCAACATTTCAAACTAAAACTTGACTGACTTGCATATCCTGAAAAACCATATATAGTTGTCGTGAAATCTTGTTCCCAGCGAAAGTGGATGAACACAGATTTCCCCTAAGCAAATAATCAATAAAACAGATAACATCACCAGCAAGGTCTGATGAAGGCGCAAATCTACGCGCCGACAAACTCCAATGACCAATCTGATACACCAAAGCCTATGGCTGTTATCACTTTATTGAGATAAAACAACTTTGAAAGAATTTGAAGTCTGCGCAGCAACATTCTAAAAGGGGGCTACCATGCACCGTAAAAAGCAGGCTTATCTGTTCTTAATCATTTTGGGATTCATGATTATCAATCTACAATGCACTGGCTTGGACTCGATCCTAGGATTGCAACGCCCAATAGCACCAGTGGAAGGCGAGCCACCACCACCAAACCCGCAAGAGAGTCCGCTGGTATCACCGACACCAAAGGGTGAAGATGGAGGGGTCGCCTCAGGTGTATTGAAAATTGTAAGAAATACCCCTATGTTATTGATCATCCCCTTGCTTTTCCTCGCGGCTCTGCTTCTGCTTATCATCATGATATTGCGGCGTCCCAAACGCCAGCGTACCGTTGACTCACCCGATACCGCTCCCCTGAAAAAGGACAAGCAAGAGACTTCAGAACTGAAGCAGGTCCCCCACCTGACCCTGGTAACCGACATGGACCCGGCCCTTTCTTTTCCACTAGAACAGGATAGCTTGACCATTGGACGGGCAGAGGACAATGACTTGGTTATTGATCAGCATATCCCCGGCTATGAGACCGTCTCACGGAACCATGCTCGCCTCTACCGGCGAGCCGACCGCTGGATCATTGAAGATCTGGGCTCGCAAAACGGCGTCTATGTCAACGAACAACGCACCGGACACAACGTTCTCCAGGAAGGATGGAGCGTCCGTATCGGCGGTGTAACCTTTAGACTTCATACACGCAGCGGGGAGGTGACAGCGTGAAGTGCGAACAATGTGGCCATGAGAATCGTCCGGGCGCCCACTTTTGTCAAAAATGTGGAGTTGTGTTACGGCAAGACAACGGTCAAAACATCCCATCGGCCTCAGCATCCGGCGAACACAACATGACCAACAACCCGGCTACCACCCAGCCTCTCCCAGATCTGCAGACGGCATACGCGCCTCTACCGAAAGGCGCTTTGATCGCTGATCGGTACGTTATCCAAAGTGTGCCTGGCAGCACTGACCAGAGCGCGCAATATGTGGTTGAAGATTTTGAAGCAGCAAGGCTATGTCCCAATTGCCGCAGGGTCGTTGACAATACCGAAGAGCAATACTGCGCGGATTGTGGCGCCGACGTTTCCAAAACCGCTCATGTTCATCTCCGCTACCGGCTGGAAGAGACTATCGATCCACAGGCTTTCGCTGCCGAACGTCAGCTGTTAAGCCTGCATCTTGAACATCCCGGGATCCGGCTGCCCTTGAAAATCTTTAGCGAAACCCCTTATGGGCCAGAACGTCACTACAGGCTATTGCCGGAGTTCTCGGCACCAACCGCTATCTCTACACCGGTTCCGCAGGATCTCAATGATGTCTTGACGTGGTGCACCGATTTGGCGGAAGCACTGGCTCACCTGCACAAACATCAGGTTGTCCTGAACACACCCCGCCTAGATCACATCGTACTCGAAGATAAGCAAGCTTTCTGGGTTAATCTTCACCAAGCCCACGTCCTTTCGCCAAAGGCTCGAGGCCGCGCAGCACAAGACCGGTTAGTCCAAGATGTGCAAGGGTTGGCAACCGTCTGTCTCTATCTAGCTACCGCTCAACGGGAACCCACGCCGGATCTCAAGTTGCCTGATACACTCCAAGCGCCGCTCTTCCAGGCGATCAGAGGGACATACATGGCTCAGGAATTTCACGATCACCTGGCATCAGAACTGGAGCAGCAACGCCGCCCTAACAGTGTGCTCCTGGAAGTGGGCCAAAAGACAGACGTGGGCCAAGTACGCACGCTGAACGAGGACAGTCTGCTTACACTGCAGATGACGCCCGTCTACCGCTCCAAGAGCCGGCCCCTCGGTATTTTCGTCGTCGCCGACGGCATGGGCGGTCACGAAGCCGGGGATGTCGCCAGCCATCTCACGTGTCAGGTCATCGCACAAGAAGCCGTGACACAGATCATGTCCCCTGCGGCTCAAGAAAAAGATCTACCCGACCCAGCAATCTGGTTGACCGAGGCCACAAAGAAGGCCAACCAACGGGTCTACGAGGAGCGCAAAGCCGCTCACAGCGACATGGGCACAACGCTGACCCTGGCTTTCATGCGAGGGAACATCGCCACCATAGTCAACGTCGGTGACAGCCGCGCCTATCACCTCACACCGGAGACCATTACGCAAATTACCACCGATCACTCGCTGGTGGAGCGGTTGATAGCAATGGGACAAATCACCCGCGAGGAGGCCGCCAGTCATCCCCAGAAGAACGTGATTTACCGCGTGATGGGTGATCGTCCAAAAGTGGAAGCCGATGTCTTTGAACAGCGTCTCCAAGTCGGCGAAGGTTTGCTTCTGTGTTCTGACGGCCTCAGTGGCATGATTGACGACAACAGAATCTGGCATATTTGGAACACGTCCTACTCGCCTCAAGATATCTGCGAACGACTGGTCGAAGAAGCTAACCAAGCTGGCGGAGAAGATAATATTACCGTGGTTGTGATCCAAGCCACCCACGCATAAACAAAAGGGAGATATACCATGAAACGTTCTCTTCACCTGATCATCATCTTTATTCTCACGGGAATTTTTCTAGGCACCTGGGTTCCAGGTTGGGCGCAAGACTTAGGTCCGATGGTAACAATTCTTGGTAAGCCCGATTCAGGTTCCAATCCGCCAAATATCAACACCTCTGTCTCGGTCGTGGATCCCAACACTGGGCGCAGCATCCCAGACCTGACCGACGCCAATTTCTCCGTTCAAGTCTCCGAAGAGGAGCAGCAAGTCACCGTCACCCCGGAGACCCGAGGTGTTGCCGTGACCATAGTTATTGATCGGGGCGGCATCGCGCGTCGAGGCGATCAACGCATCGAGCAGGCCGTCGAGCTGACCGACAGCCTGCTTTCCCGGCTAAACGTCGACGGCTCCTCTACGGCAGATATGGTCTCGCTCATCGGCATTCGAGGCCGTGAAGACGGGGGGCTGACCCCCACGGTTGCTTTCACCGACTACGACCCCAATCTCATCCGCAACGAGTTCGACGGCCTGCGCACAGAGGTAGTGCCGGAGACAACGCCCCTCTACGACGGCATCGACCGGGCTATCAAATGGTTGACGGATAATCCGGACGCAACCTTGCAGGAGAAAGTGAATCAACGTCGCAAGCTCATTGTCATCCTCTCCGACGGTATCGATAACAAGTACAGCAGCGAAGCCCACGAAACGCGCATCATGGATCAATGCAACAAGAACGGCATCAGCTTGTACACGGTGCGCATGAGCGGTGGCCCCACGGACGAGGACAACTTGCAAGCACTGGCGGTGCAGACCAACGGCCTTTACATCAACCACACACCGGATACCCAGGAGGAGATTCTCAGCCTATTCGATGACATCGTCACCCAGCGCGAGGCTTATCGAATCACCTTCCCACTCTATCGGGCCCAGGGCGATTACGAAGCCACGGTGCAAGTGCTCGATACGCCCATTGGTGACGGCTCAGATCAAACGACGGTCTCCTCACGGTTGAAAAGTCCCGACATGACTTTGATCCCTCCCGCGAACCTGGACGTCAAGGTGCCCTACTCCCGCACATTGGAAGGCTTCCTTGAAAAGACCATCTCCTTCCAGGTCCAGCTTGAATATCCAGATGGTATTGCTCGGGAGCCAGCCGAGGTTACGTATTTCGCCAATGGCGTGCGCATTGGTACCTCTACGGCTGCGCCGGACTACGTCTTCGAATGGAATGTCACTGAACTCGTGACGCCCACTGAAGAGACTCAATCTCGGGAATACACCATCGCTGCCCACGCAAGAGACCGCTATCTAGAAAGTGAGATCATCAGCGACGCGGCCGACGTCAAGATTACCTGGGAACCGATAGTGCGTACAATTTGGGAGGAATTGAAAGCTTGGATAATCGAGAACTGGTGGCTGTTGCTCATCCTTGGCGCGCTAGCCATTGGACTCGTCATCCTACTCGTTATGCTTATCAAGACAAAGGGGCAGATCGCACAACCCGCTGTAAAACGCGCCACCGGCGCCCTCAAGAGCATGACGCAACGTCTGGGCGGCGGCGCTCCGGCTCGGGCCAAGTTGGTTATTACCAAGGGCGCGAATAGCGGACGCGAATTCAAACTCTCCAAATCCATCGTCAAAGTAGGGCGCGATCCTCA
>CAYVKR010000089.1:0-3297 GCA_964452025.1 uncultured Anaerolineales bacterium
ATGGGAAGCCGCCTATGGCGTTTGAGCCACCCTGGAACTGCTTCGTTTGCCCATGCGCCAACGCGGATTTGAAAAGATGGTCGCATCGTGCTATCATTTGGATAGATCAATCAACAAGGAGGAGGATTGGATAGCCTAGCATTAGCGCGTGACATTGCGGATACTTTGCTCGATAAACAAGGAGAAGACATCATCATCTTGGATATCCGCGACCTGACGCCCATCACCGATTACTTCGTCATCTGCTCAGGCAACAGTCGTCGTCATCTGGCTACTCTGACAAGCACTATCCAGGAGACTATGAAGCAGCGAGGCCCCGGCGTTTTTGCCAAAGGTGTGGAAGGTACCGCTGATTCTGGCTGGGTTTTGCTTGATTACAATGGAGTTATCGTCCACATCTTCGACGAAGAGATGCGCCGCTACTACCAGCTGGAAGAACTGTGGAGCGCCGGGCGTATCGTGGCTCGCATTCAATAATGACATGCGCGAGGTTGATTTAATACCCACGTAGCCCAGAGCCTTGAGGCTCTGGGCTTTTGCATGTCCAGGCAGAGTTTGATGCGGCTTTTGCCGGCCTGCGTGGCCCTGACGCGCGTCTCTGTTGACACGCTTTTCATCACGGGTATAATTTTGATCATGAAGGGTAGGGGAGCTCAGACGCGCAGCAGGCGTTTGCGCGCTTACCTCCGCTGGGTTCAGCCCGGCCTACAGATCAAGCGGTGGCTGCTCCTGCTGGCGCTGGGTGTAGGGTTGTTGAGCGTTGGACTTGCGTCACTGCTCTATCTGGACACACCTCTACCTGCGTACCTTAACTTCTTGAATCTGAATGTCGTCTCTCCCTTGACCCGTGGGCTGCTTTTTGTTGTGCTGGGATTGGTCGTTTTTGTCATCGCCGCATGGCAGGTGGTCCATGCGTTGATCGTGCCCCTGCTTGAGCAGGTTGACGGCGCGTATCCTGATCTACTCTACTGTCATCGGATGGAAGAATCGGGGCCGCGCGTCGTGATATTGGGCGGTGGACATGGGCAGGCGACGATTTTGCGCGGCCTAAAAGCCCATACGTCCAATCTGACCGCGATTGTCACCGTTGCCGATGACGGGGGCTCTTCCGGGCGGCTGCGGCGAGAGATGGGTATATTGCCGCCGGGGGATTTCAGGAACTGCATCGCCGCGCTGGCAGATGACGAATCGTTGGTGACGCGGGTCTTGCAGTACCGGTTCCCTGTCAGCAGTGGACTTGCCGGACACAGTTTTGGCAATCTCTTTATCAGCGCGCTGGCTGCGGTCACCGGCTCTTTTGAGCGTGCGTTGGGCGAATCCAGCCAAGTGCTGGCGGCTCGGGGCCGTGTCTTGCCCAGCACGCTGACCGCCGTCATGTTGGCAGCCGACGTGCGATTGGAGGATGGAACGCCGCTTCGGGTGCGGGGTGAATCCAAGATTCCCGAGGTCGGAGGTGAGATCCTGCGCGTGCTCCTGGAGCCGACCAGCCCCAAAGCGTACCCTCGGGCGATTCAGGCTATCTTGAGCGCTGATATGATCGTTATCGGGCCAGGCAGCCTCTTTACCAGTATCATGCCCAATTTGCTAGTGCCCGAAATCGAAGAGGCGATCCGCGCCAGTCAGGCGCTCAAGGTCTATGTGTGCAACGTGGCGACGCAGCCCGGCGAGACGGATGGGTACACGGCGGAAGATCACGTACAAGCGCTGGAGACTCACGTTGGCCCCGGTCTTTTTGATGTTGTAGTGCTCAATCGCCTATCCTCGGACGCAGTTTTGCCGGATCAGACCGCTTGGGTCGTGCCGGAGATGGAGAAGCGAAAGACAATTCGTGTCGTGCAGGCGGATCTGACGTCGTGTCATAAGCCGTGGCAGCACGACAGCAAGAAATTGGCCGATAGGGTGATGCGGTTCCTGTAACAACTATCTCAGTGAATGACGGTGCCTTGGAAGGCCTTTTGTAGGTTTTCGAAGCAGCGTTTAGCAACAAGTCAATTTCTCACACTAAGGAGGTAAAAGCATGGCTAAAGTAGGAATCAATGGTTTAGGCAGAATTGGGCGCGCTGCGCTCAAAAGCATCATGGACACGCCTGAGTTGGAACTGGTCGCGGTCAACGATATCGCGCCGCGCGACAATCTGGCCTATCTGCTAAAGTACGATACGGCCTATGGTCGCTACGACAAAGAGGTTGAAGTCGACGGTGACGAACTGGTCATCGACGGCGCTCGGATCAAATTCCTTCAGGAGCGCGACCCCGCGCAACTGCCCTGGGAAGAGCTGGGCGTTGACATCGCCTTTGAGTGCACGGGGTTCTTCCGGACACTGGAAGGCATGCAGAAGCACGAGGAAGCTGGTGCCAAGTACGTGATCCTCTCCGCGCCTGCCAAAGGGGATGGCGTTGACACCGTTGTCCACGGCGTCAATTTGCCCGGCGAGGATGCCAAGCTCCACTCCTGCGCCAGCTGCACCACCAACTCCATCACGCCCGTGGTCGAAATCATCGGTCGCCGCCTGGGGATCCAGAAGGCGCTGCTGACGACGATCCACGCTTACACCTCGACCCAAGCCATTGTGGACGGGCCCAGCAAGAAGACCCGCCGTGGTCGCGCTGCCGCCGCCAACTTCGTGCCCACCACCACCGGCGCTGCCATCGCCACCACGCGCGTGCTGCCCCAGTATCAGGGCAAGTTCGACGGCGTCGCCGTGCGCGCGCCTATCCCCGTCGGCTCTATTAGCGATCTGGTCTTCCTGACAGAGAAAGACACTACAGTTGAGGAGGTCAACGCCATCCTCAAGGAAGAGGCTGAGACCGAGAAGTACAAGGGTATCTTCGGCGTCACGGAAGAACCCCTGGTCTCCTCCGACATCGTCGGGCTTTCCTACGCCTCGCTGGCGGATCTGGAGATGACCCGCGTCGTGGACGGCAACCTGATCAAGATTATGGCCTGGTACGACAATGAGTGGGGCTTCACCAAACAGATGATCCGTGAGGGCGTACGGGTCGCCAAGCAGTTCGGCTTCTAAGGAGCTGTTTGCTAGCAAATGAGGGACATCGTTCGTTCGATGTCCCTCACTTCACGTTAACATGTGACACTAGTTTGGAAAGGAGGATCTATGGACAAGAAGACGGTTCGTGATGTTGATCTTAAAGGCAAGCGTGTCATCATGCGCGCGGACTTCAACGTCCCGCTGGATGGCGACGAGATCACCGACGATACGCGCATCCAGGCCGCGCTGCCGACCATCGAGTACGTCCTGGAGCAGGGCGCGTCGCTGATTCTTATGTCTCACCTGGGACG
>CAYVKR010000089.1:3397-11420 GCA_964452025.1 uncultured Anaerolineales bacterium
TCGAGTACGTCCTGGAGCAGGGCGCGTCGCTGATTCTTATGTCTCACCTGGGACGGCCCAAGGCTCAAGTCAAGCCGGAAATGAGCCTGGCGCCCGTCGCCAAGCGCCTCAGCGAGCTGCTGGATCAGCCCGTGACCATGGCGCCCGACACCGTAGGGCCTGAGGTCAAAGCGCTGGCTGACGAGATGGAGCCGGGCGACGTTATGCTGCTGGAAAACACCCGTTTCCACGCTGGCGAGAAGAAGAACGATCCGGAATACGCCAGGCAGATGGCCGACATGGCGGAGGTCTTCGTCAACGAAGCCTTTGGCACCGCACACCGCGCGCATGCCAGCACCGTTGGCGTGACGGATTATCTGCCCGCCGTCTCCGGTTTCTTGATCGAGAAAGAGATGAAGTTCCTGGGTCGCGCGTCTGAGAACCCCGATCATCCCTACGTGGTGCTGTTGGGCGGCGCCAAGGTCTCTGATAAGTTGGGCACCATGCGCAACATCCTCGCCTGTGGCGCGGACACCATGCTCATTGGCGGGGGCATTGCCAACACCTTCCTCAAGGCGCTGGGATACGAGATCGGCGATTCTCTGGTGGAAGACGAGATGCTGGAAGAGGCCAAGGGACTGCTGGAAGAGAACGAGGGGAAGATTATCTTGCCTGTCGACGTTGTGGTGGGCGATGCGTTCAGCAACGATGCCAATCACAAAGTTGTGCCCATCGACGGCGTGGAGCCGGGCTGGGCTATCTACGATATCGGCCCCAAGACCGTCGAGCTCTATAAGAGCAAGCTGGAAAAGGCCAAGATGGTGGCCTGGGGGGGCCCCATGGGCGTCTTCGAGATGCCGAACTTCGCTAAGGGCACCTTCGCCATCGCCGAAATCCTGGCCGAGATCGATGCCGTGACCCTGGTGGGTGGTGGCGAGTCCGGCGCGGCGGTCCAGAAAGCCGGCGTTGCGGATAAAGTCAGCCACGTCTCCACCGGCGGCGGCGCGAGCCTGCGTCTGTTGGAAGGCAAGAATCTGCCGGGTCTGGAAGCATTGGAGGACAAGTAGTCACGTAGTCAGATAGTCAGGTAGTCATGTAGTCGTCGACCACAGGACTACCAGACTACTCACAAGGAGAAACGATGCGAAAACCATTCATTGCTGGTAACTGGAAGTTGCACAAGACGGTCGCCGAGGCGACGGCGTTGGCAGAGGGATTGCGAGACAGTTTGGCCGACGTCGAGAGCATCGACATGGCGGTCTGCCCCACGGCGACGGCGCTGCAGGCTGTGAGCGAGGCGCTGGAGGGGTCCAACATCGGCGTGGGTGCCCAGAACATGTACTGGGAGGACGCGGGCGCGTACACGGGCGAGATTTCCCCGCCCATGGTCAAGGAGCTGGCCGAGTTTATCATCATCGGGCACTCGGAACGCCGCAAGTACTTCGGGGAGACCGACGAGACCGTCAACAAGAAGATCAAGGCAGCGCTGGCTCACGAGCTCAAGCCCATCGTCTGCATCGGCGAGAGTTTGGAGCAGAACGAGGCGGGCGAGACCGTGGATTTCGTCAGCAAGCAGATCCACGGCGCCTTTGCCGATCTCACCGCCGAGGACGCCCGGAAGATCACGCTGGCCTATGAGCCTATCTGGGCCATCGGCACGGGCCGCACGGCGACGCCCGAGGACGCTGACCAGATCATCCGCGAGGCGATCCGAGACGTGTTGAGCGAGCTCTACGACGAGGAGACAGCGGAGACCATCCGCGTGCAGTACGGCGGCAGCGTCAAGCCGCACAACATCGCGGAGTTCATCGTCATGCCGGAGATCGACGGCGCGCTGGTCGGCGGCGCCAGCCTCACGGTGGAAGCTTTCGGCGGCATCATCCACAACGCCATCGAGGCGCTGAGCGAGTAACCGCGTACAGTAACGGCACCGTACACAAAAAGCCCCGATCACATGATCGGGGCTTCTGCTGTTGGGGAAGGCGGGAGTCGAACCCGCACGCCTTGCGGCACATGATCCTAAGTCATGCTCGTCTGCCCATTCCGACACTTCCCCGACCTTCGCATTATACCATAGTTCGGTCGCTGGCAAGCATAAGATCACTACCAGGAGCTGGGCTGGCTGGCGCTGTTGGAAAGGAGGATGGATGCTACATAACTGCGCATCACCAGGGGCAGGTAGACTTTGTTCTTGACAGATGTCGTCCGCCTGATGCTCCAGGGGCTGCTGTCCGTCGCGGTATGCGCGCGCACGCGATAGTACCAGGTGCCGGGGTCCTGATCTGTGACGTCGACCTGCGTCGCCGGGCCATGGTAGAGTTGGGTAGGAGCGATGAAGTAGCCATCGGCGCTCTCTTCCAGCGTATACGTTGTCGCACTGGGCACTGCGCTCCAGGTGACGGCGTACTCTCCGTCTTCGTCAGCGTTACTGATAGCGTCCAGCGTGGGAAATCCTAACGTAGCTGTCATCACGGTGGTTGACTCTGTGTTGCTCCAGTCGCTATGACCGGGGGGCGCGATGGCGCGGACGCGATAGTGCCACGTTCCTTTGCGTTGCCCCGTGATCTGATACTGTGTCTCTTCGCCGACGTACCGGACGAGCGGGTCGGTGAAAGTCGCTGTGAGGGCCTCTTGCAGCGCATAGCCGGTCGCGCCAGCGACGGCGGACCAGGTGACGGTGTATTCGGACGTGGCGGTGTAGGTGCTGCCGGGATTGAGGATGGGATCAAGCGCGGGGGGCGCCGGCACGACACTCGTGGATTGAACGTTGCTCCAGGCGCTTTCCACCTGATCGTTGGCAGCCTGCACCCGGTAGTACCAAGTGCCGACCGTCTGATTAGTGACGGTGTATTGGGTGTTGCTGCCGGTATAAATGGACTGCGGCGATGTGAAATCGGCGTTATCGTCTTCCTGCAGCCGGTACTCCGTGGCGTCTGAGTCGCTGCTCCAGCTCAAGACATACGTTCCATCTTGGTCGGAATTGCTGATGGCGTCGAGCGTGGGCGCGCCCAGCACGTCAAGCGCCTGCAGCGTCGTGGCGATGTCAATCCGTCCGTGACCGTAGTCGGGGTCCCAGCCCGTCGGTCCGCGATCGACGGCGTTCTGCTCGATAAGCGTCTGCACCTCATCCGGCGTCAATGTTGAGTCAACGGAGAGGAGCAGCGCGGCCAAACCGGCGACGTGGGGCGTGGCCTGTGAGGTGCCGCTACCATTGGCATAGGCATCATCGGGGTACGTGCTTGTGATGTCAACGCCGGGGGCCGCGATATCAACGTAATCCCCGCGATTGGAGAAATCGGCGGTAGCGTCACTGCTGTTGGTGGCGGCAACAGCAAAACTCTCGGGGTAAGCAGCAGGATATACGGTCTGATCCTGTTCGTCGCAGCCGTTATCCGCGTAGTCGGACGCGCCACAGTTTCCTGCCGCCGCGATGACCAGAACGTCGTTATCTCTCGCATCCCTAATGGCGTTTTGTAGGTCGGTGTTCCCTTGAATCCCACCTAGGCTCAGATTGATGATGTCGGCGCCATGATCGACGGCCCAGTTGATGGCGCTGATGAGATCCGCGTCGTTTCCACTTCCCTTTGCATTCAGTATGCGGAGGGGCATGATGCGGGCACCCCAGGATGTCCCGGCGATGCCGATACCGTTGTCCGTCGCCGCTGCAGCAATCCCGGCAACGTGCGTGCCATGCCCGTTCGTGTCGTTGGGATGACTGTCGTCATCGATAAAGTCATAACCGGCGACGATCTTGTTGCCCACGTTCAGATCGGGGTGATCTCCGTCGATGCCGCTGTCGATGATGGCGATGGTAACCGTGTCGTCCCCCGTGGTAATGTCCCAGCCCTGGGCTGAGTTTATCATATCATGCGCCCACTGGTGGCTGTTATAAAATGGATCGTTGGGCACGGTGTCCAGCGCGTGGACGAGGTAGTTCGGCTCTGCGTAGGCGACGTAGGGCAGCGCGCTGAGTCTCTCCTCGAGCGCCAGCTCTTCGCCTGTCGGCACCTGCCACAATTCGACCTCGCTCTTATAGAGCGCCCGGACACGGGTCGCGCCGTAGGCGCCCAGGGTCCGCGAGGCGCTCTGGGCGCTGAGGCCGGGCTCAAATCTGACCAGCAGCTCGCCCGGGACGAAGTCGGCGCGAGGGCCCGGGGGCGGCTCCGCCGCCGAACCGATCTCGTGACCGGGTAGGAAGACCAACGACAAGAGAATGACCAACAATATCCAGGTCTTATAAGCTTTCATGGTTTCACCTCGTGGCGCTCACGGCTCTTCACCTTCTCCGACAGCGGACATCTGCACGATGACCCTGATGTATTATGCCCCCGATTTTCCCTGGGTCAATGTGACGTCAGGCGCCCCTGCGGAGAATGAGGGGTAGGTGGAGCTGGCGGATGCTGCCTGGAACAAGTTTTTCGTCCGCGCCGAGATCCGGCAGTGGATCGCGGGTTTCGCCGTCGATGTCGGTGGTCACCTGCGTGGGAGCCCCGCGGTTGCGGGCGGCAGAGTCGGCGGTGATGTGGTAGTCTCCTGCGTCGGGAGCGACGAAAGCGGGATCCCCCGTGATATCTCTCGTGGTCTCGATGGTGCCGGCGCCGGTGGTGTTCGTGACGTTGTTCCAGAGCGTCGCCATCAGATGTGCGCTGTTGTCGACGGTCACCCAGACGGTCTGCACGCCCACGGTGTGGCTGACGAGGATGGTATTGGTGAGATAAGCGGTGCCCGCAGACTGTCCGGAATTTGTGACGTCCACGCCCCATGCGCCGTTACGGGCCAACGTAGTATGCAGCAGGCGCGCCGTTCTCCCGCTGACGGTGACGCCGCCGTCCGCGTTATCGACGATAAGGTTGTTGATCAGCGTCACGTCGCTGTTGCGCAGTGAGACCGCGCTGCTCCCCCGGTTGTGATGAATGTGGTTCTCCCGTATCACACCCCGGGCCGAGACAAAGAGGCCGCTGCCGCCGGCATCCACGCTGTTGCTGTAGATTTCATTGCCTGCAATGGTGACCTGCTGACCTGCGCGGAGCTCGAGGCCGCCGCCGAAAGAGTACGCCGTGTTACTGTATACCCGGTTGTCCAGCAGTTGGAGCACGTTGGCGGCGTGGGTGAGCATGCCGCTGTCGGCGTTGTCGGCGATCTGGCAGTCGCGTATGGTTACGCGATCGGCGCGTTCGACGTAGATGCCGCCGCCGCGTTCATACGGAGGGTTGGGGTTGGCGGTGCGCCCCCGGACGACGTGAAGGCCCTCCAGGGTCACGTCGATGGTGAGAGGGTAGGTTTCCGGGTCGCAGACGTGGATCGCGCGCCGTTCACTTTTTCCGTCGATGCGTGTGGGATAGCGCTCTATATCGCGAGAAGCGAAAGTTGTCGTGTAGCCGCCGCGCAGCGTCAGGCTTTTGGTGATCTCCACAACTTGATCGCCGCTGCCGGTGTACGTCCCTGTAGCAACGTGGATCTCATCTCCACTGGATGCTGCATCCACGGCGGTCTGAATGGACGTATAACAGGGCGATTTCCCACCGCAGACGCCGTCAAGCGCAACGTAATGCACGCCATCCTCCGCCAGCGTCGGGGTTTGCGGTGCACCGACCGTAAATGCCAGCAATAGCAGTGTCACGCCGCTTATGGGTGCTAGAAGGCGCTGCCACCGGCGTCTCACGCGAGGCGTCCCCGGATCTCCCGCTCGTATTCCGGGAAGTAGCGGTTGATGACGGTGAGGTCGAAGCGCCGCAGGATGGATTCCTTCGGCTCCCGCTCCAGCAAGAAACGGAAAGATGCTTCCACCAGCGCCTCTGGTGAGACGTCCCCGCCGGTCAGACGTTGGTAATCCGCCTTCTTCACCGTGACGGTGTGATGCGTGTGCCCCCTTCCTTCTCTTACGTCGACTTCGACGATGTAATGATCGTCATGTTCTGTCGTCTGCACGTCAATAGTTGCCATGAGCTTCTCCTTAACTGTGATGGATCTTCTTGAGATGACAGTGGACAGTGAGAACATATCGGTCTGATGGGCCGATATAGAAAAGTATAGGATGGGCGGTGGAAAAAAGCAAGCACTTCTTGCCCTTTCGCTTGAGGCTGGTATGATGACTGCCGTTCTACGGGAGGTGAACGTATGACTTGGATACAAGCGCTACTGCTGGGCACGCTACAAGGCCTAACAGAATTTCTGCCCATCAGCAGCTCGGGACATCTGGTGATTGTGCCTCACCTGCTGCATTGGCCCGATCCGGATTTGGTACTGGATACTCTGCTGCATTTGGGTACGATGGTCGCCATTATCGCCTATTTCTGGTGTGACCTCTGGGGCCTGGTGGAGGCCGGCTGGCGGGGAGTTCGTGAACGCGCTTTTGACGCGCCCGACGTTCGCTTAGCCTGGGGCGTTGTCCTAGGCACGCTCCCGGCGGCTGTCATCGGTTTTCTGCTCGAGGATTTTTTTGAGCGACTCTTTGGCATGCCCAAAGCGGCAGCGGGATTTCTGCTGGGCACCGCGACCCTGCTTCTGCTCTCCGAGTATCTGGCCCGTCGGGAGCGGGAGCTGACGAACATCTCCTGGCGCGATGCGTTCTTTATCGGCCTGGCGCAGACGCTCGCCATTGCTCCGGGGTTGAGCCGATCCGGTTCGACCATCGCGGCGGGATTGCTGCTGGGCTACCGGCGCGAGGACGCGACCCGCTTCAGTTTCTTCCTCGCCGTGCCCATTATTCTGGGCAGTGGTCTCTATCAACTGCTCAAAGTGCTGACCGGCGTCGCTGCGGTCACGACCCCGTGGCCCGTGATGTTCCTGGGTTTTGTGGCGGCGGCGGTCACCGGCTACGCAGCGATTGCCAGTCTGCTGGCCTTTGTGCGCCGGCATAACCTCTGGCCCTTCGCCGCCTACTGCGCCCTGTTGGGCTTGGCCGTCTTGACGGGTGTACTGGGATGAGACCCTTGTTCAGAGCGATGGGGTTGCTGGCGTTACTGGCGTTGACCGCCTGTGGCCCGGCGTCCGTCGTGCCGACGCCGACAGCTGCGCCTGTCTCGGGCACGCCGCAAACCTTCACCCTGGCTTATCCCGATGCCCTGGCGCCGCTGGCGCGCGCCTGGATCTCGGCCTATCAGCGCACCGCGCCGTCCGTCGCGGTTGTCTCGCTGGAGCGCGCCGATCCGCTGGCCTGGCAGGCGCTCTCAAGAGACGAGGTGGACATCGCAGCCGTCACCTGGTCTCCGGCCGAACCGCTCACGGGGACGTGGCGGCTGCCGGTGGCCCGCGATGGGCTTGCCCTTGTCGTCAACCCGCAGAATGGGCTGCCCGGCGTGACGTTGGATCAGCTTCAGAACCTCTTTCGAGGTCGCATGGAGAGCTGGGAGACGCTGGGCGGCCTGCCGGGCGCGCCCGTTTTGATCAGCCGGGAGGATGCGTCCGGCGATGCCCGTTTCTTTCAGAGCCGCGTCATGGGCGATCTGCCGGTAGCGTTGACGGCGATTGTGGCGCCGAACACCGAGGCCGTGTTGCAGTTCGTCGACGAGCGTCCGCTGGGCATCGGTTACCTCTCCACCGCACGTCTGGACGCTCGCGTGCGCCCGTTAGCCATTGAGGGCGTAGCGCCTTCCACGGAGACGTTGGAGGCACGTGTCTATCCGCTGACGCGGGATATCGAGTTGGTGTTGATGGGGGATCCGGAGGGCGCGGTGCGCGATTTCGTGCAGTGGGTGCTTAGTCCAGAAGGTCAGGCGGTAACGAGTTTGCAGGGCTGGGTGGCTGTCGCGTCGCAGCCGTAGTTGACGTCTGATTGTTGTCTCGCCTCGCGGCTCGCGAGAGTCCTCTACTTTCTCGTCATCTGGAGTACCGACGATGGTTAAGAAGGCCTCGACGAGATTTCTCCATTTGCTTCAGGCGTTACGTGCCTTTCGCCCTTCGACTGCGTCCCTCGACTCCGCTCGGGACATGCTCAGGATAAACTCAGTCGAACTGACGTGGTTGGCTGACCTTTTTTCAGTAGAGACCCCGGTGCGAGCGCACACCATCCTCGTACGAAAATGCCGGTTTTTGGAGCGCCAGC
>CAYVKR010000090.1:0-11410 GCA_964452025.1 uncultured Anaerolineales bacterium
CGCTGGTCATCACAGTGCAGCCCTCGCCTTCCAACGTGTGCCAGTCGAAGCCGCCGAGGGCGGTGAGGCGGAGGCGTCCGTTGCTCTTAATCTCCTTGACCATGGCGCCGAGGGTGTCCACATGGGCCGTCAGCGCGCGGGGCTTGGCGTCGTCGCCGTCCCAGCTGAGCAGCAGGCCGCCCTTGCGCGGGTGGTGCTGCGTTAGGGGTAGATCGGCGCAGGCGTCGGCGACAAAGGACAGCGCCATCTCCGTGTCGCCCGTGGGGCTGGGTGTCTTGAGCAGCTGCACCAGAAAATCAAGGGTTTCGTCTAATGGGATTTCAGGGATGTGCATAGGTCTCCTTCAGAATCTCACGACTGTACATTTTTGGCCATTTTCCTCAGCAGATGGAGCAGATTTAGCAAATTCTGTGCTCCGACGAGTTTACTTGTAAATCTGCTTAATCTGCTGATCTGCTTTCTGTCGATAAAAGTGTCCGGTAGTCGACTTCGGGATAGAGCGAAAGACAAAGGTCAAACGTTAGAACGTT
This sequence comes from uncultured Anaerolineales bacterium, assembly GCA_964452025.1. GTDB lineage: Bacteria > Chloroflexota > Anaerolineae > B4-G1 > SLSP01 > G713. The sequence goes on from CAYVKR010000090.1 coordinate 531, forward strand.
CTCGTCACGGTAGCACCTCAACGTCGTAGGGCAGCGTCGGTACAATTTCCAGCGTGCCCTTGTACTCCTGCACCTCACCGGTGATGCGGACGCGGGCGCCGGGCGTGCCCAGGGCCGGGTTGGCCTGCGGAATGCGCTCCAGGACGTTATCCCAGATGAAGACAAGCACCTCTCCGGTCTCGTCCTTGACCCAGATTTTGACGCCGCTGCCTGCATCTTCCACGTTCTCGATCAAACCGGTGATGGTGGCGATCTCGTTGAGGTGGTCGCCCAGGGCGCCAATCTTGTATTCTGGGGCAAAGGCGCCGCCGGCGGAGACCACGTCGACTCGCTCCGGGAAAGGCGGCTCGATCTGCAATTCGCCTTCGTACTCGCCCACCTGACCGTTGGAGATGACCGTCGCGCCGATGTTGAGTTGCGGTGCAGCGGCGCACGCATCGTAGATATTGTGCCACATCAACAGCGTGACCTGTCCGGTGCCATCCTCCAGCGTGAACTTGAAGCCCTTGGAGAAACTGGCCGTGGCGACGACGCGCCCCCGCACGGTCACATCCTCTTCGATAGCGGGGTCCAACGCGCTGATGGCCATCGTCTGAATCTCCGGCGTGGACGTCGTCGTGGGCGAGGGAACGGGCGTGGGGCTGCCGGTCGTCGTCGGTGATGCGGCGGGGGTCGGTGTGGCTGAAGGCTCTGCAGTGGGCGTAGCGGTCGCTGACGGCGCCGGGGTCGCGGTCGCTGTGGGGGCGGCCGTTGGCGTGCCGGTGCCCGTCGCTGTCGGTGGGATCTGCGTGGGCGTGGCGGTCGGCGCAGGTGTTGTTGTGCTGCCGCAGCCCGTCAACACCCCCAGGCTGATAAGCAGAAGGCCATACACGAGTTTACGGGCGAATGCATAAGATCTTCGCATGATGACTCCTTGTCTGGTGGAGATGGCGGGGGGACGTCACTTGTCATCTTCGTCTTTAACTAACACGCTCAGGATGACGCTGACAATACTGACAATCACCGAGCCAAGGACAGCGGACCAAAAATCACGGATATAGAAACCAACGTCAAAGAGCCGGTTGGCTAACGCTGCCGAGAACCAGAGGGTGAGGCCGTTGATGACAAAGGTGAAGAGGCCTAGCGTCAAGATAATCAGTGGGCAGGTAAGTAGCTTCAGGATGGGCCGCACGATGGCGTTGGCCAGGCTCAGGATCACGGCCATGATGGCGAAGACGGCCCAACCCTGATTCTCCACCTGGATGCCCGGCACCATCCAAACTGCAGCGAAGAGTGAGAACGCACTGATAGCCCAGCGAATAAGTAAGTTCATGAGATTTTCTCCTTTCGGTGATAATTGTCCTTTGCGTGCTGTCATGGTCTATCGACATCGAGTTCCACTGTGCTTCAACTATACTACGCATCTGTTGACAGAAAAGTTTTGGTCGGCGGGGAGGTTCAGCACATGGGCAAACGAAGCAGTTCCAGGGTGGCTCAAACGCCATAGGCGGCTTCCCATCATGTTTCCCTCCCGCATCAACCCCAGCTTCGTTTGCCTTGCTTTCGTCTACGCAGTTTCTACGGTACAGAGGGCATTTTCACCAGCAGACTCGCTTCGAAATCCCCACATCGCACGGGCTTGCGTTGTCATCATTATCACTTATAGTAGGGGCGATTGGACGAGATTGAGGTGCTCAGACGCCAGAGGAGTTTCGTTGTTGCGATGACACGCCATGTGGTCCTGATTAGCAAATCACCGAATCTTCTACAGGATTTGCGGGCTATACTGCCTGCCGGTGCTCAGGTCGAGTGGCAAGCTGGATTCACGCTCCCAACGGACGGCGCAAAGTCGGTACTGTGGGTTGTAGAGGATGCCGTGTTGTGCGACGCTCCTCTGCGCCGCCTTGGGTTGACCCAGGAAGTGCCGGCGGTCGTCTTATTATCTGACGAGCCGCCTTTTACCGAACTGAATCTTTTTCTTTCCGACGTGCGGCTGTTAGGCTTTCTTCGCCCCCCACTGAATTCCAACACGAATCGCCAGATCATCGAGCGAGTGCTGAATACATCCGACCAACGTCCGTTCTCCCGACAGCTACAGGCGAATCTCTCCGAGGCAAACCAGCTGCTCAACCGGCGTCTGCAGGCGCTCAACACGCTCTACACGGTCGGCAAATTCATCGTCTCTACCCTCGATCATGATGAGGTGCTCCGCCGCATCATGGATGTCGCCCTCAACACGACGCAGGCCGAAGAGACTTTCATTCTTCTCCGTGAAAAAGATACGCTTTTTTTACGCGCAGCCAAGAACGTTCGGAGTGATCTGGTAGAACGTCTGTATACGAAAGCGTCAGACGAGGTGGCCTGGCGCGTGATACGTTCTGGACGCCCGGTGATGTTGAAGCGCAAGACGAAGATCGCGACGGGCTATCTGGCGCGCGCGCTCCTATACGTCCCCCTGACCGCGCCGGGAGAAGGGCCGTTTGGCGTGATCGCCGTCATCAATCGCACGCGCGACAAAGTATTCGAAGAGGAGGATCTCTTCACCCTCTCTTCCATTGCTGACTTCGCCGCCATCACGCTGAAAAACGCGCAGCTGTTTGAAACTGTTGAGGTGGAACGCTCGCGGCTTCGGGCGCTTATGGAGCAAGCTGCCGAGGTCATTTTAATCGCCGACGAGCGTGGACGCCTGCTGCTGTGGAGCGAGGCGGCGCGTGAGCTCTTCCATATCTCCCCAGAGGCGCGCGAACAACCCATCTGGGAAGTCATCCGACATCCGGATTTGCTCGACTTCTTTGATGAGGCGGCGGAAGGAGTGCGGAATCTACACGGTGAGATTGCGATAGAAGATTGTACCTTCAACACCCAGCTTTCATACGTCCCAGGTCTGGGGGGCGTCGTCGTCATGCAAGACATCACCCATCTCAAGGAACTGGATCGACTGCGCTCGGAGTTCGTCTCGACGGTCTCCCATGACTTGCGTACCCCCTTGACGACCATTCAGGGCTACGTCGCGCTTCTTGAGAAAGCCGGGCCGCTCAATGAGGTGCAGAGACAATTCGTCGAGAAGGCCATGGATAGCCTGGCCTTTATCACCAAGCTGATCACGGATCTGTTAGATATCGGTCGGATTGAGGCCGGTTACGATGTGACGCTGGTCGACCTGCGGTTGGATCGACTTATCGAAAAGACCTGCGACGAGATGGCGCCTCAGGCGGAGAACGCGGGGATCACGCTACGTTACACCGGTACGCAGCGACCGCTTCGGGTGATGGGCAGCGCTCACCGGCTCCGCCGGGCGTTGGAAAACCTGATCAGCAACGCCATCAAATACGGACGCGAGGGTGGCTGGGTGGAAGTGTCTGCTCATATCGACGCGGACCACGTTGTTGTTGAGGTCAGCGATAATGGCATGGGGATCACGCTTGAGGATCAGAAGCGCCTCTTCGAGCGCTTCTACCGCGTCCAACGTCCGGAGACCCTGGGCATTCCGGGAACCGGATTGGGGCTGGCGATTGTCAAATCGGTGATCGAACATCACAACGGGCGCGTCTGGGTGGAGAGCGCGCCGGATGAAGGTAGCACATTCTCCTTTATCCTGCCTCTGATCAAGGGGAGTGCTGCCGTCCACTGACGGCCTCACCGCCTTTGCACACCTCTAGGCCCAACGATTGGGGATGCCTCAGCGTCGTTATGCACTGCCTGGCGGTAGGTCTCCGGGCAGTTTTCTCTTTTGATGTGATTGCTCGGTCTATCTCCTGTGTTATACTGCACGTCATTCGTTTGTGAGTGGATCGAAAAGAATCCGTAGAAAGTCAAAGGACATCAGCGAGCTATGGGATATCGGGCGCTTCTCATCTACAATCCTGCGGCAGGCCCGTGGGAGAAACGTCGCCTTCTCAAACGGCTGGCGGCGCATCTGCGCTCTCAGGCCTCATGGTCCGTTGAGATGGTGGAGACGGAGCGGCCCGGAGATGCCACGCGGCTTTCGCGCGACGCTGCCCAACGCGCGGTGGACGCTGTCATCGTTGCGGGTGGCGATGGGACCGTCAACGAAGCGGCGAACGGGTTGGTCGGCTCCCCGACGGCCCTGGGCATTGCGCCGGTGGGGACGGGCAACATCCTGGCACATCAACTGCGGATGCCGCTTCTCTCGCTGACGTCGCCGTTTCACGTCGCTGAGGTCGGGAACGCGCTGCTGGCGGGCCGGTATCAGCGGGTGGACGTGGGGAAAGTCGGGGAGCGCCACTTTGTCTGTTGGGCCGGCGTGGGGTTGGACGCCGAGATCGCAACGCAGATGGAGCCACGCCATCGCTACGCCAAACGATTGCGCACCTTACCCTATATCATCGCGGCATTTTCCGTGGCTTTTGAGTTTCGGGGGGTGCGGACGCGGCTTCAGCTGGAGGAACGCGCGCTCAACACGCGTGCGTTACTGGTGGTTGTCAGCAATATCCAGCTCTATGCGGCCTTCTTCAATCTCGCCCGGCACGCTTGCATGGACGACGGGATCTTCGATATCTTTGTCTTCAAGGGTCTGGGCTTTGGATACGCCCTGCGCCATCTGCTCCACCTCTCCAGCGGGCGCTATCTCCGCGATCCGGCGGTGGTGCAGGCGCTGGCGCGTCACGTTGAGATCGAGACGTCGCCGGTTACAGCGATACACGTGGATGGGGAGCCCTACACGTCGACCCCGGCGACGGTCTCGCTGCTGCCCGGCGCGCTGCGATTGTTGGTTCCGCCGCAGGCGCCCGATGATCTCTTTTGCAAGCCGCCGGAGAAAGGCGCCGTCACGTGACTCAGTGTCCCAAGCCAAACATCGGTGCACCCGTGGCGTACGATCTTCACCTGCACTCCTGTCACTCTGCGGATACGACGGCTGCTCCGTCTGAGATGGTGGAGGCCGCCCGGGGCGCCGGGTTGAGAGGCATCGCCTTTACCGAACACGTTGAGTGGTGGCCTGCCGACGATGCCTGCGGCTATCTCCAACCCCGGCGTTACATCACGGACATGACGGCGCTGCAAGCGCGGTGGGAGGATGCGCTGCAGCTGTACATCGGCCTGGAGCTGGGCAATCCCCACGACTTTGCTGCGGAAGCGCAGGCCCTTCTCGATATGGCGCCCTGGGATTACGTTCTGGGATCGCTTCATTGGCCCCAGGGCGTGCCGGGCTGGAAACCGGTCGCCTTTGCCGACGGTCTTGAGGTCGCGTACCGGCGCTATTTCCGAGAGCTGGTGGCCCTGGCAGAACGAGGCGCCTACGACGTGCTGGCCCACTTCGACCTGGTGCGGCGCGATTCGTGGAGCGTCTGTCGCCAAGCGTTACCCCTCGAGCCGTATGCGCCTCTTATCCGGGAGGCGCTCACCGCCGTCGTCGAGCGCGGCAAGGGTCTGGAGATCAATACGTCGGCGCTGGCGGCAGGCTTGTCCGAGCCTTGCCCTGGGCTAACCATTCTCCGCTGGTATCGGGAGCTGGGCGGAGAGATCCTGGTGCTGGGATCGGACGCCCACCATCCGGAGGATGTAGGCCAGTACTTTGATGAGGCGCGATCGCTGGCGTTGGAGGCTGGCTTCAACCGCCTGGCCCGCTTTCGAGAGCGGCGGGTTGTCGATTGGCTGCCTCTGACATAAGATAACCCAAGTTGCCACCTGTGCGCAAAGTAGACTTTTCGCGTGGCCCATTGACCGCCGGCCGCAGATGGTAGACGGTATCGGCAGTCGGGCTTGGGCAGGAAAATCACACCCAGGTAGCCACTTGAGTTAAGACAAGGTTTAGTATGGATGACGCCCGGTCGTCACACGCCGACGTCATCGGCATGGCTGATGAGATTGTTTGTATATGAGGACGTATGAAAACCGAACCTTTGATGACCATTGTCGTTCCGGCGTATAATGAGGCCCATCGCTTACCCACGACCTTGCCCCGCATCTGGGACTTTATCACGTCGCGGGATGAGGTGCTGGATATGATCATCGTCGATAACAACAGCCAGGATGAGACCGGAGCGGTGGCCCGTGACTTTGCCGCCCACCATGAAAACGTGCGTGTCTTGGATCAGCCGGTGCGGGGCAAAGGCGCGGCGGTGCGCAAGGGCGTGCTCGCGGCGCGGGGGCGCTACGCCTTTATGTGCGACGCGGATTTGGCCATGCCCATCGAAGAGCTGCCGCGCTTCTTCCCGGAAAACTTGCATCAGGACTACGAGATCGCCATTGCCTCGCGGGAAACGCCGGACTCACGCCGCTTCAACGAGCCGGGGTACCGGCACGTGATGGGCCGGGTCTTCAACCTCATTGTGCGGACGTTGGCCGTGCCTGGCATCCAGGACACCCAATGCGGCTTCAAGGCGCTGCGGCGTGACGTCGCCCACGAGCTCCTGCCGCTGCTCACCATCGACGGGTGGGCCTTCGATGTGGAGCTGCTGGCGTTGGCCGTACAGCGCGGCTACGAGGTCATCGAGGTGGGGATTCCCTGGTACTACGGCGAGGGAAGCCGGGTCAATCCTCTGCAGGATTCCCTCCGGATGTTCAAAGAAGTCCTGCGCGTGCGTCGGAATCTGAAGGTCGGTCTGTACGAGGAGCAGACCTAGCGTGGCGTCTGGCGGTTAAGGGCTTGTTAAAGAATAGCGGCTCTTTTGGACTTCGCATGATCAGACTGAAAACTTAACCACGGATTTACAGATTCACACAGAAAATGAAAAATCCGTGCCATCCGTGGTAAAAATTTAAGATCGTTTTTGGGTCACCCGGCGAAATCCCAGAGACCCCGAATCCTAAAATAACTCTAGAGATGTCAGGGCAAACGAAGCAGTTCCAGGGTCGCTTAAACGCCATAGGCGGTCTCCCATCATGTTTCCCTTCCGCATCAACCCCAGCTTCGTTTGCCTTGCTTTCGCCTACGCAGTTTCTACGGTACAGAGGGCGTTTTCACCAGCGGACTTGCTTCGAAATCCCTGTCATTCAGAGAATTCGCGCTTGAAGCCCGGAACCAAGCCTCAAACGTCAGTTTCCTTGTTTCTCTGCCGCAGTGGTTTGGCAGGGACGGGAACTTATATTTTTACGGGCCCTAGGCGAGGGGGCGTGACCTGTGCGGTACCAGCGCCATGAGCACACCCGGCACGGTCAAAAAGAGCGCCAACATCAGCCAGGGCGCGAGGTCGCGCAACGTGATGAGCATCTTGGCTCGGACGCGCGCTTGCGAGGGCATGACCTCGCCGTCCTGTGATAGCCAGACCTTCCACTCCCGTTCCAGCGTGATCAGATCGACCCGGAGGGCTTTTTCCACTCCCCGCGTGCAGTTTAACCCATCGGCATACGAAGAGAGCAGGGTCTGCATGCCCGACCATCCGTACGCTTCCACGATGTACCGTGTGACGCTGTGGCTCTCCGCATACGCCAGTGTGATCCAGTCGCCCGTCATCTGGTAAAACGAATGACAGAGCGTCTCCAGAGGAATCCAGTCGTTGGTCGCCTCCGCTCTTTCCAGCGCTACGGCGTAGGTCGGATCTGGGCGCTGCTCGAAATACGACGCCAAGCCCTCATTGAGCCAGCTCGGCAGATTGCGGTAGCCTTGGGCGCCTAACTGTCGATAGAGTACCAGGTGCGTCAGCTCGTGCGGCAAGAGCGTTTTCATCCTGGAGATCGCTTGTTCGTTGGGCGGGATCGCTACCAGGAGGACGCCGACTTCTGGATGGGCTTCGCCCGCCACCCAGGCCGTTCCCGAAAGCCGTAGGGCCTGATCGAGATTGGTCTGAGAGGGGTAGACGTAGATCAGCACCTTCTCTGTCTCCGGGCGTTCGAGGTGCGCGCCCATTTCGTTTAGCGCCGTGCGGGCGATGTCAAGTCCGGTGGTCATCAGCTCCATGGAGCCATCGACCCAGTACAAGGTGATATTGCCCTCAGGTTCGGAGAGCTGCTCCCAGTCAAAGCGGTTGTCCTCGTAGAGAAAGCGGGTGGTGGGCGTGCTTTGCTCCGCGCCGGTTGCGTCCTCGTAGCGCCACCAGTACGTGATCTCGGTGAAGGGTGGGAGCGGATCCTTGCGCAAATCGCGTCGGTAGACGGCTTCCCCATCATCGGGAGTCAGTAGATGGACTTCGGTGTCGCGCTGACCGGCGCGCAAGAAAAGCGTAACTTCCTGGGCCTGGGCCTCGGGCGGCAGCGTCAGGTTGAGAGTGACGTGTTGCGCGAACGCGTGAGTGTGCGCCGTCGTCGGTTCCTCTGCTTCCTGGGCGTGGGTGGTGATCGGGTGGAGGATCCCCAGCAGAAGGAGGATTAGCGCTGCGACGATCCGCCGCCGTGCCGAGGCATCGGCAGATCTGCGCGGCGACGTCATGGCTGAGCCTCTGCGTGGTAGCAGTTTACCACTCCTCATCTCCCGCCCACGGATGCCAATCTTCTGCCCACCTTACGTCGCTCTCGCCGACGAAGTCCTCCGGCGGGCCGTAGAAGTGGCTCAGATCCCCGTGGAGGAACTCGAACTCCTGCAGCGCGGCCTTCGCGGCCTCTTGGAGTGCCTCGCTATCGTCCTCCTGGAACGTCTCCAGGACGCGCCGGGCGCGCTCCCCACCGACCTGGCCCAGCGCCCAGATCGCCGTCTGCTGGATCTGGCTGTCCACATCCTCGGTGAGATCGATGAGGTCGGGGAGCGCCTCGCGGATGCTCAGCGCCCCGGCGGCTCGCGCGGCCTCGTATCGCATGGCCGGGCTGGGATTGTGGAGGTGGCGCAAGACGATCTCACTCCAGCGTGGGTCGGCGCTGCGGCCCATGGCGAAGAGGGCGCTTACCTGCATCTCTTCTTTGGGATGCTCGTATGCCCGACGGATCATCTGGGCGACCTCGCCTCGGCTGACATAGGCGATGGATTCCAGCGCGCGCCGCCGCACGTCCAGCGTCTCATCGGCGTCGTGATAGGAGGCATGGAGCGCCTGATAGGCCGCTTTGAAGGGGCGTTCACGGATCTTCTGCAGCTCGCCCAGCAGAATGAAGTGCGCCAGGCATTGCGCCGCCGCCACGCGCACCTGCTCGACGGCATCGTGGCGCAGGAAATACGCCAATCGCGCGATCAGCCGGACGTCTTGGTTCTCCCACAGCCCGTCGATGGCGACAGCCCGCACACGACCGGACTCGTCGTCAAGCGCCAGACGGAAGACGGCGGAAAAGTCCATCTCAAAGTCGTTCTCTGCCATCTTGACCAGGGCCTTCAGCAGCCGGTGCCGCTCGTCTTCCGGTAGGTCGGGCCATGCGCGCGCCAATCGTTCGGCGGCTTCCTTCAGAAGCCCCGATAGCTGTGGTAGGTCCGTGCGCGCCGGCATCTTGCGCTCTTGCTCCAGTGCGTGCCACATCTCATCTCGGTTCTGGGTATCTAGATCTTTACGGTAGTTCATGGTCAGGACTTTCTACTGTCTCTATCTCTTACGGTAGTTGCGGCGGCAGGGAGGCAGGATAGATGAGGTCTAGGATGGTGATGGCTACAAACAGCAGCAAAAAGAGAATCAGCGCAACCTGATGGACGCGCTCCTGGATCTGGGGGCTGAGCGGCTTGTCGCGGATGAGCTCGACGGCGGTCAGCAGGATGCGCCCGCCGTCCAACGCCGGGATGGGCAGCAGGTTGAAGACGCCCAGGCTGATGGTGACCAGGATCAGCAGATTTAGAATGGGGATGAGCGTGCCGGTGGTGAAGCTCTGCTGGATACTATCGTAGGCGATGCGGCTGATGTTGACGATCCCCACCGGGCGGGCGTCTTCCAGTGGAATGATTCCCTGCAGGATGCGGATAGGCGCCAGCAGCGTCTGGTAAATAGCGTTGAAGAAGGTGAGGGTCCCGTTCAATAGCGCCCTGGGCAGTGGCGTTGCCTCGATATGATACTCAGTCGGCTCGCCGCTCAATATGACCCCCATGGCGCCTTCGTTCGGGGGCGGGTCGACGCGGGGCGTTAACGCCACCGTGCGCTCTTCCCCGTCGCGCATCACGGTGAGGGTGATCTCCTCGCCGCGAAGCGACTGTGTCTTCTCCGTCACCATTTCGATGTCATTGACGGGTTCCCCGTTCAGGGCGATGATTTGATCGTCAACCTGCAGGCCGGCGGCGGCTGCCGGTGAATCCGGCACTACCTGATCGATGGTGACGTCCATGGCGTCAATGACGGGCACGCCGGTCAAGAAGAGCAGAATGGCGAGCACCCAGCCGGTGATGAAGTTCATCATCGGGCCGCCCGCAAAGATCAGCATACGCTTACCCGGCGGCTGAGCGTAGAGGCTGTGCGCTTTTGCTTCCTCGTCGTCCTCGCTTGTTTCGTTTATCTTGCTTCTCTCCTCGGTCTCTTCAGAGGTTTCAAGATAATAGGTTTCAAGAGGCTCTCTAGTAGGCTGCTCCAGGAAGTCCTCACCTTCCATCAACGCAAATCCACCTAAGGGCAGCGCGTTCAGCGTGAACTCCGTCTCCTGCCACTTGAACAATTTGACGATGCGCGGCGGCAGGCCGATGCCGAATTCGCGCACCCAGACACCTACCCACTTGGCGACGAACATGTGTCCCATCTCGTGCAGTGCGATGAGGGGAACCAGGGCAACAATAAACCCTAACACTGATCCCATATTTGTATTGACCTCCTCAAGTCTCGGTATCCACCAAGACCTCTATTCTTACGGTTCACTTTCTCCTGTCATTATACTATGGGCACGGAGGTGTGTCCAGCGTGCTTAAATGGCATGATAGTCGATATGGAGAAATTTTATTTGAAACTCGGTCGCTCAGGGATTTTGAAGCGAATCCGCTGGCGAAAACGTTCTCTACGGAACCGCTTCGTTTACCCTTCTGGTTCTTTTGGATTTCGCCGGATACCCCCCACATCTGGGGTGGTATAATCAGTGAAAAAGGGGGTACTCAATGCTCAACTTACAGGGACACA
>CAYVKR010000091.1:0-11372 GCA_964452025.1 uncultured Anaerolineales bacterium
CAGGTTCTACGGTACGGAGGGCGTTTTCACCAGCAGACTCGCTTCGAAATCCCTGGATAAGCCCTAAAACGTGAAACGTGTGGCGTGTTCCCTCATGAGTCAAGTGTCAGAGATCGGGTTGTAGAAAATGGGGTCTTAGAGAAATGAGCGTGTTGCGTGTTACGTGATGGTTTCAGAAGACATGTACTAGACAAACCCTAAAACGTGAAGCGTGAAACGTGAGGCTCTGAAATCCTCACGTTTCACGCTTCACGCATTACGTTCTTATGCGGTCATCACCTCGGATCGACGACACGGCCCAGGAAGAGCACGGCGCCGGTCTCCGTGTCGCGGATCAGGTAGACGAAGGGGCGGTCAATGGTGAGCTCCACGTCCATCTGCGGCATGGATTCCAGGCCGACGATGACGGCAGTGGCAGCCGCGGCCTCGGTGCCCTCTTCGTCCACGGCGACGTAGGCCTTGTGGAAGACGTCGGTGATGTAGAGGTCGCGCGTTCCATCCATGCCGGAGAAGTCGGCACGGTTCGGGTCCATGGCGTCGGGCATACCCATCTCCGCCAGTATGTCGGCGAGGCTGGCCTTGGCGTCGTATTCGAATTTGGGCATGGTCAGCGCGAGGCCCCTAGTTTCCATGCTATCGACGATGCTCTGCAACTGCTCGCCGGTAAGCCCGGCCTCGAACTTCGAGAGATTGCCGGCGTCTGGCACCAGGATGACCATACTGGCATTGCCGCCGCGATAGGGCAGCTCAATCGCCTGGTAGCCGTCACCCTGCGCGTAGGGGACCATCTGGGGCTTATCCCAGGACATCATGGGCACGGTGACCTCGCTGCCGTCCGCCGTGGTGAAGGCGCCGTCTTGCGTGCGATCCTCAGGGAAGACGTGCGCCCATTTGGCGTTGAAGTAGATGGCGTTGGCGAGCACCAGCCGGGTCAGATCGCTGACGCCGCCTTCGGGGATGAGATCCTCGATCTTGCCTTCGGTTTTCTCTTCGACCCACTGGTTGATGGCCTTGCGCGCTGCTTCATACTGGTTGATAAAATCGACCAGCCGCAGTCCGGCGCCGTAGTTGCGAGCCAGCAGATCCAGGAATTCGTCGCGGAAGGTGTAGGTTTCCTCGGCCCAGAGCGAGTTGGCGATGTTGAGGGTGAAGGTCTCGTCGTCAGCGTCTTCGTCAGGCTGCAGCGCCAGGTCCAGCGCGTTGAAGGCCGCGTGCAGATCGTCCTGGGGGAGCGTGAAGTGCAATGTCTCCGCCATCTGGTCGGCGGTCTCACCGCGCGCGCCGGCGTAGGTCATGGCTAACGCCACGGAGACGCTGTGCGGTGAGAAGAAGAGATTGCCCTCTTTCTCACGCAGCGCCTGGTAGAGATCGGCGGCGAAGGCGGTGTTGCCCTCGACGAGGGTCTGAAGAACGCCCTCGGAAAGCGACGGATCCGTCTCACGGGGCGCGTCGGAGCGGGCTTCGGTTGCGCCTGCCGGTCCAACGGGTGCGCAGCTGGTAAAAAGCAGCGATAGGATCAAGAGTATCCACAAACTTCTCATGATTCAACCTCCTTGGGTTCACGTTTACATCTTGCTACCCTATAGACGTGCTACGTTAGGAGATTGTTCCACGGTGCCATCATGAGTCAGGAGTCAGCAGTCATAAGTCAGGTTCGTGGAGAAGTCGCGGGTGGCTGAAAGTGTCGTGGTTGCCAGAAATCAGCCACCCAATCCCTGAAACGTAAAACGTGAAACGTGACTCAAGAAGCCATCACGCAACACGAAACACGCACCACGCTTCGGTTACAAAGCAGAGTTACTCGACAAAACCTGACTATTGACTCATCACGCCAGCCTGCTTCCGCTGCCCGACCTCTTCCACGTATTCCAGCGATTGGTGGCGGAAGTAGGTGTTGTAGAGGTCGGCGTAGTGTCCACGACGCGCCATCAGCGCGTCGTGATCGCCCTCTTCGATGATCTTACCTTCGCGTAGCACGATGATGCGGTCGGCGCTGCGGACGGTGGAGAGGCGGTGGGCGATGAGAATGGACGTGCTGCGGTTGAGTATCAGCTCGGTGGCCTCTTGAATCTGCATCTCGGTGAAGGGGTCGATGCTGGCGGTGGCCTCGTCCAGGATAAAGATGGCGGGCTCCTGCACCAACACGCGCATCAGCGCCACCAGCTGACGCTGGCCCATGGAGAGCTTGCCGCCCCGCTCGCCGACGTAGGTCTGCAGGCCGTCCGGTAGCGTCTTGAGCCAGGCGCCGTCGCCGATTTTCCGCGCCATGGTCTCAATCTTCTCGTTGCTGATGCCGGGCCGACCGTAGCGGATGTTCTCTGCCACGGTCCCTGTGAAGAGGAAGGGCATCTGCGAGACGAGGCCCAGCTGGGTGCGGTAGGTGTGCAGATCCAGCGTGCGGATATCGTGTCCATCAATCAGGATCTCGCCGCCCTGGAACTCGTAGAAGCGGGCGATGAGGTTGGCGATGCTACTCTTACCCGCGCCGGTGTGGCCCACCAGCGCGATGCTCTCGCCGGGCTCAATGTGCAGGGAGAACTCCTTGAGCACCTGTTCCTGCTCGGTGTACTGGAAATTCACGTGATCGAAGGTGATCTCGCCCTGTATCTCCTCGACCCGTTCCTCGCGTTGCTGCTGCACCGTCGGTTCGGCGTCGATGAGAGCAAAGACCCGCTCGGCCGCCGAAAGCCCGCCCTGGATCTGGCTCCAGAAGGCCGATAGGCTGATCATGGGGAACCAGAAGCGGTCGAGGCTGGAGATGAAGAGGTACCAATCGCCCACCGAGATGGTCCCCGCCGCTGCCGGCAACCCGCCGAAGTAGACCAGCATCGCCGTGCCGATGCCGGAGATGGCGTTGAGCGTGGGGAAGGTCAGCGCCAGCGCGTAACCACGCCGCAGGTTGACCTGGTAGGATTGTTCGTTGACCTCTGAGAACTCCTCGTAGATCTTGCCCTCCTGGCGGAAGTTCTTGGCGACGCTGATGCCTGTGACGGCCTCTTGAATCGAGGCGTTGACCTCGGCCAGCACCTGGAAGCCCTTGCGGGTGACGCGGCGCGCCAGTTTGCGGAAGCTGAGGGCGATGACCACGACCACCGGCGCGATAGCCAGCAGCAGCAGCGTGAGACGCCACGAGGTGTAGATGAGGTAGACCAGCAGGATCAAGACCTCGAGGATGCGCCCGATGAGGTCGGTGATCATCTGGACGACGTTGGCGAACTCCTCGGTGTCGGACGTGATGCGGCTGATAATGCGCCCGGAGCGGAACTCGTCGAAGAAGGACATATCGTGCTTGACCGAGGCCGTGAAGGCGTCGTTACGTAGCGCCGACATGACGTCGGCGATGATGTGGGCCGTCACGCGGCGCCGGAGCCAGTTGCCGGCCCAGTTGAGGACGCCGTAGAGCAGCATAAATCCGACGATACCCAGGATGATATCAAGTCGTCGTTCGTTCTGCACGATGGCGTCCAGCGCACGCGAGACCAGCACAGGCTGCAGCGCCGAGATCAGGGAGACGACGGTGGTGACGCCACCGACGGCGAGCACGCGCCAGCCGTGCGGTTCAAAATAGCGAGCGATACGCTGCAGCAGCTCGCGGTCGCTGTATTCGCGGTCATAAGCCTCACGGTCGAGGCCATGAAAAAATCCCATCGTTCCTCCGATAAATCCTTTTCTAATGAAAAAGGGTCCAAAAAAATCGGATTTTCAGTAGATCACACCTTACATCTAATGACTCTGGCTGCAAAAAATCTACATATAGGATCAGATCACAGAAAAATACGATTTTTGATAGTTATTTCAGTGCTGTCAATCTCAGGCCTAATCGTATCTGGCGAAGATGTTGCGGTACGCTTCCGACGTCTCCATCAGCTCCTCGTGGGTGCCGATGGCGGCGATGCGCCCCTGTTGCATGACGATAATCAGGTCGGACCAGCGGATCTGCGAGAGACGGTGGGTGATGAGGAAGGTCGTGCGATCTGCCGCGGCCTTCTCAATGGCGCGCTGGATGCGATCCTCGGTCTCGCTGTCGATGGCGCTGGTGGCGTCGTCCAGGATCAAAATGGCGGGATCGGTGAGGAAGGCGCGGGCCAGCGCCAGCCGCTGTCGCTGGCCTCCGGAGAGCGTCGTGCCGCGCTCGCCGATGACGGTCTCGTAGCCTTCCTTGAAGCTGGTGATGAAATCGTGCGCCTGCGCAGCCTTGGCTACCTCCACAACCTGCTCGCGTGTGGCACCGGGATGCCCAAACGCGATGTTATCGGCGATAGAGCGCGAGAAGAGGAAGATGTCCTGCTCGATAATGGAGATCTGGCGGCGCAGCGACTCCAGGTTCCAGTCGCGCACGTCAACGCCGTCCACCAGCACGCGGCCTCTATCCACGTCGTAGATGCGGTTGATCAGCTTGGCGATGGTCGATTTGCCCGTGCCCGTCTGTCCGACGATAGCGACTGTCTGCCCGGGGTCCACGTGGAAGCTGATCTCCTCCAGGGCGACGCTGTTCTCCTCGATATCACACGTCTCCTCGTCGGGCGGCTCGTAGCAGAAGCTGACGTTCTCGAAGGTCACGGCGCCTTGCATGGGCGCGTCGTAGCCCGCTTCGTTCTGTCCCAGCTCGGTGCGGGCGTTGATCAGCTCCAGGAGCCGCCGGGCGCTGGCGATCCCCGAGGCGACGCGCGAATAGGCGAACTGCGCCGTCCACGTGGGGAAGCCGAAGAGCAGCAGCAATCCGTTGAAAGCGATGGCATCGCCGACGCCGATGGCCCCTGCGCGCACCAAGAGTAGGCTGTGCAAGAGTCCGGCTGCCTGCAGCAGACCTAACAGCAAGAGCGGAATGAACCGCGCCTCGATGTTGGCCTGGGTGACATAAGCATCGCGCCACTCCTTGATCTCCATGCCGAAGCGCTTGATCTCGTGTTTCTCCTGCGCGGCGCCCTTCACCGTCTCAATGCCCTCGATGGCCTCGGCCAGCGCCGTGTTGACGTCGCCGAACTCCTCGCGCACGGCCTCAGCCGCCGGTCGTAGCTGTTTCAGGTAGGTGCGTACGACAAAGCCGTAGGCCGCCAGGTAGATCACTGGCACGGTGATCAGCTGGGGATGGATAGTGGGCGCGACGAAGAGCGGCATGAAGATGAAGTTGGCCGAGCCGATGACGAGGTTGAAGCCGGGGTTGAAGAGGAAGTTGACCTGGCGGACGTCGTTGGTAGCGCGGGCCATCAGATCGCCGGTGGGGTGCGAGTCGTGGAAGGACATGCTCTTGCCGATGAGGCTGGCGTAGAGCTCGTCGCGGACCTGTCTCTCGATGCGCTGTCCCATGGTCTCGCTGGAGAGATTGCGCAACATCTGTAGGATCAGGCCACGGATCACCTGCGAGATGACGATCCATAGCGCTGCCTGCCGCAGACTGGTCAGATCGGCGGGCGTGGCTGTGATGGCGTCAAAGGCCCGGCCGATGAGAATAGGCGTGATAGCAGCCATGGCTGCGTTCCCGATAGCGCCGCCGAAAATGCCCAGGATGACTAAGGGATGATGGGAAGCGTGGGAAAGCACCCAGGCCCACGGTCCGCTGCGGTTCGATTGCCAGTCGCGCTCGATGGTGAATTCACTTTCGCTCATAAGATCCTTTGGGTTGCTGATAGGGTTGAAATCTGAATAAATCCTAAGGGCAGCTAGGTATTCTACCGTGAGGCGGGAACTCGTCAAGCATAGGCCTCAGGGAATCGTATTTGCGTCGGCACAACATCCTCAAGCGTCAGACACCGGATTTTTCCGAAAAATCCGGTGTCTCCGCTGTCCTCTCCGTGACACAGGCGCTGGCTGCCTGCGCCCGTTGAATCGCCTCTTCAGCTCGTGCGGTGAGTGCATCCGCGTCTAATGGGCGCTGCGCCACGCCGATCTCCTGCGCCGCCAACCCGGTGGCGATGGCGAGCCGCACCGCGATCTGCGGTTCGTCCAGGGTGGGGAGGATGTGGTCTTCGCGTAGACCTTGGATGCTCGCGCAACGCGCCAGCTCCTTGGCAGCGGCGATAGCCATCTCATCGGTGATGCAGCGGGCGCGGACGTCGAGCACGCCGCGAAAGATGCCGGGAAAGGCCAGCGCGTTGTTCACCTGGTTGGGGACGTCGCTGCGACCGGTGCCCACGATGCGCGCGCCGGCGGCGTGCGCGTCGGCGGGCAGGATCTCCGGCGTGGGGTTGGCCCCCGCGATGACGATAGCGTCCTCCGCCATGGTGCGCACCCAATCGGGCGCGATGACGTCGGGGCTGGGCCGGCTGAAGGCGATGAGCACGTCGGCGCCCCGGACGGCGTCGGCGGTGCCGCCCACGATACCGTCTGCGTTGGTCTCCTGGCAGATACGCCACTGTGGTGCGACATCGGCCTGCGCTTCCAGATCGTCTCGCCGCGGGTGCAGCGTGCCATGCACGTCGCAGGCGACCACAGCGGCGGGATCGACCCCGGCGGCTTTGAGCAGGCGGTAGTTCGCCACGTTCGCCGCGCCCATGCCGACCATGGCGATCTTCACGGCGTCCAGCGACTTGCCCACCAGCTTTAGCGCGTTCAAGACGGCAGCCAGCACCACCGTCGCCGTGCCCTGTTGATCATCGTGCCAGACGGGGATCTCCAACTCACTCTGCAGTTGCTCCAGCAGACCGAAGCACTTGGGTTGGGCGATGTCCTCCAGATTGATGCCGCCGAAACTTGGCGCCAGCGCCTTGACTGTCGCCACGAAGGCGTCGGGATCGGCAGCGTCGAGCACCAGCGGCACGGCGTCCACGCCGCCCAACAGCTTGAAGATGAGCGCTTTCCCTTCCATCACCGGCAGGCCCGCTGCCGGGCCGATGTCGCCCAGGCCCAGCACCCGGCTGCCATCGGAGATCACGGCGATGGTGTTGCCACGATTGGTCAACTCCCAGACCCGATCCGGCTCACGTTCGATGGCGCGGCAGGGCGCCGCCACGCCCGGTGTGTACCAAATCGCATAATCTTCCAGGCCGGTCACCGGCACCTTAGGCGCGATCTGAATCTTGCCTTGATAGCGTGCATGGGCAGCGATGGAATCTCGGTTTTTGCTCATGGGGCGCTTCCTTTTCTTCCCGTCTTGCCAACATCTGGTGTGCCTTGTACTGTAGCATCCTTCGGGAAATCGGCAAGCGTAGCGCTGTCTCTAATGCGTGCCGCTAGAAGGGGTTCCCTGGCATCTGCATGCGAACATCCCGCGCTACGAAAAGGTCGAGACCATCCCAGATTTGATTAACCCTGCGTGTGCGGGTATGATTATGGTTGTAGATAGATCCAGGCCTATGAACTTGGTGATAGTGCGTTGTGTTGACATCAACTGACTTAACATTTACTATGGAGGCAAAGTGCAAACCTTACGTGACATCGTCGATCACTCCCCGGAGCGCCTGGTCGTGCCGCTGATGGGCTTCCCCGGTACACAACTGACCCACTCGACCATCTGGCAGAACGAGTTCAACGCGGAGTTGCAATACCGGACCATCAAGGCGCTGGTGGAGCGCTTCGAGCCCGATGCCATCTTCTTTTTCATGGATCTGGCGGTGGAGGCGGGCGCCATCGGTCTGCCTGTGCTCTTTCCTGCCAGCGGCTCGCCGTCGGTCAAGCAGCATCCGGTGAAGGACGTCGCGGATCTGGAGCAGTTCAAGGTGCTGGACGTGCGCTATGACGCGCGGGTGCGCACCTACGCTGACGTGATGCGGCGGATGAAAGAAGAGCTTGACGTGCTGGCTGGCGCCTACGTCACCGGCCCCTTCACATTGGCCGGGCTGATGATGGGCGCGACGGAAATCGCGCTTTCCACCATCCAACGGCCCGAACTCGTGCACGCGGCGGCGGGTCTGGCAACGGACGTCATCACCGCCTACGGCGAGCAGTTGGTGGGCGCCGGCGCTGATATGGTTTGCATCCTGGAGCCGACGGCCACCTTTATCTCACCCAGGGCCTTCCGCGAATTCTCCGGGCGCTACGTCAAGGAGATCGTGGAGGCGCTGGAGTCCCGCTCGATTCTGCACATTTGCGGCGACACCAAACACCTGGTCGAGGCGATGTGTGAGACCGGCGTGCAGGGCTTGAGCCTGGACGCGCCCATGGACTTCCCGGCGACCATCGAGCGCATGCCGGAGGACGTGGTACTCATCGGCAACGTCGACCCCGTGCGCGTCATGGTCAATGAGACGCCGGACGAGGTGCGGGACTCGGTCAAGGCGCTCCTGGACGCCATGGCGCCGTATCCCAATTTCATCCTCAGCACGGGCTGCGACCTTCCACCGGAGACGCCGCTGGATAACATCCAGGCGTTCATGGAGGCCGGTCGCGCCGTCTAAGAACGACCCGACTACCAGACCATCAGACCATCAGACTACCCGACTATCAGACCAACAGACTATACAGGAGGACAACGTGGAAGCACTATTAGTAGAGATTCGTCAAAACGTGATGGACGGCGATCAGCCCCAGGTTGAAGCAAAGGTCACCGAGGCCCTGGAAGCCGGTGTGGCCCCCGATGTGATCCTGCGAGAAGGGATGATCTCAGCAATGGCGAAAGTGGGCAAGCTCTTCGAGGACGGTGAGTATTTTGTGCCGGAGATGCTCATCGCGGCGCGGGCGATGAAGGGCGGACTGGCGATTCTCAAGCCGCACCTCGTTGACGCCGACGTGCAGCCGGCGGGCAGAGTGGTCGCCGGCACGGTCAAAGGCGACCTTCATGATATCGGCAAGAACCTCGTTTGCATGATGCTGGAGGGCGCCGGATTTGAGATCGAGGATCTGGGCACCGACGTCTCGCCCGATGATTTCGTGAGCGCCGTGCAGAGCGGCGGGGCGGATATTGTCGCCATGTCGGCGCTGCTGACCACAACCATGCCCAGCATGGAGACGACGGTCAAGGCGCTGGAGGCGGCGGGCGTCCGCGATCAGGTCAAGGTCATCATCGGCGGCGCGCCGGTGACCGCGGCCTACGCGGAGCAAATCGCAGCCGATGGTTACGCGCCGGATGCCAGCCGCGCGGTGAAACTGGCCCAAAACATGGTCGGGTGACCTCTAGCCGGATCTTAAGACCCTGTTTGCTGAGGGGCTGCCCGCGCGGCGGTCCCTCTTGTGCATCAAAGAGGGTGTCCAACCAAATCCCAACGTTGCGCAACGAAATACAACATACAGCGTGACGCAATCCGTCGTTTTGGGCACCTATGTTCTGTTACGATGAAAGCACTTCGCAATTAACTTGACGATTTACAGACGACTGGAGAAGTTTTGAGATGCACACAGGAGGATTTCGATGAACCATAAACTTCGTTTGGTATCTGAGCAACTCTATCGTTACACAGATCCTGATACGTTCGCTTTTGAGACGACCGACGAGCTCGAGACGCTTTCTGACGTTGTCGGACAGCCGCGCGCGGTGGACGCCATGCGCTTTGGCATGGAGATCGACAGCGACGGGTACAATATCTTCGCGTTGGGGGCGACCGGCACCGGGAAGCGCGACGTGGTCCAGCGCTTCGTCAAACAGCGCGCCGAGTCGATGCCAGTGCCGGATGACTGGTGCTACGTCAACAACTTTAACGATGCCCACAAGCCCAAGGCCATCCGCCTGCCGGCGGGTATGGGCGTCGAATTCCGCTCCGACATGGAGGACCTGATCGAGGATCTCAAGACCGCGCTCTCTTCCGCCTTCGAAAGCGAGGAGTATCAGGCAAGACGTCAGTCCATGGTGGAGGAGTTCAAGGAAAAGCAGTCGCAGGCCTTCGAAGAACTGCAATCTCGCGCGCAGGAGCAGGGCGTGGCCCTGATCCGCACGCCGGGCGGATTGGCTGTGGCGCCCATCCGTGGCGATGAGGTGCTCTCGCCCGAAGAGGTGCAGGATCTCTCCGAGGAGGAGCGCGATCGACTCCAGGAGAACGTTAGCGAGGTGCAGGACGAGCTACAGAAGATTCTACAGCAGATTCCTCGCTGGCAGCGCGAACTGCGAAAGCGTCTTAACGAACTGAACCGAGAGATGGCGGATTTCGCCGTGGGCGGCTTGATCGACGAACTGCGGGAGAAGTACAGTGACGTGCCGGGCGTCATCAAACACCTGGACGCGATCCAGGAGGACGTGGTGGAACACGCCAATGACTTCCTGCCGTCACAGAACGGCGAGACATCGGCCATGATGCAGGCCATCCAGCGGCAGACGGGTCAAAAGCCGGGCGGCGGCCCTCGGTCCCTGCAGCGTTACGAGGTCAACGTCGTCGTGGATCACAGCGACTCCGAGGGCGCGCCCGTGGTCTACGAAAACAACCCCACCTATCAGAACCTGATCGGGCGCGTCGAGCATCAGGCCCGCATGGGCGCGCTGCACACAGATTTCCGCATGATCAAATCGGGCGCTCTTCACCGCGCCAACGGCGGCTATCTGGTGCTGGACGCGCGCAAGGTGCTGACCCAGCCTTACGCCTGGGAAGGACTCAAGCGTGCGCTGCAGTCCGGTGAGATCCGCATTGAGTCGCTGGGACAAATGCTCAGCATCATCAGTACCATCTCGTTGGAGCCGGAGCCCATTCCACTGGACGTGAAGATTACGCTTTTTGGGGAGCCCTTACTCTACTACCTGCTCTGGGAGTTGGACCCGGAGTTCGCCGAGCTCTTCAAGGTGCAGGCGGATTTCGACGATCAGATGGACCGCACCGACGAGCAGCAGAAACTCTACGCTCAGCTGGTTGCTACGCTGGCTAAGCGGGAGACGTTGCGCCCGCTGGATCGCGCCGCCGTGGCGCGCGTCATCGAGCGCAGCGCGCGCATGGTGGGTGATTCCGAGAAGCTCACGACCCATACTCGCGACCTCACCGACCTGCTCCGTGAGGCCAACCACTGGGCCGGACAGAACGACCACGACGTCATTACTGCCGCAGATGTCCAGCAGGCCATTGACGCGCAGATTTACCGCAGCGACCGCTTGCGGGAGCGCATGCAGGAAGCCATCCTGCGCGAGACGCTGCTCGTCGACACCGAGGGCGAGAAAGTCGCGCAGGTCAACGGCCTCTCGGTGCTGCAACTGGGCAACTTTGCCTTCGGACGACCGACGCGCATCACAGCGCGCACCCGGCTGGGCAAGGGCGAGGTCCTCGACATCGAGCGCGAGGTCGAACTGGGCGGTCCCATCCACTCCAAGGGCGTCCTCATCCTCTCCGGCTTCCTGGGCGCACGGTACGCGGAGGAAACGCCGCTTTCCCTCTCCGCCAGCCTGGTCTTCGAGCAATCCTACGGCGGCGTTGAGGGCGACAGCGCCTCGTCGGCCGAGCTCTACACGCTGCTCTCGTCCATCGCCGGGGTGCCCATCAAGCAGTCGCTGGCCGTCACCGGATCGGTCAACCAGCACGGGCAGG
>CAYVKR010000092.1:0-11353 GCA_964452025.1 uncultured Anaerolineales bacterium
TACCGGGAAGACGACGGACCTTGGGTAACCTGGCACGAGAGCACTACGCGCACGACGGACGGTTTCAATCTGGCTGAATTGGACCACACCTACACCTTCAGCGTCACGGCCCGGGATGCCGCCGGCAACGCGGGCGAGGGACAGGCCACGCTGCGCTATGAGAAGTTCAAGGTCTTTATCCCCCTTGCAGCCCGTAACTACGCACCTTTCACCAATGGAAGTTTCGAGAACTTAGGTCCGAACATGAAACCGGTGGGATGGTCGTTCATTGAAGATAGATTGCCGGTTACCAGCAGAGAAGTCGTGTCTGAGAGGAATGGAGAAGAGACGAAACCTGCTGACGGTAACCATGTCTTACTCCTGGGCAATCCAGACTATGGATGCGGCAGTATGCCTATAGGCTACGCAGCCGTTCAACAGACATTTGTGGTACCTGAAGATGTCACGACGCTAAGATTTAACTATGTTATCTGGTCTCAAGATGCCTCGGTAAGCAACCAGTATGATAGCAGCGAACTTGACCGGTTTGAAGTGTACATTGTGGACGCACAGGAACAGAAAGAACTTGCCTTTGAAGACGGAAATCAAAACAATTCAGGATTATCGTGTGATAATTGGTGGCGTGTACCGGGCCAAGACAACTTACGTCCTTCCCAAGAGAACTGGGCAATCGGAAAGGTGGATCTCAGCCCCTATCAGGGTCAGATGATTACCATCTCTTTTGAAAATCACAGTCGTCTTGACCGTTGGTACAATACCTATACATACGTAGATAACGTCACATTAATGGAGGAATGACCTCCAACACACACTAGAGAGGGCACTATGTATGAACTCATCACACCATCGGGAGAGCACCACCCGCTGCCACAGGGCGTCACCACACTGGGGCGCGAGGACTGCGACGTCACCTTGCACGACGGACAGGTCTCGCGGCGCCACGCGCAGATCCGGCGGCAGGGTAACCGCCTGACGCTCCAGGATCTGGGCAGCACCAACGGGACCTTCGCCAACGGAAGCCGGGTGACGGGCACCTATCAGCTCCAGGCCGGCGACCAGATCTACCTGGGCACGACGACGTTACAGGTGCGGAGTACCCCAGGCGCGGCTCCCACACAGGTCGCCTCACCGGATCAACTACTTGGCGGTGGACAGCCACCCTCGTTCGACGCACCGGAACCACCGGCGCCCTGGGGGACCCCGGCTCCTTCCCCACAACCCGAGCCTTATTTCTCAGCTCAGGATCCTCAGCAGGATCAGCACGCGGCCCCCGGCTGGCCCCAACAGCCGCCACAGCAGGTCGTTTACGTGCAGCAACCATCGCCTCCGGCCCAGCCGCCAAAACAGCGCTCCACGGCGATGTTGCTGGAGATTGGCCTGGGGCTGATCGGTCTCCTTGGGTTTGGATGGATCTATGCTGGGAAAACAGGGACTGGCATCGCCATCTTGCTCATAAACCTGGGGGTTAACGTCTTCTTTGTCGTGTTAGGAGCGCTCACCTTCGGTCTGAGTATCATAATCGCACTCCCCGTCCAGATCACCGCCATCATCATCTCGGCGGTTACGCTCAACAGCCACACAAAAAAACGCACAGATTTATTCGGCCCGTAACCAGATAAAGGCAGGATGACAAAGCAGCTAGACAATTGTCTTAAGGAGACACATATGACAGGCGAAGTACAGCTGAAGGTCCACACAAACAAAAACAACTTCCCAGCTACAGGGCACGAGCAGCTGGCCTACGTCCTTATTGAGGCCATGCCCACCGGTGATATCGCTCAGGTGCAGATGCCACTGAACTTCACGTTTGTGCTGGATCATAGTGGTTCCATGGACGGTCAGAAGATCAAGAATCTGAAAGCGGCCACGCGGCTGGCAGTTGACCACATGTCGCCTCAAGATCTCGCCTCCATCGTCATCTTTGACGATACAGTGGACGTCGTCGTCGGCAGTCAGGCTGTCCAAGACCCCCTGGCACTCAAACGTCACGTGGACAAAATAAAAGCGGCGGGTGGAACCAAGATATCACGGGGCATGGAGGCGGGCCTGGCAGAATTAGAGAAGGGAGCACAACCGGGTCGCGTTCAGCGGATGTTGTTGCTCACCGACGGACGCACCCACGGCGACGACAAAAAATGCCGCGCCCTGGCCGCCCAGGCCGGGCAGCAGGGGGTTGCCATCAACGCCTTTGGGCTGGGCACCGATTGGAACGAAGATCTGCTCGATGAAATTGCCGAAAGCAGCGGCGGTCGGTCTGATTTCATCCCGGATGGCGAACCGGAGGCCATCCTCCGCACGTTTGAACAAGAGGTGCGCGCAGCCCAAGGGACGGTGGTACAAAACGCCTCCTTGATCCTGCGCCTGGTCTCCGGCGTCATGCCCCGGGCCGTCTGGCGCGTCACCCCGATGATCAGCAAATTAGGGCAGCGGGCCATATCGGAGCGCGACGTGCAGGTCGCCCTGGGTGACATGGAGCGCGAGCAGGGCCAGAGTATCCTGGTGGAATTGATGATACCTTCCCGCCCCCCTGGAACCTATCGCTTGGCCCAGGCCGAGGTTCGGTATGACGTGCTGGCGCTGGATCGCACCAACGAGAAATCTCAAGCCGATATTCTGCTCAGTTTCACCGATGACCTTGATCAAGCCAGCCAGAGCAACCCCTATGTCCTGAACATCGTCGAGAAGGTCACGGCCCACAAGCTACAGACACGCGCGCTGAGAGAAGCTGACGCCGGGAACGTTGCTGGCGCCACGCAGAAGCTGCGGGCCGCAGCCACGCGGCTCCTCAGCCTGGGTGAGGACGAGCTGGCCAATACAGCCCTGGAAGAAGCAGACCGACTGGAAAAAGGTGACCAGATTTCTTCAGCCGGCACGAAAAAATTACGCTACGAGACTCGCAAACTATCACAGAACTGATCGCAATCATCAGAAAAAAGGAGCATAACAATGATTACGTGTCCTCAATGTGGCTCGGAACAGCCCGATGGTACAGCATTTTGTGACAACTGTGGCTACGCTTTGGGCAAAGGTGGGCAATCTCCCCAAATGGGAAGCCAAAACAGGCCATCAGACGGCGCCCCGACCATGGTAGCCTCCAATAACTGTCCCTCCTGTGGCGCGCCGATGCCTTCGGGAGAGGACTTCTGTCCCAACTGTGGTGCACAGTTAACCGACGGAGCCGGACAAGCGGGGGCAGGCACACCAGAACCACCCGCCCTCCAACAGCAACCTGGGCCGACGCCGAGCAGCTCCCAGGCAGCCGGTAGCATGCTCACCTGTCCTAACTGTGGCGCGCAGCTGGCACCAGATAGTGTCTTCTGCGATATGTGCGGCACCCGCCTCGATGCAACAGAGGAAGGCACACCCCATCCTCAACCCCCACAACAACCGCAAGAACAACCAAGCCCGCCGCAACCTCAACAGCAAGAAGCTCGGTCACCTCAACCACAGGCTGAGCAGCAACCCCAACAGCTTCCACCTCAATATCAAGAGCAATATGGAGGTTGGCAATCGCAGCCGCAACCGGGGCCAGGACCAGTCGCCAGTGGCATGCAAGCTCGGCTCGTCGTCCAGGGGACCAACGTCACGCTTCCCTTCCCGCCGGGAAAAAATGCGGTCATTATTGGACGAGAGGACCCCGTCAGCAATATTTTCCCTGACATCGACCTGACTGACCACGGTGGTGACGAAGGTGGCGTCTCCCGTGAACATGCCCGCATCTACATGCAGGGTGGTCAGTTCTACATCGAGGATCTCGAAAGCGTGAATCACACCTATGTCAATCGACAGGAACTTCCACCCAAATCCCCCCATCCGCTTAATAATGGCGACGAACTTCGCCTGGGACGTGTCAAACTGAACTTCCAACGCACGTAGAATTTTAAAGCTTTAGCACACACCCTAGATTGATAGCAGCGGCGCCACTCAAATCGTCGGCCAGACAACATAATACAGGTCGGGGAGAACCATAGGCTCACGCATCCTTCTAATTGCACCTGGATAGGACACAAACCATGAATTTGAAAACTGGTGATTTGTTACAACAGAAACGCTATCGTATCGTCAAACGCCTGGGCGAAGGGGGGATGGGCGCTGTCTATCGGGCCTGGGATACACGCCTGAATATCCCGGTCGCGTTGAAGGAGATGATCCCCCAGCCTGATCTTGATGCCGACCAACTTGACCAGTTGCGCCGCCAGTTCCGGCAGGAAGCCACGGTCCTTGCCCGCTTACACCATCCCAATCTGGTGCGCGTCACAGATTTCTTCGAAGAAAAGAGCATGGGATACCTGGTCATGGATTATGTGGAAGGAGAGGGCCTGGACGAACGCATTAAGCGCGAGGGCGCGCTTCCAGAAGCCGAAGTCCTCACCTGGGGCGAAGAGCTACTGGATGCGGTCGCCTACTGTCACAGTCAAGGTATTCTCCACCGCGACATTAAGCCCCAAAACGTCATCCTTCGACCGAACGGTCACGCCGTGCTGGTGGATTTTGGTCTGGTCAAACTCTGGGATCCTGACGACCCGCGCACCAAGACGGCCATGCGCGGCATGGGCACGCCGGAATACGCGCCGCCGGAGCAGTACGAGGTCGACGCAGGACACACCGATCCCCGCAGCGACGTTTACAGTCTGGGCGCTACTTTATACCATGCCCTGACCGGGCAGGCGCCACCCACCGCCACCCTGCGTATCGCCGATCCAGAACAATTTATGTCGCCTCGGTCGGTAGATGCAAAAATTAGCCGAAAGACAGAACAGGCAATTCTAACCTCATTGGAGTTGCCACGCACCCGACGCTGGCAGACGGCCGGCGAGATGGCCCAGGCGCTCGGCGTTGCGGTGCCAGAGTGGAAGCCGGCCGACGCGCTCAAGATTAAAGAGACGACGACCGGCGCTATGGCGCGAGGCGGCACCCGCAAAATGACCGGCGGCCTCAAGAACGGCTCACAGCAAATCAGGCCTTGGGCTTGGGTGCTGGTGGGGATGCTGGTCGTCCTTCTCACGGGAGGTGGATGGTGGCTCTGGCAGAATAATCGAGCTGGGGCATCGTTGCCCACCCCGACCACAGAAGGGACGGTCGCGAGCTCAACGTCCAAAGACGGACTCTCCAACACATCCCCTACCCCCACCGCAAGTGCCACCGCCACCCCAACACCGATCCGGACACCGACGGCATCCGCGACCCCCAAATTCACCGCTACACCAAAAGCCACCGCCACGTCAAAGAACAGCCCCACGCCTACGGCAACGCCCAGTCCGAGGGCTACGGCAACCTTCACCCCGGCGCCGGCTATCCCACCAGAACCGCTGGCGCCCTCATCCTCCGGCGAACACGGCAACCCCATCACCTTCGAGTGGAGCGGCAGCCTGGGTTACAACCAACAATACCAGGTCGTCGCTGTCCACAACAGCGGCTACACTCTGCGCAGCGACCCACTGACGGCGCAACAGTGGACGGTGAAGCTGCCAGCGGAGACCTTCGGTGAATGGAAATGGCGCGTCCAGGTGCTCTCCGGCGACAGCGAAGTCGCCTCCTCCGGCGAGAAAGTGCTCTGGTTCAACCCCATGCCTGGTGGTGGTGGTGGTGGAGAGACATCGGAACCGACCAATCCGCCTCCACCACCATAAGATAATAGGAAGGCGATGTAAGGCTAAACACGACTCAACACATACATGCAACTTAACGGTCATTGTTCAATTATATGGGCTAAAGGTATATTAGCTAAGGGAGAGAAAAATGCGCAAGCAAATCCATGTTTTGGCTCCAATTGTGCTATCTGTATCCCTGCTTATCTTACTTTCCGTCAGCTCGGCAACGACGCAGGGGATCGATGATTCAGGATCTATAGAACCTGCGGATACTACGAATCCCACCACAATGCTCTATCAGGGATATGTCACGGTAGATGAAGAAGCTTATGATGGCACCGGATATTTCAAGTTTGCGATTGTCAACGCTGCCGGTAACGTTACCTATTGGTCAAACGACAATACCTCTAGTAACGGTAGTGAACCCTCAGCCTCCGTTTCTCTTCAAGTCGACAAAGGCTACTTCACCGTTGCATTGGGAGACACTTCTTTGAGTGGAATGAGTCAAGCATTATCGCCCTCGGTTTTTCCTAGCCCAGGACGACATTTGCGTGTGTGGTTTGCACAATCTGCCTCTGGATCTTTCACCCCGTTGAGCTTGATACCCATCACCGCTGCACCGTACGCCCTGAATGCAGAAACCTTGGATGGCAAGGATAGTTCCGCTTTTTCCGATGCCTCTCATGATCATTGGGGAGAGATTTGGAGTGGCAGCGGATCTGGTTTAGTTATGGATGGAGAAGTCTACAATGGTGCCACGTTAGTTGTAACGAATACTCAATATGATGCTATTTGGGGTAGAGCTATCGACGGAGATTGGAGTGCTGGTGTAGTTGGTCATTCCCACTCAGATTCTCATGGTATGGGGGTACAGGGCCTATCATACGCGACGACAGGAGAGGCGTATGGTGTGTGGGCCGCCGCAAGAGCTCCTGAAGGTGCCGGTGTTTATGGAGTGAATACCGGCGGAGGATACGGAGGATATTTCACCAGCACCACCAATGCAGGCGTCTATGGGACATCCCCTCTGACAGGCGTAGTCGGAGTCGCAACCGAAGACACTGGTATCGGAGTTTACGGATCAGGTGGAACTTGTTATCCATTCGGGCCTTGTGAGGGTGCTGGTGTTTATGGTGAAAGCTCTCATCATGGTGTTGAAGGGATCAGTTTTGGAGAGGGCAATGTTGCTGGCGTATACGGTTCTGCGATTTGGGGAGATGGTATTTATGGAATTAGCTATGGGCCTGGTAGAAGTGGCGTGTATGGAAAAGTAACTCAATCATATACTAACACCGCAGGCCTGAAAGGTCTATCATCTGCTAACTCCGATTACGCCACCTGGGGCGTCTATGGGCAATCAAATGCCAACGGAGGCGCCGGTGTCATGGCATACAATTATTGGTATGGTGCCGGTCTGCGAGCCCAGAGCTACGGAGGCAATATTATCGAGGGTTATTCTGGCGACCCGTTTACCACTTATGAAGATCAGCGCTTTCGGGTTGAAAATGACGGAGACATATATGCCGATGGCGACCTCTATTTAGGTGGTACGAAGAGTAGTGTGGTCCGAACCACTGACCGAGAAGAACGCCGCCTCTATGCCATCGAAAGCCCCGAGGTCTGGTTCGAGGACTTTGGATCCGCCCAACTGTTAAATGGTAAAGCTACAATCTCCATTGATCCTCTCTTTGCTCAAACTGTGAACCTGACCGAAACGTATCATGTTTTTGTAACCCCCATCAGCGACGAACCGGTTTTGCTGTTCGTGACCAATAAACATTCTAACAGTTTCACCGTGCAAGGGGTAACGCTAGATAGCCAACCGACTAATGCGACGTTTGATTATCGCATCGTAGCCAAACGGCTGGAATATGAAGACGTGCGACTTGAGCCTGTGGGCGAACCTCAGCCTACTCTTCAACCCTCAGAGAACATCCCGCGCCCGGAGCCCAAATGGCCTGCGTTCCCTCCTGATCTAGAATTAGAAGAAACTATACCAGAAAATCATCTAGAGGACTAAGCCATGAGGTACCTTAAAAAAGTAACACCACTTCTACTCATGCTTTTAATGACAACAGGCCTAGCTTTGACCCAGAGTATCCTCGTGCTTCAACGTCAACATATCGGTGGTGGAGGCGGAGAAGCCCTGGCCGATACCATCTCTGTTTATGGAGCCCTGGGCCAACCTATAGGGGGGCGTATTTCAGGTGGTAATGTGAATATATGCAACGGATTCTGGTGCGGCGAACCGCTCGTCACCACCTACTACATCTATCTACCGGCAACACTGCGTAGCTATATCAATTACTTCGAAGGCCCCTGGGAAGTGGAGCCCAACGACAGCGCTGGACAAGCCAACGGCCCAATCATCTCTGATCAAATCTACCAAGGTACGATGTCCTCTCCTAGTGATATCAATGACTACTTCTCTTTCATTTTATCTCAATCATCCACCGTAGAGATCATCTTGACAGATATCCCAACCGGTCATGACTATGATCTGACCTTGCGCGACAGTGCTTTGGAGAGAGTAGGCTACTCGGGCGAGACTGAGAACCAGGAAGAACACATCAGTCAATCACTCAATGCAGGCACATATTACATCCAAATATACAATAGAAGCAAAACCGGAAGCAGCGAAGCATATCGGCTAACTGCCAACTACGACTAAAAGCGCACCTTATCTGAGGGACTAGCCAACTCGACCTGGATGATCTACGGCCCCTTCAACCTGAGCAACGCCACCACCGCCGACCTCACCTTTCAACTCTAGCTCAACACGGATCTATCGTCCTACGGCTGCGACAATCCGATCAACGACCTGACCTGGCGAGAATTCACCTACGATCTCAGCGCCTATCGCGGTCAGACCGTGAAACTCGAACTGATCAACATCACGCACCCCGACGACTGGTACGGCACCTGGACATACATTGACGACGTTGCCGTTGGCGACTGACCTACATTCACGAAGCCATTGAAAAGCGGGGGCGCTCTGATCGCCCCCGCCCAGCTTCAAGATACCCTAATAGAGCGCATCATGGTCACCAAACGACAGCTTGGCTTTTTTGTGATTGCGGTCGGCGTCTTGGCGCTGCTCGCCACCGTCGCCGTGGACCTGCTGGGCGCCGGCGGCTGGGGCGAGTTCGGACCGCTGCAGTGGCTTGGCGTCGGCCTGGGCGCGCTGGCGATGCTCGCCGGGGTGCCGCTCGTCCGCCTGGGGGATCGGCCCGCGTGAACGGCGACCGCGTGCGACGCAATCTCAAACGGCTCGGCGGCGCCCTGATGGTGCTGGCGCTCGTCGTCTACGTCGGCACCCTGGCGCTCTACGCGGCGCACGCCCTGCACCTTTTCCGATGGCCCTACGACTACGATCAGGGCGAGGGCTTTGAGCTCTACGACGCCGTGCTCTACCGGCAGGGCGCCTGGCCCTACCGCGACAACGCGGTCTATCCCTACTACGCCTCGAACTACCCACCGCTCTTCCACCTGCTCATCGTGCCGCTGCTGCCCCTGGTCGGTGCCGTGCCCGCCGCCGGGCGGATCGTCTCCTTTGCCGCCACGCTGGTCACGGCGGGCGTCATCGGCCTCATCGTGCGGCGCGAAGTCAAGGGCGGGTTCGTGCCGGTGCTG
The DNA here is from genome assembly GCA_964452025.1 of uncultured Anaerolineales bacterium. GTDB lineage: Bacteria > Chloroflexota > Anaerolineae > B4-G1 > SLSP01 > G713. The sequence goes on from CAYVKR010000092.1 coordinate 9,225, forward strand.
GTGGGACTCTCGTATCTTGCCTCGAACTACGTCTACCAGATCGGCCCGCTCTGCCGCCTGCACGCCACCATGGTCATGTTCGAGGCGTTAGCCGTGCTCTTTCTTGCGCGCTTCGAGCAGCGGCGCAACCTGGTGCTGGGCCTGCTGATGCTGCTCCTGGCCGGATATACCAAGCAGATGGCCGTCTTCACCGTCGCCGCGACGCTGGCCTATGTCTTTCTGCGCGACGTCAAGACCGCGCTGGTCGCCGGACTGGCGCTGGCCCTCGTCGCCGGCGCGATCTTCTGGGGCCTTAACGTCGCCACCGACGGACAGTGGTGGGTCAACATCATCCAGGCCAACGTCAACGAGTTCGACTATCTGATGTCCATCTCGCTCTTCAAGCAGTGGCTGCGGCTCCACCCCGTGCTGATCCTGCTCTCGCTGGGCCTCTTTGTCTACGAGCTCTACTGGGATCGGCTCTCGATCTATGCGCTCTGGTTCCTCTTCGCGCTGGCAACGGGCGCGCTGAGCGGGAAATGGGGCGCGGGGCCGGGCTATTTCCTCACCGCCGTGGCGGCATCCTGCATCGCGGCTGGATTGGCGCTGGGACGGCTGCGTGCGGCGCTCGCCCGGCGCATCAAGCCGCCGTGGTCAGAGCGGGCGCTGTACGGGGGAATCGCGTTGCTCTATCTGGTGCAGGCCGGCTTCATGCTCCACCTGCCGACCTCGGGGCCGGTGCTTGGGCCGGTAGCGCGAGCGCTCGGCGTCGCCGATGAGCGGATGGACCTCGGGTGCCGCGACTACGCTTATTTTGACACCGTCGGCTACACGCAGGTGGGCCACCGCCCCACCCCGGCGGACTACACGGCAGGCGAGGCGATCATGGCCTACGTGCGCGCCGCCCAAGGCCCCGTGCTCAGCGAGGAAGCCATGTTCAGCCTGCTGGCGGACAAGCCCGTGGTGACCAATCCGACGCAACTGCGCAATCTCCACGAGAACGACCTGCTCGACGCCGAAGACCTCATGCTGCGCATCTACCGCGAGGAATTCGACCTCATTATCCTGCGGGCGCAGTTCTACCCGGAGCCGGTGCTGGGCGCCATCTGGTTCACCTACAAGCCGGTGGACGCCATCTGCATGAACGGCTTCACCTATCAAATTCTCAAGCCGCCCCGGCTGCTCAACGATTAAGGCAAGCGCTTAGCTTTATGAGTAGCCAGGTGCAACGCACTTTAGATCTGGAAATTATGAGGTTGCAAAGGGTACCCAGAGTCCTTTTTCAAATCTCGGTGCTTTCTTCGTCGTAAGTGCATCGCACCGCTCACAAGACTAAATAGATACCGAACTGCGAAGTGAGAGATTCACGCATCACGCATCACGCATCACGTATCACGCATCACGTCCCGTTGACTAGAACTCCACCTCCGCCACCTGATCGAAGTCGAGATCGAAGGCGCCGACACGCTCCGGCTCCGCCTCTTCCATGGCCTCGAAGTCGCCGGCCTTCTGCCCCCGGTCGCAGAGGGAGCGGTAGGGGCAAAAGCGGCAGCGCCGCTCGTCGTCAGTGAGGGCGAACTCGTCCTCGTCGCTGCGGTCGCGGATCTCGGCGATCAGCTGTTGCAGGAAGCGCTCGTCGGCAGCGAATTGCGTTGCGTCGTAGGGCAGCCGCTCCGGCTCGTCGGGGAAGTTGGCGAACCAGTAGATCATGGTCACCGCGGCCGGGTCGATGGGCGTTTCGCGCAAGTGTCCGCCCGCCTTGATGAGCAGATAGCGGTAGACGCGCGTCTGCAGCCGCTCCGTCAGCCAGCGGCGCGACGTGCGTCGGCGCGACGTCTTCCAATCGAAGATCAGGGCGCGCCCGTCCGGCGCCAGCACCACGAGGTCGTACTGAGCGATGAGGCGAGTGCCCAGCAGCGGCGCGGAGAGCGTCAGCTCGGGGAAGTGCTCGCCTTCGACGTCGGCCGGACGCGCGTCGAGGTAGTTCTGCCACCAGTCCGCCAGATCGCCCTCGCCCGCCTGGGCCGTGAGCCGCGCCTCGGAGACGCCGAGCAGCTGCTGGTGCACCATGCGGTGAAAGTCCAGCGCCCGCTGAATATGCCGCTCGTGCGTGAGCACCGGCTCCGCTTCTACGGCGGGCCACGTCACCC
>CAYVKR010000093.1:0-11204 GCA_964452025.1 uncultured Anaerolineales bacterium
GAGCACCCAATGAGCCCTTTTTTGATTTATCTCAACTGTTGAGGGACACTACCAATTCTTTTCCCGAGGCAATATATGCATTATCTCCGCGAACACTTAAGCCAGAAACCTCAGAAAACGTCACTGAACCAACTTCGGTAGGTTGTGTCGGGTTCGAAAGATCTAGCACAACTATCTCTGAACCAGTGCTTCCATATAGGCGATGATTGTCCACCGCTACCGCGTAGATCGTACGTGTGTACGTCATAACTTCAGCAGGAGATGTAGGATTGGAAATGTCCCAAATGCCCAAACCCTCTTTACCCGCAGCCATGTAAAGAATCTCACCGCTCACTGTCATATCATAAACAGCATCTACATCCAGGATAGTTTTGAGGCCAACATCCGTGGGTTGATGCGGGTTGGAGATATTAACGACACGCAAAACCTTTGATCCATCCTGGCTAGTGGCAATATACGCATAGTCTCCTTTCACCGCCACTGGACCGCGGTAATCCAACATTGGATATTCACTTTCCAATACTGGATTTTGCAAATCAGAAACGTTGAAGATATACAGCCCTTCCTTCACACCTTGTCCGTATGCCAAATAAGCATAATCTCCACGCGCGTCCAAACTCAGAATATAAGCTTCGTCAGGGTAGTCAACTTGCACAGGTCGACCCAAATAGGTCTCAGTGGGATTCTCAGGATCAGAGGCATCTAGGATAGTCAATCTGTCATCTAGCGAGACATAAACGTGATCTCCTTCTATCATCCACTCAAAGGTGTTATACGAATTTGGTGGTCCTAAAGGTTGTTCACAAGATCCAAGCTCGGTGACGTTTAGTGGATCTGAAACATCCAGGATGTGCAGCTGGTTAGTCTCAGTATAATCATACGACCAAGTAAGAGCATAGAGACGGTTTCCATCCATCAAGATGTCCTCAGTATCGGTTGCATAGACTCCAACTTTAGTGGGATTATCTGGGTCAGATACGTCAACGATATGCAGACCATCTCCTACGACAGGAATGTAGGCATAAGTATTGCCCACCACCAGGTCGCTGGCAGGATAATCAGTGCCGACCTCGTAGGTGCCTTTCTTGACCGGTGATGTTGGATCGGAAATATCGAGAATGTCCAATACCAATCTTGGATCATTGGCATTGTCGTTGTAGTAATACCAGGTGAGAAAATAGAGATAGTCTCCGCTGACTTTCATATCAACGCGAGACCTGCCTGACCAATCGTAGGCTGCAGATCCTACACGAACAGGATCTGTCGGGTCGGAGATATCCACCACGCTTATGTCTCTTCTATCAAAATTGGATGCATATAGATAGTTCCCACATGTGCTCACAACCCCGGAGAGTGGCACATCTGTTTCCGTTACCAGGGTAGGACTTGTCGGATCAGAGACATTCAGAATGCGATATTGTCCACCACCCACACGGACGTAAGCGTAGTCACCATGGAGCATTACATCTGTAGGCGCGCCCCCAATCTGTCCCATCAACTCCACGCTCTCGTCGGCTTGCGCCATCGTTGACCGGTCAGGCGCCGTAGAAGGGGGGGGCGTTTGGGCAGAGGCGCTACCGATGGCGAACAGCAAGGTGACAATGAACAAGCAGCCGAGCAGCAGTTGACGTTTCATGATTTTCTCCTTTTGCTGAAATATGAGTAAGTTGTACTATATTGCTGAAAAACAGTCTAAAGTTTAGCATAAGTTGACGCAAAGACAACCCCCACTTGCTCATCATTCACACTACCAGTAAAATGGAAGTAGAACAAAGAGAGGAGCCGATATGCAGACGCGAAGATTGCTTCTCATGCTGATGCTACTCGTCGCGCTGACCGGATGCGCAACCGCGACGCCTGTCCCAACCGTAGAAGCGCCCGTTGACGCTGCCGCCACGTCCGCCCCGCTACCCACGTCCGATCCCGACGAGCCCTACGCCGAGCAGCGCCGCGCCATGGTGGAGAACACCATCGTAGCGCGAGACGTGACCGATCCACATGTCATCGAGGCGATGTTGGCGACGCCCCGCCACCGCTTCGTCCCCGACGACTACGTGGATCAGGCCTACGCCGACCATCCGCTGCCCATCGGTTACGGGCAGACCATCTCGCAGCCCTTTATCGTCGCCTGGATGACGGAACTGCTGGAGCTACAAGATGGGGAGAAGGTGCTGGAGATCGGCACAGGCTCCGGATACCAGGCGGCGGTGCTGGCGGAAATCGATCTCGACCTGGAGATCTACAGCATCGAGATCGTGCCTGAACTGGCGGAGCAGGCTGCAACGCGACTGGAGACGTTGGACTACGAGGACGTCTACATCAAGCAGGGCGACGGCTACTACGGATGGCCCGAGCACGCACCCTTCGACGCCATTATCGTCACCGCTGCGCCCGACCATCTACCCCAGCCCCTGGCCGACCAGCTCACCGCTGACGGGCGACTGGTCATCCCCATCGGCCCGCCGGGCGGCTACCAGACGCTCTGGCGCTTCACCAAAGAAAACGGCGAATTGACGGCGGAGAACCTCGGCGGCGTCGCCTTTGTCCCCCTCACCGGCGAGGGGCACTAGTGCCCCTCTAATGAGAAGTAATTGCACAATGGAGCACAGCGGAGTGCCGTCTTCTGGCACGGAAGCCTGCCCTGAGCCTGTCCCGAGCGCAGTCGAGGGGCATGGCCGAAGGGTCGAGGCATCTCCCCCTTTCGGGCCAAGCCCTCTCTACCGGGGGCGATTCCTCGATTCGCTTCAGGCAAAATCGCCTTTCGCTCACTCGGAATGACGGGATAGACCCTGTATCTTCTCAGTGCTGCTCTGTATCCAAAGACGCCAACAGAAACGCCCCTGCATAGCACGCCGCGCCGATCAACAGCACGACGCGGAATCCAAAGGAGAGCGCCAGCAGCGCTGCCAGCACCGACGCGATCACCGACGCCGCGCCGTTGACGCCCCAGGCCCACGGCACAGTGGTCGGCGCGAAGTCGCGCAGCCGCGCCAGCCCCAGCGGGAAGGGCATGCCCATGACCACGCCCAGCGGCATCAGCGCCAGCACGGCGACCGCCAGGCGACCCCAGAGCGGAAGGCGCAGCGCCAGCGAGAAGAGCAAGTCCAGCGCCGGGGGGTAGATCAACGCCAGGACGACGAGGGCCGCCAGCGCCCAGCGCAGCGGCATGCGCGGCGAGAGCACGCTGCCCACGCCGGAGAAGAGCAGGATGGCGAAGAGCACCGCCGTCAGCGCGTAGGCGGGATGTCCCAGGAATAGGATGAAGCGCTGTACCAGCGGCATCTCCACCAGCAGGAAGGCCAGCCCCAGCAGGCCGAAGTACGCGCCCACCCGCACCAACTCACGCAGTTCAACCTGCTCCCGCAGCGCCCCACCCCGGCTGATCACCACGGGCAGCAGGATGACGGCCACGGCGGCGACCAGCGCCAGCGCCAACAGCACCAGCAGCACGAAGTACCCCGCTCCGCCGAAGGGCTGCCACGTCTTCCCCAGCTCCGCCATCACCTGCCGCGCCTGCGACCAACGGAAATAGTGCCCAAAGAAGGGCCGGTTGTCCGTCGGCGGCTCGACGTCGAAGGCGTAGCCCGCGTGCCACGCCGCGCGATCCTCCACCTCCAGCAGCGCTTTGAACGTCTGATAGTAGACTGGTTCCTCCAGCAAATTGAAACGGTTGACCTCCTCGGGCCGGATGCCAGGCGCGGTGACCAGATCGAAGGCGCGCGCCTCGGCGAAGGCGCGGATGGCGTCCACCTCCTCCGGGGGAAACGGCGACGCCCGTACCAGCAGCGTCAGCGTCGAATAGCCGCGATAAGCGATGATCTGGCGGGCCGGATCACCGCCTGCCGCCTCGACAGCTTCTACCGCCAGCGCGAAGGCGCGCAGCGACTCGCTGGGCGGCAGTTGGAGCCAACGGGTCACCACCAGCAGACCGTCGTCCTCCAGCACGTCGAGATAGTCGCGGAAGGCCTCAATGGTGTAGGCATAGTCCTCGCCGAGGCTGTACGCGCCGGAGCGGACGGGCCGGTAGGACGTCGTCAACGGCAGCGCCACCACGTCGTAGCGCCGAGCGCTGCGCCGCACGAGCGTGCGCCGCGTCTCCACCACCGTCTCTACGGCGGGATGCTCGTAGATCGCGCCGGCAGCCTCCACCACCAGCGGGTTCGGCTCCACGGCGGTGACGCGCCCCGCGCCCTGCGCCAACGCCGTCCAGAGCGCCAACCCGCCCCTCGGCTCCAGCACCAGCGCCGCGCCGTCGGATCGCAGCCGGTACGCTATCGCCTCCGGCAGATAATCCGTGAAGGCCAGCCGCGCGTCCGGCGCATCAAGCGCCGCGACAGGAAGTTGGAGCACGGGGCTGGGATCGTCGCCGTCGATGAAGAGACCCTGCTGCGGCGGCGGAGCCGTCTGATAACGGTAGCTCAGGCCGGGCAGCGAGCGAATCCCCCCGCTCTCCACCAGATCGACGCGGGAGAAGCTGTTCCACGCGCGGAAGACCACCTCCGCACCGGGATACTGCAGCGCGTAATTCAGCGCCTTGTAGGGCGAAAGGCGCAGCTGCAGCCACGCGGGCCGCACCACCAGCAGCGCGACAGATCCCAGGATCAAGCCGACCGACGTCAGCGCCAGTCCCCACCGCCCCTTCCCAAAGCTTCCCCGCCTAAGCTTTTTGAATCTTGCTAATCCTGTGAATCCTGTCGAGAAAACCGCCGCCGCAACGCCTGCCAGCAGCACAGCGACCACCACAGCCCCCATCCCACCGACCCAGCCGGGCACCAGCAGCGCCAGCAGACAGCCCAGAGCCGATCCGGCGAGGTTCGTCGCGTAGAGGCGCGGCGCCGACTCGGGCTGCAAATCGAAGAGCAGGCCCACCGTCGCGCCGCTGCAGAAGAAGGGCAGCGCCAGCGCCACGTAGTGCAGCGCCAGCACCGCCACCTGCTTGCGCTCCCAGGCGATGCTGAAGGAGTCAAAGGGCACGACGTTGATCAGTACCGTCGCACCGATGGCGCCCACGCCCAGCGCCAGAGATAGCATCACCAGCGTCAGGCGTGGGCGGCGCCGCCCCCAGCGCGGGAAGAGCGCCAGTGCCGTGCCGCTGGCGCCAAAGCCCAGCATCGCCAGGCTGATGATCATGAAGGCAAAGTGGTAGAACTGCGCGACGGAGAAGAAGCGCGTCAGGTTGATCTCGAAGAGCAGCGTGGCAGCCGAGAGCAGCAGCAGTCCCACAGCCTGCATCGGCGTCAACGCACGGCGGACGTCCGAGGACTCTGACATACCGGCCTACGCCTACGCCTTCACTGACCGCTCGTAGAGCGAGCGCGCCAGCGCCTCGATGGCAGCACCGTTCTCCAACTTGTGCCGCCACGCCGCCGGGATCGCCTCGACGCCCAGGTAAGCGCCGGAGATCGCAGCCGCCATGGCACCAACCGTGTCCCGGTCACCGCTGTGGAACGCCGCGCAGTAGAAGCAGGCCTCGAAATCATCGGGATGGCGCAGGAAAGCGTAGAGGGCGAAGGGAACGGAGCGGTGCGCCGCCACGCCGGGGCCCAGCCGCCGCCCCACCACCCCGGCGGGCGTCCCCGCCTCCAGCGCCTCCCGCACGTCCGCCAGCCGCGCGCGGAAGGTGTTGGTGCGGGCAAAGGCCAGCAGCCCATCGAGAAAGGCCTCGCGGTCAAAGGGCGCATCCGGCGGGAGACCGACGGCGCGCGCCACGGCCCAGGCGATCAAGGCGGCCCCATCGACGCCCAGCGGGTGCGCGTGGGTGACGCTGGCGGAGCGGCGAACCTGCGCGTAGAGATCATCGGCAGCGTGGAAGAAGAGGCCCACAGGCGCGACGCGCATCGCCGCGCCGTTGCCGTAGGAGCCTTCTCCGCCGAAGAGCTCGCCCGCCGCCGCCGTGTAGGAGACACCCTCGCGGACCACGCGCCGGAAGATCGAGGGCGGCCCCATGGCGTAGCCGCGCCAGGGCTCCCGCTCGTAGTTGGCGCGGAAAGTCTCGCCCAGATGCCGCGGATCGACCTCGCCCCGCGCCGCCAGCGATTCCGCCAGGCCCATCGCCATCGCCGTGTCGTCGGTGTAGATCAGCGTCTCGCGGCGCGCGACGGCGTCTCGCAGCGCAGAGATCGTCCCGTAGGAGAAGGCCAGCTCGCCCACGGCATCTCCCACCCCGCAGCCCACCATCGCGCCTACGAACTTGCTCCTGAGATCAACCGATGTCCTCATAGCAGCCTCCTCCCGAACTTCAACTCCTCCTGCTTCACGGGAAGTGCCCTCCCAAAGCCTACCGGCTGACCATCTGGTCCGCGCAGGCGCTTCCAACAGCAAATTCCCATAGCCACAAAGTAGTCAACTACTACCGGCTTTCAGCCAGAAGCATGGTAAGCAACTGAAAGTCGACTGAAGACCAGTGACTCGAGGTTCTCACTGCACTCGCAGATGCATTTGATAACCCAAGGGCATTTACTAGACTAAGATATGCCTTAGACAACAACTACAAAAATAATATCGCTCTTATGTAGGAATCGGCACAGATGTCAACAGACGACTAAAGCCTTGGGCTATACCTTGCGAAACCGCCCCACAGCACCCTTAGAGCGGGCTTAGGCCGACTTTTTGACCGTGGCACGCAGTTTCCGACCGCCGTGCCAAGCTTGTACAGGGAATTACATATGAGCGGATCATGTTTACTGTACAACAGTGGTCTTACACTCGAACCGCCAATGCGGTGTTGAAAACGGCCCACCTGAAAGGCAGAGATTTCTACCCTATTTACAGACAATGAACAGGTCAGTCGCATACCTGGACCAGAGAAAAAGCTAAACTAAATGCCATTGGGCACCCTCCCTAATCGTCCTGAATTAGGTTGGGATTAAGTGCAGCAAACCTATCCGCAAAATACTCGTTTTTGAAATTAAACTCGAAGAAACGCGTGACGCTCCCCCACGCCATCTCATAAGATTTTCTCAAGTCCTTAACCGCTGCACCAGGATGGTCTCGGTGCCTGCCCGCACCTACAGCTCGCCCTATATAAACACCTATAATTCCACCGACGATCCCAATAGCTACGCCACCCAAAAGAAGACCGCCGATCGACAGGTAATCTAACCCTGAAAACAACACTACACCAATGATCATCCCGACCAAAAATCCAACGCCAACTCCAATCAAGCCGCTCTGCCTCAGTAACGCTTGGTATTCCTCGCGCAGTCGTGCCTCTTTCTTCAGTCTCGCTTCACAACTTTTGCACGCAGGCAATGAAAATGACATATGGACATGGCCCCCGTGTATTTTAATTGGATACGACGAGACACCCTGATCATTACCACACCAGGCACAGATTCTTGGCAGTCTCATTTCGGTTTTTATCTTACTCACAGATACGCTCCTTTAGAACTATACTAAACCACCAACATCATGTAGAGATAAGCGCCTCATTTCCAGCTAACCATCTGCGCCCATCTTGGGATTTCCCTTTATGATTACATAGAAGAACGGACCATCCAGGATGGGCATTAAAAAACACGCCCCCATGTGCTGGTGAGTGATGAATCATATGGATTTTAATTTCGAGCTCTCCAAAACTATATGTGGCTCACTACGTCAGGGCAGATCAACGCCTTAGAAAAGAGCCGATTTAAAGAGGAAAGCAAGGCTCTTTCTTCTATTCAAAGTATAGGATAGGTTAGGGCATGGTCAAATAGGCCATGGTAAATACCCTACCGAAGCCTGCCGGCTGACCGTCCGCCTACGCGGACGGGAATATGCGTCCACCTTCGTGGACGCTCGGCGCAGAGCGCCTCAGAAAGCGACTTTCTACGACCCTGGGGGAAGCCCAGGGCCGTCGTGACCTGCACCACGCAATCTTTCGACTGCGCCCCTCGACTGCGCCCCTCGACTACGCTCGGGACAGGCTCCGGATAGACTCAGTCAAAATGACGGTTGATTTTTCGTAGCACCACACTTTTGCGTCATCTCAAGTGGAACGGAGCGCAGCGAAGTGGAATCGAGAGATCTCCCACCGTGTCTCTTGAAGCATCACTGCTTGCGAAATCAATCAAGATCACGTAATCAAGGCTGGGAGATCCCTCGACTCGCTCCGCTCGCTCGGGATGACGATATAGGCGGCGGGTCAGCGCGTCGAGACGCTCGGCGTCTGCGTCGGGGTCGTCAATCATCAGGTGCAACTGCATCTCATCTGTGGGCATAGCGTCCTCCGTGGTGTGAGCGTTTCTTTTCAGAAATCCACCAAAAGTGTAGCATAGCTTGAGGCGGCGACAAGCACGGTCATGGCCCAGAGGGCCAACGGGTGCGCTGCTCGTAGGCGGGCACAGGCGGCACGGCTAGCCGTCCGCCCCGCCCGTGAACGCCTCCACCGCCGCGACGGCGTTCTCCGTGGGCACCTCGGGCATCAGCGGCTTCGCCGGCGCCAGGATGTAGCCGCCGCCCGCGCCCAGTTCCGCCCGCAGCCGGGCGACCTCGGCGCGGATCTCCGCCGGCGTGCCGAAGGGCAGCAACTGCTGCGTCCCCAGCCCGCCCCAGAGCCGCAGGTCGCGCCCGTAGCGCCGTTTGATCTCATAGACGTCCATGGCCTCCGGCTGCAGCGACTCCAATACGTCCAACCCGATCTCGATGACCTCAGAGATGATCTCGAAGATGCTACCGCAGCAGTGCTGGAAGGTCCACTTACCGTGCGCGTGCACCGCCGCGAAGAACTGCCGCGCCCTGGGCTTGATGAACTTTCGCCAGAGTTTCGGCCCCATGATCACGCCGCGCTGGTCGCCCCAATCGTCGGAGAGCAGAATCGCGTCCACGGGCAGCGCGCCCAGCCGCTCCACCAGTTGCAGATGGACGTGCAGAATGCCGTCCAGCAGCGCCTCGTAGAACTCCGGGTGGAGCAGCATATCCATCATGGCGTTCTCGAAGCCGCGCAGCGTCCACGAGCGCTCGAAGATACCGAAGCCCGTCGAGGCCACGATGAACTTGCCCGCCGCCTGTCCCGCCTCGATCTGCTCCAGCACCAGCTCCTCGTTCCAGAGCGCGTCGATAGCGGGCCAGGTGAAGCCGTCGAGCGAGGGCTCCGCCAGCGCGGGCGTCTCCAGATGATGGGGCCGGCGATCCGAGCGCCAGACGGTACCAAAGGGATCGGTGTAGTACGTCGACGCGCCTTCCAGCACGCCCAGCTCTGGAATCCCCACCCAGGCGATGTGATCCTGCACCCGCTCGCGCCACGCGGGGCCGCCGTAGTGCGCATCCAGCCGCGCGGCGACCTCCTCCTCGATGGGCAGCGTATAGGGCAGCGGGCGTATCTCTTCAAATTCCAACGCGGATAGGACGCGTTCGCGATAGTTCATGGTCGATCTCCTTCACATATCAGTGTACGCGTATCCACTAGACTTATAGTCTCTCACCGAGCCCTCACCCTCACTCTGGACATGGCACGTACCGGAGATCGCCCCAACTCACCCACCGTTGCGGTTAGCAAGGCCTGCTGGTGCGTGGGGACGGCATCGAAAATCGAGACCTCGTACGAGAATGACTGTGAGACGTCATCCACTTTGACGTTGTCCAACGTGACGAGATAGGTCGTCTCAGGCATGAACGTCGTTGGATCGGGCTCCCAAACCACGGTGTTCTCTCCGTAACCATTGACCACTGCGAGCTTGGTGAGCGAAACAGGAGTGCCACCGCTGGTCATGGTAATCGTGGTCGAAGAAAAGTCCGCACCTGGATAGGAGAAAGACCAACGCAGGAAGACCAGTTGATTCGGCACATATCCGGGTGGCGGCCACGCCACAAAGCCGTCGCGAGTCTCCGGTCGAGGGCCAAAGAGAGTGTCGTCAAAGACCCACAACGCGTTGGCGGGAGCATTGCCATCTTCGTATGGCACGTCCCCCGTCCCCATCTCCTGCGTCTGAGGATAGAGAATCCAGCGCCGGTGCCCCACGGCGTAGTTGCCGGTGCCGAAATCCTCCATATATCCGGTAATTGCAGAAGGGCCGAAGTTACCGAGATAGAGATTGGAGCTCCCGGCGGCTTCGTCTCCCTCTGCCGTGTAACACGTCCAGCTCTCATCTGGGTCATGGCTCAGCTGGTGGTTGACGCTCATCATCAACGCAGCTTGCTGAGCTTTGTCGTTAAACTCATCCGAGAGGCCCCACAAGGGCGGAACGCCTGCCATGGCCCGGAAGTAGTTGATGCGCAAGAGCATCGCATCCCGCCAGGCTTGAGAGGTGCTTCCGGCCGCGCACGTTGCATGATTGCCCGTCCACGCCATATCCGCACCCGCAGACGCACGATAGACGGTATCAAAAAACGCCTGAGATGCCTCCCGATCCGTGGGATCCACCGAGAGGTCCACATAGGCGTTGAAGACAGCCGGAAGGTATACGTAGTCGGTGATGACATCAGCCGCCACTGTCTCCGATACACGCGAGCTAGAAGAGACCGGATGCCCTATGAGACATACGAGCGTGAGTAACAAACCAACACCCAAAGCAAAAACCAGATAACGGCTCCTTCGTAACATGATTAGCTCCCCCTCTGAGATGAGAAAAGCGCCTCAACATCCATTCGTTGTACATGCTTGCGATAGGCCGCCGTCTCCATGAGCAGCGCGGTGAGGTCGGCGGCGATGTCGGCGGCGCGGGCCAGATCGCCGTCTCCCTGAGCACGGCGCAGGATCCACGTTTCCGCGTCGCGGCGCTCCACTGCCACGTCGCCCCGCGCGATAAGCCAGGCCAGCGCGGTGCGCACGGTGACCTCGCGGTGGGCCATAGCCGCCGCCAGCGCTGCCACGTCGACGCGCCCGCCCCGGTGATTCAACGCGTACTTCACCAGCCCGGCGAGACGCGGCACAAACGTGGACGCCATATCCAGCCCCGGATCGATGAGGAAGAGCGTGATCATCTGCGGGTCTACCGTCGCCCGCGCGGCCTCCAGCACCTCGGGGCCTGGGGGTGTGGTCCAGATGACCAGGTGATCGGCAGCGTCGAGCGCCTCGCGCGTCACGCCCAGCTTACGGTGACCCGCCTCGGCCCAGACCGTCACGCCCTCCGCGTCCAACAGCGGCTTCAACAACGTCTTGGGATGCGGCTCGCGGCGGTAGTCGCTGATTTCCACTCCCTCCGGCTCCGGCGCGGCGACCTCGGGTGCAACCACGGGGCGCGCGTCCTGCCACGTCAGCTGCAGCTGGCGCTCGCCACGGAAGG
>CAYVKR010000094.1:0-11142 GCA_964452025.1 uncultured Anaerolineales bacterium
ACGTACTCGTCCAGATAAGCAAGAGCCTCCGATGTCAGCGCTTCGGGTACGGTCAGACCAAGCAGCGTGATCTCGCGCCCATCCTTAAGCTGCAGTCTGGTCGGTCCAAGCGCCTCCGCGACCTTGTACAGCTCTCGTGAAGGGCGATGGGGCGGATGTTTGGGACGGATGTCGGCGATGGCAGGGATGTAATCGAGCGAAGGTGGATCTATGTCATCCGATTCGCGCATCTCGAAGCACACTTGCTCCAGGGCCAAGCCGTCGACGTCCTCCAGCCGCGCCTCAATCAAAGAGCGGAAATCGGGGTTGAGCTCGTAGCCCACGGCGCGCCGTCCCAATTGGAGCGCGACCTGGGCCGTCGTGCCACTGCCCAGGAACGGGTCGAGCACCACGTCGTCGTGCACGGTGTACATGCGGATCAGCCGGCGCGGCAGTTCCTCCGGGAAGACGGCGCCGTGCTCGCCCTGACGCGCCCCGCCGAAGGTCCAATGCCCGGAGAAGAAAGTCTTCCACTCCTCCTTGGTCATAGCAGCAGCCTCGCGCTGCGCGCGGGGGATGCGGCGCTTGCCCCGTTTCTTGAAGAGCAGGATGAACTCGTAGTCGATCTCGACGACGCCGTTGGGCGGGTGCGGATAGGAGCCCATGATCGTCGCGCCGCCGCTGGTCTCCATGGTCGTCCGCTTCTGCCAGATGATGGCGCCCATGTAATCGAAGCCAATCTGCTCGGCCTGGGCGATGATCTCCGCGTGCAAGGGGATGACCTTGTAGCGCCCGAAGCGCTTGGTCCGCGCGAACTGGTCGCCGATGTTGACGCAGAGTCGCGCACCGGGCATCAGCACGCGGTGACACTCGGCCCAGACACGGTAGAGATCGACCAGATACGTGTGCAGGCTCTGTCCATAGCCGATCTGCCCCTCCACGTCGTAATCCTTGATGGCGTAGTAGGGCGGCGAGGTGACGACGAGGGCCACGCTGGCGTCCTCGACCTCCGGCATCGTGCGTGCATCGGCGAAATAGATGCGGGCATTAGCCATGAGACATTCCAGAAGAAACCACTGTATCGGCTACGTGTAACAATCCGACAGAAAGTGCGCATGCGCCAGCTGCTCGCGCAGGGCATCGCAGAAAAACTGCCATTCGCGCAGCCGGTGCGTGTAACGCTGGCGGATGATACGCCGCAGGGTCTTGTAGTCGGTGCAGACGACGCGGCGCTGCAGGAAGGACTCCGGCAACTCGCGCTTGACCTGGGCGAAGGCTTTGTCCGCGATGAGCGCGTTGAGGCGATCCAGCGTCGCCGGGGCGATCTCGCCCTCGAAATCCTCCTGGGTCAGCGGGCGCTTGAGAATCGTGTGCATCGTCGATTCGCTCTGCTTGGTGACGCCGATGCGGTAGGTATCGAACTGCTGCCACCAATAGCGCGCGGCGGTGATATCAAGCCAGACGATGATGGACTCCAAAAACTTGTTGTGCCCGCCGTCCTTGTGATAGAGCCGCTCGGCGACAGCGGGCATCTTCTCGACCGGCTGCTTGTAGCTGAGGCTCAGACCGATCAAGGCCTGCTCATAACCGGCCTCGTGTAGGATGTCAATGTTCATACGATGTCAACCTTCTTTCTCCGTGTCGGATTATGTTCATCAACGGATTAAACGGATTGAGCGGATTCGGTAACGCTTGGGTGCAAAACTTCCCTTGTGTCTACAGGCGGGGGAGCACGACACCACGTTGTCCCTGGTACTTGCCCTTCTTATCAGCGTAAGAAACTTCACACGGCGCGTCGCCCTGGAAGAAGAGCACCTGTGCGATGCCCTCGTTGGCGTAGATCTTGGCGGGCAGCGGCGTCGTGTTGCTGATCTCGATGGTGATGTAGCCGTGCCAACCCGACTCCAAGGGCGTAAAATTCGTCACGATGCCACACCTAGCATACGTCGATTTCCCCAGCACGGCGCCCAGCACGTCCCTGGGCATGCGCATATACTCCAGGCTGCGGGCCAGCGCAAAGGAGTTGGGCGGGATGATGCAGACGTCACCTCGAAAGTCGATGAGCGCGCCGACATCCAGCGCTTTAGGATCAACGACCGCCAGGTCCCCCTTGCCCGGCGTGAAGACCTTGAACTCATCCGCCACGCGAATGTCATAGCCATAGGACGAGAGACCGTAGGAGATAATACCATCGCGCTTCTGTCCATTGTGGAACGGCTCGATCATCTGTTGCTCTAACGCCATCTTGCGAATCCAGGTATCGGGTTTGAGTCCCATAGATTAGTCCTTTCGTCTGGTAGTCTGGTAGTCTGATAGTCAGGTAGTCGAGTAGTCTGGTAGTCGGGTAGTCACGCCATCATGAGCCAGGCACATCGGGCTAAGGATATTTGACTATGCGACTACGTGATTACGGGACTATCCGACTACATGGTCTCCGGTGCGTCCATGCCCATGAGGTGCAGCACGCGGGCGAGGACGGATTTGGCTGCGCGGGCCAGCATCAGGCGGGCGCGGGTGACGGCTTCGTCGCCGGGCTCCGAGGAGACGATGCGGCAGTGGTGGTAGAAGGCGTGGAAAAGCGAGGCCAGCTCGTGCGCGTACATGGTCAGGTGATGCGGAGCCAGGTTGTTCGCCGCCAGCGCGATAATCTCCGGCAGTTCCAGCATCTTGCGGATTAACGCCAGCTCGCTCTCGTGGGTCAGCAACGCCGGATCGCCCATGGTCTCCGGGTCCCAGCCCTGCTCGACCGCGTGACGGAGCACGCCGGCGATGCGCGTGTGGGCGTACTGCACGTAGTAGACGGGGTTGCGCTCCGACTGCTCCACCGCCAGCGCCAGGTCGAAGTCCATGGTGACGTCGGCGGTGCGCGTGAGCAGCATGTAGCGGATGGGATCAGGGCCGACCTCGTCGATGAGCTCGCGCAGCGTGACGAACTCGCCGGAGCTCTTGGACATGCGCAGCACCTCGTCGCCGCGCCGCAACGTCACCAGCTGGTAGAGGATCAACTCGACGCGCGCCAGGTCGAGGCCCAGCGCCTTGATCGCCGCCATCACGCGCGGCACATCCCCATGATGATCGGCGCCCCAGACGTAGAGGGCGCGGTCGAAGCCACGGACTTCCAGCTTGTCCCAGGCGTAGCAGACGTCGGACATGAGGTAAGTGGGGCGATCCTCCGGGTTGGGGATCACTTCCGGCGAGCGCACCAGGACGGCGTCTTTCTCCAGATCAGGATGCGTGAACCAGATCGCGCCTTCTTTCTCGACGACGTAGCCTCGGTTGCGCAACCGCTGGAGCATCTGCTCGAAGAGCGACGGATCGCCCTGGTAGAAGTCGCGCTCGTGCCGCCAGCTGTCGAAGTGAATGTGCATCTGCGCCAGATCCGCCTCGACGCCCTCCAGCACCCGCTTGATACCCCAATCGGTGAACTCACTGATCGCTTGCTCGGCGTCCAGCGCCACGAAACGGCGCCCGGCCTGATCCACCAGTTGACGCGCCATCTCGATGACGTAATCGCCGGGATACATCTCCTCTTCGATCTCCACCGGCTCGTCCAGCAGCTCGAGATAGCGAACGTAGATGCTGTAGCCCAGCTTGCGCGCCTTGGAACCTGCGTCATTGACGTAGTACTCGCGCGCCACGTCATAGCCCGCCGCCTCCAGCACCGTCGCCAACGCGTCGCCCAGCACCGCGTTGCGCGCTGAGCCAATGGTCAGCGGGCCGGTGGGATTAGCGCTGACAAACTCGACCTGCACGCGCTCGCCCGCGCCGTGATTGAGCGCCCCCCAGGTCTCCCCGGCCTCCAGGATGACCGGCACCTGTTCCGCCAGCCAGCCTTCGTCCAACGTGAAGTTGACGTAGCCCGGCGGCGCGACCTCGACGGCAGCCACAAAATTCGCCTCCGGCACGTGGGGCGCCACGGCCTCCGCAATCTGGATGGGCGCCCGGCGCAGCACTTTTGCCAGACCCAGACAGACCGGAGACCCGTAGTCGCCATGCGCCTCATGTCGGCTGGGCGCCACTGGAATTGAGACAGGGATATCGAATTCAGGCAGCGCCTCCGCTTCAATCGCCGCCTCAAAGCCAATCTGCAGCAGGTTTTCGATGCGATCCCGAAGAGAACGTGTTGTTTCCATTCACAACTCCTTGGAAATGGGTCAAAGGTGACTCACCTGAAAAAAGGTCCAAGAAATCGGATTTTTAGATAGCCATACCCTACATCTAGTGATTTTGGTCATGAGAAACCCACATATAGGATCAAGTCGTAGAAAAATCCGATTTCTGCTAGTTATTTCAGTAGAGTCAAAGGTCAAATGTACTTGTCTCTCTCGCCAGAATTGTCTATAGGTCCAACTTACCGAGGAAGTAAGGCAATTGCTTACGCCACCAGGGCCAGTCATGTTCAACATCGTGGCCCCAATAATCGACCCAGGCCGGCACGTTCAGGTTCCGAAGCGTGCGCTCCAACATCTTCGTCTCGTGGACGTGGTGCGCCTCCCAGGCACCCTGCCCCACGCAGACCATAATATCACTCTGACGAAACTGCTTGAGATACCGGCGCTCCATCAGATTGGGCAGATAGAGCAGCGGGAAGTTAAAGTAGACGTTATCATCCACGTAGTTTCCCAGGAAATACCACGGGCCGTAGAGTCCGCTCAGGGCGATGACGGTATCGAAGATACTGGGGTGGCGGAAAAAGAAGTTGGCGGAATGATAGCCGCCCATGCTGCAGCCCGTGGCGACGAATTTCTCCTCATATCCGCTGTGCTCGCGAATAAAGGGAATCGCCTCCTCCACGACGTAGGCATCGTAGGCCTGATAGTTGCGACCGCGATCCGCCACGTTGATCCAATCATCCGCCAGCCAGGTCTCGTGATCGTTGCTGGCGATGGTGTAGAGCCGGATCTTGCCCGCCTCGATAAACTCCCCCACAGCCTCGACCATGCCAAAGTCCTCGAACTGGTAGAAGGTGCCGCGCGCCGAGGGGAAGACGACCACCGGCTTGCCACCGTGACCGTAGATTTTCAGTTCCATATCGCGGTTGAGGTGGGTGCTCCAATGCTTATGATACTCGACGTTCATTGCACAGCCACCATCTCATCAACAGCAGCCTGAAGCACGTCCAGATCAGGCGAGCGCAGCAGATAGCCGTACTCGCCGATGGCCGGCGCCAGCATCGCGTCGATGGGTTCGTGATGCACCAACAGATCGGGATACTCTGCCAGCAGATCATCATGAGAAAGGCAGTGGTTCCGATGCCACTTTCGCCCCACGTAAGCGCAGTGATAGGGCCGCGTGTAATCCGCCGTGAAGGTGTTGTTCACCACCACGTTGGCCCACTGCTGGTAGAGACTAATATCGTTAGCGTAGTTGAACATGTCCACGGTCAAGCCGCCCGGCGGACGCATATTGAGCTCCAGCGCCACCAGCCCCTCAGCGGTGCGGAAGAACTCGATGTGGAAGAAACGCTCGCGCAATCCAAAAGCCTGCACCGTGCGAAAGCCCGCCTCCTCCAAGTCCGTAGGGAGCTCGCGCAGCGAGTAATAGTACATGTCCAACCCCTCGTTGACGACTTCCATGATCCCCCGGTTGAAGTAGTGCGAGGTGTAGAAGACGATCTCGCCATCCTGATCCGTCAAACCGTCAAAAGAGTAGAGATCACCAGAGATAAATCCTTCCATGAAGTAATCCAATGGCGGCTTCTCGGCAAAGAACGTCTCCAGATCCGCCTCGTCGCGAATCTTGTACGTCGCTGCTGCTCCCACACCGTTATCCGGCTTGGCAACGACGGGATAGCCCACCTCATCAAGGAAAACCTCGGCCTCGTCCATGGAACGAACAACCCGCCCTGGAGCTACCGTCACACCGGCCTGTTCAAAGACCCGCTTCATCTTGGACTTGTACTTGACCTGGGCCATATCCTCGATTTTGGGACCCGGCAGGTTGAAGTCTGTCCGAATTCGCGCGTCCATCTCCAGCCAGTATTCGTTGTGAGATTCAAACCGATCCAATTTGCCATAGCGATGGGTGAAATACCCGCAAGCGCGCACCAACTTATCATAGTCATGTAAATCGTTGACAAGATAATACTCTGTCAGTGCGTCACGCAAGGTCGGGCGTAGATCATCGTAGGGCATATCTCCGATGGCCAGCACGTTCACGTCCCACCGATGCAACGCCACCGCAAAGTTATAAAAATTCGATGGAAAATATGGTGACAAGAGCACAACGTTCATGATCCCCCTCCTGGATGCACACAGGCAACCCGCATGCAGAACGCCCTGGTTTGCTAACGGTCAAGTATACCACGGCTCCCAGCTGCGAAAAACGCGGAGAGGAAAGCTCCTCCCCGCGCTTGTGCGTGGAACGATGGGGTCAGGCGCGGCCTGCGCTGCGGAAGATCTCCATCTTGTGCTCGACCACGGCCTGCATCGCGTCGATGGCCGGCGCCAGGATCTTGCGCGGATCGATCTGGTCGGGATTCTCCTTCTGGAACTTCTTGACCGTCTGCGCAAAGGCGTTGCGGATCTCGGTATCGATGTTGATCTTGCAGATACCGCGTTTCACCGCTTCGGTAATCTGGTGATCGGGAATGCCAGACGCGCCGTGCAGCACCAGGGGCACAGGAACCGTATCGCGGATGGCCTCCAGGCGGTCAAAGTCCAGCTCGGGCTCACCCTTGTAGAATCCGTGGGCGTTGCCGATGGCGACGGCGAGGAAGTCGAACCCACCATCCTCAACGAACCGAACCGCTTCCTCTGGATCCGTCATGGTGGCTTCCTTCTCACTCACGACGACGTGCTCTTCGGCGCCGCCGATCTTGCCGATTTCGGCCTCGACGGGGATCCCAATCGCGTGGCAGGCTTCCACGACTTTTTTCACCTCGGCGACGTTCTCTTCGTAAGGCAGCTTGGACGCATCACGCATGATAGACGTGAAGCCGACGCGCAGCGCCTTCATCACCGTCTCGAAGTCGGGACCATGATCCAGGTGAATGGCGACGGGCACGCTGGTCTGTTGCGCCGCTTTCCGCGCAATCATAGGCAGGAATTCCAGCCCAGCGTATCTGATAGCACCGGCGGAGATCTGAATCAAAATAGGCGCCTGCTTGGCCTCAGCCGCCCGTATGATGGCATGGGTGATCTCCAGGTTGTTGGTGTTGAACGCACCAACGGCATAGCCATGCTTTTGAGCATCTAGCAACAACTCTTTGCTTGTAACTAACATCCTTGTCCTCCTTAAATGGACTACGATACATGTCACCTCATATCTAGTGTTACTCTGGTCTTAGGAAAAGTCAAATGGCATATCGTTCACCGAACTTATCGGCCTGCACAAGGACAAACGGCGCGAGAACAACGTGAGAAGATAACTTGAACCCCTCCAGAATAGCTCATATACTCTCATCGTATCAACATGCGCAGTACAATGATGTTGAACTCACCAAAATAAGGACTCAGAAGTGGAGGCATAGATGAAACCAACAGCGGTACACAAGACGATCAAACAGGTAATGATCGGCGATGGCGATGAGATTATCATCGATCTCAAGCGCTCCCACGATGCCTATGTCGTGGACGCTGTCACCGGGCGCGAATATCTGGACTTTTTCTCCTATTTTGCCAGCCAACCCATCGGACACAATCACCCCAAGATGCACGACCCCGATTTCCGCGAGAAACTTACGCTTGTCGCCGCGAACAAGCCCTCGCTCTCGGATTTCTACACCATCCAACTGGCGGAGTTTGTGGAGACCTTTGAGCGCGTCGCCATGCCGGACTCCATGAAGCACCTCTTCCTCATCAGCGGGGGCGCGCTGGCGGTGGAGAACGCGCTCAAGACCGCCTTCGACTGGAAATTCCGCAAAAATCTGCAGGTCTTCCAGAGTTACGCGAGCAAGAAGTGGGATTACCGCATGGACGGCCTGGGTACGCAGGTCATCCACTTTGAGGAAGCCTTTCACGGACGTACAGGGTACACGCTCTCGCTGACGAACACGGCGGTCGTCCACAAGCACCGCCACTTCCCTAAGTTCAAGTGGCCTCGTGCGATCAATCCTAAGTTGCGCTTCCCGGTCACTGACGAGGTGCTGGCGGAGGTCAAGCAGGCGGAGGAGATTGCGATTGAGCAGATCGAGACCGCTGTGCGCCAGTACCCCGGCGATATCGCAGCGCTTATCATTGAGCCGATCCAGGGCGAGGGTGGCGACAACCACTTCCGCATGAAGTTCCTGCGGGAACTGCGCCGGCTGGCCGATGAACACGAGTTCCTCTTTGTCGTCGATGAGGTACAATCAGGCATGGGCTTGACGGGTAAGATGTGGGCGATCGAACACAGCGATATTCTGCCGGATATCATCGCCTTTGGCAAGAAGTCACAGGTTTGTGGCATCATCGCCGGCCCGCGCATCGACGAGGTTGAAGACCACGTTTTCGCCGAATCCAGCCGGTTGAATTCCACCTGGGGCGGCAACTTGACGGATATGGTGCGCGCGCAACGCTACCTGGAGATCATGGAAGAAGAGCAGTTGGTGGATAACGCAGCCCGAATGGGCAAGCGACTGCAAGAGGGGCTGAAGGCCATCGCCGCGTCCAGCGACCTGATTCGCAACGCGCGCGGGCGCGGGCTGATGTGCGCCTTCGATCTACCAGATGGCGCCACCCGCTCGGCCCTCCACCAGGCGCTTAGAAAACGTGGCCTTCTCACCCTAACCTGTGGCGGTCAGTCCATCCGCTTCCGACCCTTCCTCGATGTGAAAGCCGAACAGATCGACGAAGCGCTCAATATCCTGGACGAGACAGCGTCTGCCATAAGCAAGTAGCCGTCACCCCAGCACCGGTAGAGAGGGTCGGATCCATCCGGCTCTCTCTGTCGCTTTGATATTTACTCAAGCCCACATTGCCAGCGATAATGACAATATGCTGATGACCAAAGGCGCACCAGGCTCATGATCCCATGCCCGCGATAGAAGAGAACGCTGCCCAGGAATTCCAAGACTTCAAAGCGGTCGTCTCCCTCCTGGACGAGACGCACTCCCACCGGGTCCGCTATCTATGGGACGAACTAGAAACGCGCTTTGGTGTCGAGCATATCTTTCGCACACCGGTGCCGCACTTCTCCTACCATGTGGCCAAGGACTACAACCTGAGCCATATAGAACGCATACTCTCCGAGGCGGCTTGCGAACAATCACCCTTTTCTATCACGACCAGCGGTCTGGGCATCTTCACCGGCGCTCGCCCCACCCTCTACGTCCCGGTGATTCGCACGGCGGCGCTTTCTGCGTTTCACGAGCGAATTTATCCCGCCCTGGCACAGACATCCACCCACTCCCGCTTCTCGACCACGCCGCTCCATTGGGCACCGCACATCACGCTGGCGTTAGCCGAGATTGCCCCGAAAACCCTCGCCGAGATTATCCAGCATTTCAGCCGACGCGATTTCACGTGGGAGATTGTCGTAGATAACGTCGCCCTGATCTGTGACACCTGCGGCGAACAAGGGATCGAGATGTGCTTTGATTTCGGCGGCACCCCTACAAACCTATAAAAGTAAGGAGCAGATCATGACGAAGAAACCGACCACGTTGCCGCACTGGAACATTCAGTCCATCTACCCGGGTCTTGACACACCGGCCTTCAAGAACGATTTTGAAGCGACACTACAAGCCATTGAGGCGCTGACCGCCCAGTTTGATACGTATAGCATTATGCTGCGTGAAGAGCCGTTGACGGTCGATGCCGAGACCGTTCGCACCTTTGAGGACATTTTAGAGACCTTCAACCACGTCAGAGCCAAATTGCACACGCTCTACGCCTACGTGGTCTGCCATATATCCACAGATTCCCGCGATGAGACGGCCCAGGCACGCATGAGCGAGCTGCAACCGGCGTTTGTGGGCTTCGCCAAGCTGCAGACCCGCCTCACTGCGTGGATCGGATCGTTGGAAGACGTGAACGCGCTCATCGAAGCATCACCGGCCGCACGCGAGCACGCCTACGCCCTACACAAAGCCGCCGTCCAGGCCGAACACCTCATGTCCCCGGCGGAGGAAGCGTTGGCCGCTGACCTGCACATGACGGGCAGCGTCGCGTGGAATAAGCTCTACAACAACGTCACCTCGCAGATCACCGTCACGTTTGAGCATGACGGCGAATCGCAGACGCTGCCCATCACGGCGGTGCGCAATCTGGCCTATAACTCCGATCGTAGCCTGCGACAGGCCGCTTACGAGGCCGAACTGGAGGCCTGGGAAACTCATGCCGTCCCTATCGCTGCTGCGCTCAACAGCATCAAAGGACAGATGCTCACGTTAAGCGAAAAACGTGGCTGGGAGTCCCCCCTGGACGTGGCGCTCTTCAACAACAACATCGACCGGGAGACCCTGAACGCCATGCTGGAGGCGGCCCGCGCCTTCTTCCCGGAGCTGCGCCGCTATCTTAAGGCCAAGGCCCGCGCCCTAAGCCTGCCGCAACTGGCCTGGTACGATCTCTTCGCGCCCATGGGCAAGAGCGAGCGGACGTGGCGCTTCGCTGAGAGCCGGGAGTTTGTCGTCCGACAGTTTGGCACCTACAGCGACGCGCTGGCAGCGCTGGCGGATCGAGCCTTTAGCAAAGGTTGGATTGATGCAGAACCGCGCGACGGTAAACGCGGCGGCGCCTTCTGCATGTGGGTAAGAGACGACGAATCCCGCATCCTTTCCAACTACCAGCCCGCCTACGGTGGACTGAGCACGCTGGCCCACGAGCTAGGGCACGCGTACCACAATCTGCGGCGCGCCGGTTGCACCTATCTCCAGCGCAGCACGCCCATGACCCTCGCCGAGACCGCCAGCACCTTCTGCGAGACCATCGTCCGTGAGGCCGCGCTTGAAAAGGCCGATGTGCAGGAGCAGATACTGATCCTCGAAGCGTCGTTGCAACACGATCTTCAAGTCACCATCGATATTGCCAGCCGCTTCCTCTTCGAACAACGTCTCTTTGAGAAACGCAAGGCGCGCGAGCTCACCGCCTCTGAGTTCTGTCAGTTGATGTTAGAGGCCCAACGTGAGACCTACGGCGATGGCCTGGACGAGGATGCCCTGCACCCCTACATGTGGGCCGTGAAGCCCCATTATTACAGCAGCACCTTCTACAACTTCCCGTATATGTTCGGCCATCTCTTCAG
>CAYVKR010000095.1:0-10931 GCA_964452025.1 uncultured Anaerolineales bacterium
CTTAGTTCAACAGGGATTATGTGGCGGCTGCGCGCCACATGAATCCTTATCGTTGTCCTGGGACCCTGCTGCATAAACTCCAATGCGGTGTCTTATGCAGCCGTTCCATCATATAAAATGTCCCCTATGGCTTCTTATCACGCATGTTTTCGCCATATCCGCCTCAGCGGTGGATTATGCGATATGATCGCCGCGTAAGGCAATCTGCCTCAACAGATACAAGAAGTGGTATGTGCTGCTCCTACAAAATAAGTATACACCATACTGGGCATGAAGGCTATCTTGTTTTATGATCATATCCAGAAAAACCACCAGCGTGTTTAGGAGCAGCTATTCGCTGTCTATGTCAATCCGTGACTGGCGGCAATAGAGCGGACACAATCAGCACCACGCCGAGTAGCGCAAACGCCCCCACGGCCCAGGGGAATGCGGTGGGGAAGATTGAGCGCTCGAAGACGTAGGGCAGCGTCACGCGCCAGGCGAGCAGGCCAAGCAGCCCCAGCCCGGCGATCACCTGCAGGAGATTGGCTGTGAGCGCCCTATCCCCCTCCCGTGAACCGGTCAATGCCCACGAGGAAGAGCCAGAGCAGCACGAGCACCACCGCACCCGGCAGCAGGCAGAGCAGCCCGGTGAGCGCAGCGCTCCAGCCGTAGATCAAACCGATGGCGACGGTACCGCCGATGACGAGGAAGAACACGACGACGCCCAGCAGCACCCGCTCGCTGCGTTTGCGATATTGGCGCCTGTTGGTCGGCTTGCGCTTCGGCATCGCGATGGCTCCTCAATAAGATAGACAGGATTAACAAGATTCACAGGATAGAAATAACTTGAAGTCCGCTCAAAAAACAAAAGGCGAGGGCCGGGTCAGGCCCTCGCCCGATAGGG
Source organism: uncultured Anaerolineales bacterium (assembly GCA_964452025.1). Classification (GTDB taxonomy): domain Bacteria; phylum Chloroflexota; class Anaerolineae; order B4-G1; family SLSP01; genus G713. The sequence goes on from CAYVKR010000095.1 coordinate 887, forward strand.
ACCGTCTAGTATCGCAACAGCGCGCCGATTCTGGTCTCACCCATGGCGCCGTTGTCCACGACCTGCACCGTGCCGCCCTTCTCCACCACCTGCGTGACGACAGCCTCGGCTGCGTCGGGGATCTCGATGAACTCCGAGCCACAGAACGGACAGGTCTCCAGTTCCTGCGTCGTCAGATAGCCGCAACCGCTACATCGCTTCCCCGGCTCGTGGTAATCCCGCTCGATGACGAGCACCTGAATGCGGCCCTGGTTGGCCGCGCTCAGCGTCTCGCCCAGGCGGATCACGCCGTTGCCGCCTTTGGCCGCCGCCGTGATCACCGTCTCTACCATGGTCTCCTTGCGTTCCTCTCCCAGTTTCTGGAGTACGTCGATGGCGTGTTCACCGATCTGGCTTTCGCCAGCCTCCATATCCACCGTGAAGGTACCCACCACCATCTCGCGCAACGAGGCCGGGAGCACATCCTCGAAGTTGGCCACATTGCGTTCAGCACCGGCCAAGAGTAGACGACGGGACTTGTGCCGGCGACAGAAAGACGCCAGCGCGTTAGCCGCGCCCTTCAGATTGCGCTGCACGATCTCTTCCGCTTTCTTCTTGGAACCGCGACCGCCGCCGCGCATGCCCACGCGTGAAGAGCCCATGCCCTTGCGAGCACCGCGCACCTCTTCACCTTCGTACGTCTGCTCTTCCACCAGCTCACCCATCTGAAAGAGGAAAAAGCGCGCGCTCTGTTGATCGACCAACGCGACTGCAAAGCGTCCATAGAGGCCGTCCAATTCTACCAGCGGGGAGATGTAGGGCTTGCGCGCTACCGTCACCCCGGATCGCACCGGCACCGCCAGCGAGATCGCATACCAGATGTCGTCGGCCTGGCGCGAAAAGAAGGCCAACCCGCGCCCCGTCCAATCGTACTGCAGATCGACAAATTGCCTGATGGCGTCGATGTCTTCCGTCTCCGCCTCGCCTTCCACCTGCTTCAGCAGATCACGCAAGATCAAACGATACTCCTCCGGCGTGTGCTGGCGCGGGTCCACGTTCAAGTAGACGCTTAAGATAGGTCTTGTGCCTTCAACAGACGCTAACTCTTGCAGCAACTGCTCATTGAACATATCGCTATCCTTTCTCCCTCTTGGGCTAGGTTAACAGAATAGGACCATGAGAGACCTATGCGTTCTCTCATTCATCAAAACAGAGCCAGATGTTTTTTGCCACCTCCCAAAGCAGCTCTCCTATACAACACGACATCTCCACGTGCTATTATAAAGCAGGACTGCGGGTCAATTCGCCACCCGCAGTCTCAAATCCTTGTCTTATCGCTTTGTGTTACGCTTGTTTGCATAACCCCTCTTTCTCCGTTTCAAGGTAACTTCATTGTATTCAGATTCGTGGAAGGTGTCAAGCCGCCGCTTTCAGAGCAAACGAAGCAGTTCCAGGGGGGCTCAAACGCCATAGGCGGCTTTCCATCATGTTTCCCTCCCACATCAACCCCAGCTTCGTTTGCCTTGCTTTCGTCTACGCAGTTTCTACGGTACGGAGGGCATTTTCACCAGCAGACTTGCTTCGAAATCCCGTTCAGACGAGTGCTTGCCTCCTTAGTCATCCGTGATAAACTACGTCTGGCACAGGCAAGGAGATCTATGAGTCAGGCACTCTATCTTAAGTGGAGACCGCAATCCTTCGATGATATCGTGGCGCAGAGACACATCGTGCGCACGCTGCGCAACGCGCTGCGTTTAAGTCATATCCATCATGCGTACCTCTTCGCCGGACCCCGCGGCACAGGCAAGACCAGCATGGCCCGGCTGATCGCCAAGGCCGTCAACTGCCAGGCGCCTATCGAGGAGCGCCCCTGCAATCAGTGCGAGATCTGCCAGGCGGTGAACGAGGGACGCTTGATGGACCTCATCGAGATTGACGCAGCCTCGCACACCGGCGTCGACAACGTGCGCGACATCCTGGAGAAGGTGAATTTCCGCCCCACCCAGGCCCGCTACAAGGTCTACGTCGTCGACGAGGTGCACATGCTCTCCACCGCCGCCTTCAACGCGCTCCTCAAGACGCTGGAGGAGCCCCCGGAGCACGTCATCTTCGTGCTGGCGACGACCGAGGTGCACAAAATCCCGGCGACGGTGCTCTCTCGCTGCCAGCGCTTCGAGTTCCGCCGCATCCCCCTGGATGACATCGTCGTGCGCCTCAAGCGCATCTGCCAGACCGAGGAGATCGACGCCGAGACGGAGGCGCTGGACCTCATCGCGCGCGCGGCGACGGGCAGTATGCGCGACGCTATCAGCCTCTTGGATCAGATGGCGGCTGACGGCACCGTCTCGGCGGAGTACGTCCGCCAGATGCTCGGCTCCGAGCGCCGTGAGACCGTGCAGGCGCTCATCGAGGCCTGGCTCGACGACGATCTCAACGCGGGCATCCGGTTGATCAATCGCGCCGTCGACGGCGGCGCCGATCCGCGCCAGCTGGCGCGCCAGATCTCCGACTTCCTCCGGGGGCTGCTGCTGATGCGCCTGGATGCGGGTGATACGTGGACCGACCCGACGGACGACGAGCGGCCGCAGTTGGAAAAGATGGCGCGTCGCGCGGAGCCCGACCAGCTGGTGCGTGCCGTCCAGCGCTTCAGCGAGGCCGCCGCGCAGAGCCACACCGGCTGGCAGCCGCAGCTGCCCCTGGAGCTGGCCTTCGTCGAGGCGAGCCGCCCTCCGGCGCCGGTCGCGGCGGAGACCGCACAGCCGGAGACGACGCGATCAACGCGAAAGCACAGCGGCAAGCAGCGTGTAAAAGAGCGCAATCCTGCGTCGTCCCAACAGAAGACAGAACAGGACGAAGCAGAATCGACAGCATCCGCGCCAGCCACGGCTATCCCCGTGGAGAACATTACACAGCGCTGGAAAGAGATGCTGCGCCAGCTCAGCCCTCCCATAGCCGCCCCACTCTGGCCCGCCAAGCCCATGGGCGTGGACGCCGAGGGCGCATTGGTGATCGGATTCAAACACGCGTTCCACCGCAACAAGGCGAAGGAAGAAGCCTATCGGCATCTGGAGAATATCCTGACGAAAACCTTCGGCCAGCGCATGCGGGTGCGTTGCGTGCTGGCAGAGGAGTGGACGCCCTCCAGCCGCAAACCAAAACCCGCACCCGCGCCAGCCCACCAACAAGACGAGGAAGCAGACAAATCCACCAAAGCGAAAGCGGCCCAGGCGGAAGAGAACGACCATCCCGCCGAGCAGGACGAGGTCGTGCAGCGGGCCGTCAAAGAGCTAGGCGCCGTTCCAAAAGAAGTTGAAGAGGAATAGAAATTGAGGAGCAGATTCCCGCGCAATGCGAGGGTAAATCTGCTAAATTTGCTTAATCTGCTGAAAGAGAAGCAGCTACTCACCAACAGAAGCTATCAAAAGAAAGAAAGGACAGTTTATGAGTCGTAGACGTGGACGAAGAGGTATGGACCCCAACGCCCTGATGCGTCAGGTGCAGAAGATGCAAGAGGACGTCGAGCGCGTGCAAGCGGAGGCCGAGCAGGAGATCATCGACGTGAGCGCGGGCGGTGGTGTCGTCGAGGTGAAGATCACCGGCGGGCTGGAGATCCAATCCATCACCATCCAGCCAGAAGTGGTCGACCCGGAAGACGTCGAGATGCTTCAGGATCTGGTGATGGCAGCGGTGAACGAAGCGATCCAGAAAGCCCAGGAACACGTCGCCCAGCGCATGGAAGCGGTGACCGGCGGCCTTAACAGCATGATGGGCGGTCTGGGCATCCCCGGCATGTAGCCGCTCTCCATGGCGAACGCAGCCGTTCCACCCTCCGTTACCCAGCTGATCGAGACGTTTTCTGAACTGCCCGGCATCGGGCCGAAGACGGCGTCACGGCTGGCCTTCTACCTCCTCCGGGGCAAATCAGAGCTGGCCCTGCGGCTTTCCGAGGTGCTACAACACCTCGTGGAGAACACGCAGTTCTGCTCGACCTGCTATAACGTGACGGAGGCCGACCCCTGCCCCATCTGCGCGGACGAGGGCCGCGACCGTACGCTGATCTGCGTGGTGGAGGAGCCGCTCGACCTGCTGGCGCTGGAGCGGACCGAGCAGTACCACGGCCTCTACCACGTGCTCCACGGCGCCCTCTCGCCACTGGAAGGCATCTTCGCCGAAGACCTGCGCATTCAGGAGCTGGAGGCACGTCTGAAAGCGAGCGAGGTGCGCGAGGTCATCCTGGCTACCAATCCCACCAGCGAGGGGGATTACACCGCCTCGTACTTGCTGACACGCCTCAAGCCAATGGACGTGCGCGTCACGCGGCTGGGCCGAGGCCTCCCCATGGGCGGGGATCTGGAGTACGCCGACGCCGTGACTCTCACCCGCGCGTTAGAAGCGCGTCAAGACATCCGCGAATGACGACCTGGAACCTGGACATTCAGAAAGGCTGGCGCTTTGGCCTCGCCAGCATCGTCGTGCTGGTGCTGGCGACGGTAGGACTGAGCGTGCTCATCGCCCTCATCCCCATCTCCCTCCTGACCTTCTTCCTGGTGATCGGCGCGCTGGCGAGCCTGGCCGCTGCCGCCTACGTCGTCTATTCCCTCTGGGGCCTGTTAAACGCCGAGTACACCATGGATCGTAACACCCTCGTCATCCAATGGGGCGGTTACACCCACCAGATCCCCATGGCAGAGATACAGGCCGTTCTATCCGGGGAGGAACTCGGGCGCGTGCGCTACCGTCGGGTGCTGCGCTGGCCGGGCTACGTCGTGGGTCAGGGCACAGCAGCGGAGATCGGCCCGGTCTTCTTCTACGCCAGCGCTCCATTAAAGGAGCAGATCGTGCTGCAGCTGGACGGCATGGCCTATGCCATCTCCCCCGCCGACCGCGAGCTCTTCCTTGAATCCCTGGAGGAACGGCTGGAGATGGGCGCAACCCTGGACGTTGACCACGAGATAACCCATCCCGCCTTCCTGGACTGGGGCATCTGGCAGGATCGCTTGGCCCTCGGCCTGCTAAGTAGCGATCTGCTGCTCCTCATCTTCCTCGGCGCGCTGTTGGCCTGGCGCTACGGCTCCTTGCCGCCGAGCATCGTCCTGAAGATCGATCCAACGGGCGCGCCCTTGCTCGTCGGGCCGCCCTCCCGCCTCGCCTATCTGGGCCTCCTAGGTCTGCTTTTTACCGTCATCAACGGCGGACTGGGGCTGTTTTTCTACCGGCGGCGCCCCATGATCGCCTACTTCCTCTGGAGCGGCCTGCTCCTATTGTTGCTCAGTCTCTGGATCGCCATCGTGTCCATTCTCTTCAATATCTGAACATGATCCGATTAGTCGCTTTTGATCTGGATGGCACCCTCATGGGAGATGCGCGGGAGATTCACCCGCGCGTTGAGCACGCCGTCGCGCGGGCGCGGGCACTTGGCGTCACGGTGACGCTGGCGACAGGCCGCATGTTCAGCGCGCTCCTCCCCTTTGCCCGCCAGCTGGGCATCACGGCTCCTACCCTGGCCTATCAGGGGGGCTGGATTCAGCAGCCGGGCGATGAGACGCCTCTCTATCGGGTGCCCCTGCCGCGCGATCCCGCCGAGGCGACGTTGGCGCTGGCCCAGGAGCAGGGCTGGCACACCGTTCTCTACGCCGATGGTCGTATCTACCTCCAGGAGATGCGGGAGTCCCCGGACTTCTACCACGACCTGCTGGGGTCGGATTTTCAGCTGGTGGATGGGTGGGCCGAGGTGTTAGACGATCATCAGATCGACAAAGTGCTCTTCGTGGCCAATCCGGCGGAGATCCCGGCGATGGGCGAGCGCCTGCGCGTCCGCCTGGACGAGACGGCGCGCGTCTTCCGCTCACACGCCCGCTTTATCGAGGTAGTGCCCCAAAACGTCGATAAGGGGCGGGGATTGGCCTGGCTGGCCCGGCACCTGAACGTCGAACAGGCGGAGACCATGGCGGTGGGCGATCAGGAGAACGATGTCGCCATGGTGGCCTGGGGCGGCGTCGGCGTAGCCATGGGCAACGCGGTTCCCGCCGTACAGGCTGTGGCCGACTGGATCGCCCCACCCCTGAGCGAGCACGGCGCCGCCGTCGCGCTGGAGCGCTTTGTGCTCTCGCCCCCCTCCGAGGCGCGCAACGGGGGACCGTGAAGTCCCAGCGGCGTTTCACAGCATTCACCGTGTTGTTGCTGGCGGCGCTGCTCCTGAGCGCCGCGCTTCGCTTCTACCGGCTGGGGACCCAGTCCTTCTGGAGCGACGAGGGCAACTCCGCACGGCTGGCGGAGCGATCGGTGAAACTGATCATCGAAGGCGCCGCCGGTGACATCCACCCGCCGGGTTACTACCTCCTGCTGCGCGTCTGGCGCGATCTCACCGGCGGTTCCGAGTTCGCGCTCCGCAGCTTCTCCGCCCTCTGCGGCGTGTTGACGGTGGCGGTCGCGGCGGCGCTAGGGCGAAAAGTCGGCGGTCGCAGCTCGGCCCTGGGCGCAGCGTTGGCGTTGGCGGTACATCCCCTGGCGGTTTACTACAGCCAAGAAGCGCGCATGTACAGCCTGCTCGGCCTCCTGGCGGCGCTGACGCTGCTGGTGGCGGCGCGATGGCCGCGCCGGGCCGCCGTCGTCTCGCCACAGGTGGGGGCGCTGCTCCTCGCGCTGACGCTGGGCCTCTACACGCACTACGCCTACGCCTTCGTCGTTCTGGGGGTGAACATGGCCTTTGTGGGCGTCTGGCTCCTGCAACGTCCGCTGCGGTGGCGGCGTCTGCTGATCTGGACCGGCGCGCACCTGGGAGCGGCATTCGCCTTTCTGCCCTGGCTGCCCAACGCGCTACGGGTCACCGGATGGGCCCCCCCCGATCTCAACAGAGGGGGAGCATTGATCGAGATGAGCCGCGCACTATTGGTAGGCCTTACGCTACCAGAGGGCACGACGACATACGGGCTGGCGGCGGCAGGGTTGCTGCTCCTGCTGGCACTCCTGACGCGGAGCCGTGCGCCGGTGGCGAAGTGGGCCGCCTTTGCCGTCGTCGCGCTGCCCGTCGCGCTCATCGCCGCGTTCGGCGTCTATCGCGCGGCCTACCTCAAGTTTCTGATGGTGGCGGTCGCGCCGCTGGCGGTACTCCTCGCGCTGCCGCTGGCTCCGCCCCGACAGGGTGGGGGACATCGCCGCGTACTCGCCATGTTCGCCGGTGGCGTGCTGCTCTTGGCGCTGCTGCCTGCGCAGTTTGCTTCTTTGCGCCATCTCTACTTCGACCCGACGTATGCGCGTGACGATTACCGGCGGCTGGCGACGCTCATCACCATGGAGGCGCAGCCGGGCGACGCCGTGATTCTGAGCGCGCCCAACCAGTGGGAGGTCTTCACCTACTACTATGATGGGCCGGCGACCGTCTATCCAGCGCCGTATCATCCAGAGGTGGAGAAGGCGCAAATGTGGGTGGAGCAGGTGCGAACGGCGGGCCATCGCCAGCTCTTCGTGCTCTACTGGGGGGAGCGGGAGTCGGACCCGCACGGGCGGCTGGAGCGCCGGTTAGCGCAACAAGCGTACAAGGCGACGGAACGGTGGGTCACCGATGTCCGGCTGGCGCGCTACGGCGTCGCCCCGCTGCCGGAGACGCCGCAGGTAAGGCTGAACACGCAACTCGGTGATAACATCGCGCTGGAAGGCTACAGTCTCGTCGAGGCGTCCTTCGCTCGGGGTGAGATCGTGCCGGTCACACTATTCTGGCGAGCAGAGCAGGCGCTTGCTCAGCGTTACAAGGTCTTCGTCCATCTGCTGGACGCGCAAGGCGTACTGGTCACGCAGACGGACGCCGAGCCGATCGGTGGCCTGCATCCCACGTCCAACTGGGAGGCGGGTGAAGCGGTCGTGGATCGTTACGGCGTCCTGCTGCCAACCAATCTCCCCACGGGGACCTACACGCTCACCACGGGGATGTACCGTCCAGGGGATGGCACGCGGTTGATGGTGACAGGCGCCGACGTCGCGCCTGACGACGTGGTCGTGCTCCAGACCCTCGAGGTTCAGTAGGCCGATTCAGCCACCGAAGACTCGACAATCAGACTGTGCTCAGTCAACGGTGATGACTGCAGGCACGCCCACCAGGGAGTCGATCTGTGCGGCGGGCGTCTCCCGGAGCCACAGCCCCGCCGAGTTGCCGCCATCAAGGTTGAGCGCTATGTCGATGTCCAGATCCGGTTCGACGAGCCACTGGGCCAGCGCGTGGAGGCTGAGGTAACCACGCGGCGCGATGAGAAGGATCAGGCGCCCCACTCCATCCTGGGCGACGACGATGCGACGCGAGACGTTGCCCTCGTCGGCATCGGCGGGGAATCCCATGACGCCGCCGGGCTTGACGAGCACCGGAAAGCTCTGCACCGCCTGAAGGAAAGGTTCCTGGGGATCATAAGGATGCTCTCGCAACCAGCGCATGCCGGTCTCTCCGTCTGGGGTTACAACGAGCATACCGGCGAAGTCAGGGTAGGTGTTGCCAAAACGCTGACCGTCGGCGATGAGAAGCCCCAGGGGCCGGTTGTTCTCATCAAAGTAACCGGCGTTGACGGTGAGCAGCGCGTCCGTCGCCTCACTCCAGGCGCGCACCGTCTGGGCGTCGCCGGTTGCCGCCCGCACCCGCACGGTGAACAGGTCCGGGTCAAACCGCACCAGCGTCACGCGCTCATCTCCCAAGTCGGCGGACATCGTGACGTACCTTCGTTCCATGCCCGACGTGACCGGAAGCCAGCCTGTGTCCTCGGGCACAGCTGTGGCTGTCGGTGGCAGAGGCTCAGTGAGCGTCGGGGGTTGGGTGGGCACCGGCGTCGGAGTCAGCGTAAGGGTCAGCGTCACTGCTGCACAGGCAAGTAACAGCAACGACGCCGCGAGACGAATCCACCCTTCCCCAGAATTCATGCCCGTAATCATACCCAAAAGCAACGTAAGTGCAAAATCACTGACATGTGGGACAAACGAAGCGGTTCCAGGGTAGCGTGGACGCAGTAGGTGCGCTCCTGTCACGTTTGCCATGCGCATCAACCCCGGCTTCGTTTGCTTTGCGTTCGTCCACGCAGTGTCTACGGTTTCGACTGAGCGAAGGGAGTGCAGCGACCGAAGCGAGCCTGTCCCGAGCGTAGTCGAGGGATGGAGACCCTGGCCCAGAGGCCCAGTGGCCGGGGAATCTCCCCATCTCGCCATGTATTTGTATCCGAGACGGGCATAATCAAAAAGCCCTCCAGTGATGTTCTGGAGGGCTTTGCAAACCAGAAAGACGTTAAGATATGATCACGCTCTACCAAGAGATCCTCTCGCAAGCCAATCAAGGGCTGCGTTCAGCATCTCAGCGAGGTCACGGCATGACGTACGTCTTTTCCTAGTACTTATTGTTTCCGCGCTTACGTCGCTGCCGCTTGCGCATCTTGCGCTCCGCCTTTCGGCGTTGGATGCGATCCTCTTCTCCTTTGGTGATGAAGTAGCGTCGCTTTTTCAGTTCGCTCTTGATGCGATCCTTGGTCACGCGCTTGCGAAAGCGCTTGATCAGTTGCTCGGCAGATTCGCCGGGTCGTCGTTTCACAAAGGTCACCGCTTGTCACCTCCCTTTTCTACGCTCTGTTCAGTCCGTGATGGACACAAAAAAACCTGGTTGCCGGGAATCACACCAGCAAGCCAGGTCTAAACGTCACACAAGCGATAAACGCTTTCAAGGAGCCAGAAGCCCATAAAACACAGGCAACCGTGTTCTATCAGACTTGTGAATATCCTCCTGTTTCTTTTAGAATGCTCGCGGTGTAGACGGGCAAGCAAGCCCATTTACATAACAGTATTCCCAAACTATTCCCATTCTAACGTACCTCACGGTTCTTGTCAAACGCACGCTCACCGGTGAGTACCCATAAGTCTGCTGCCGTCCACGGAGTCCAGCGGTTTTTCACTACAGAGAGCGCTGAGTACGCAGAGAAAGAACCTGTTTTTTTCTCTCTGTGCACTTCGTGAGTTCTCTGCGGTGAGCTGTGGGTCATCACCAACCTGCTACTGGGGATTTCGAAGCGAGTCCGCTGGTGAAAACGCCCTCCGTACCGTAGAA
>CAYVKR010000096.1:0-10878 GCA_964452025.1 uncultured Anaerolineales bacterium
CTCCATTTGACAAAAGGCTTATTTGGATTACAATAGCCACGGCTTTGAGGGGCCGCGCCTTTGGATGCGGTCCTTTATTTCTGGCTTGCGGATGTGTCGTTAACATCTGATCCAGTCAGGAGCCAGGACGTTATTGAGCCTTGGGCGAGTTGAAAGAGAAGGAAGGTATCTTATGGAGCAGTTAGAACTACAGGCACAACCCAGATCCCTGACAGGGAAGAAAGTCAAGCGGCTGCGTGCAGCGGGCATGGTGCCCGGTGTCTTATACGGCAGCGGCGTTGAATCCAAAGCACTGAAATTCGAGCGGCGCGAGATCGAGTCCATCGTCGCGCGCGCAGGCAGCAGCCGACTCGTCAAAGTCAACATCGACGACGAGGAGTACATGGCCATCGTTCGTGACGTGCAACGTAACATCTTCAAGCAGTTCCTTATGCACGTCGATCTGCAGGCGTTGAACATGCAAGAAACCGTTCGACTCCCCATCTCCATCAGCCTGTTGGGCGAGGCGCCCGGCGTAGAAGAGATGGGCGGCGTCCTCTTGCAGCAGATCTACGAAGTCGAGGTCGAATGTCTGCCCTCGGACCTCATTCCCTCCATCGACGTTGACATCACCGGCCTGACGGAAATCGGCGACGCCATCACCGTGGGCGACCTGGACATCCCAGAGAGCATCAATGTCTTTGCCGAGCCGGACGAGGTCGTCGTGCAGATCACCTTCATTGAGGAAGAAGAGATCGAAGAAGAAGCGCCTGCCGGCATCCTCATCGGCGAAGCCGCCGAAGTTGCCTTGGTCGGCGAGGAAGAGGAATTGGAAGAAGGCGAGCTGCCCGAAGAAGGCACCGAAGAGGTAGAAGAAGAAGCGCCAGAAGAGTAGTCTCTGTTTCAACCTTCGTTTAGATGGTCAGACAGGCGCCCTTTATCAGGGCGCCTGTTTTCGCTAACCCACGCGAACTGACGCTCACCATAGAAAAAGCGGGCCGACAAATTGTCGGCCCGCTGCGATAGATTTATCTACCTGTTACTCTTTTTCCGCCTTCGCCTTTTCCATAATCTCCTGCGCCAGATGCGTCGGCACAATAGCGTAATGCGAGAACTCCATCGAGTAGACGCCTCGGCCCTGCGTCAGCGCGCGCAGGTTCGTCGCGTACTGCTGCATCTCCGCCAGGGGACCCTCCGCCGTGATAATCGCCTTGCTGTTCCGCTGATCCATGCCCTGGACGCGCGCCCGACGACTGTTGAGGTCGGAGATAACGTCGCCGGTGAACTCATCCGGCGCCGTGATGGTGAATAGGTACATGGGCTCCAAAATCACCGGCCCGGCCTGCGTAAAGGCTTCTTTGAATGCCTCACGACCGGCGATCTGGAACGCGATGTCCTTGGAGTCCACCGGGTGCTCCTTGCCGTCGTAGACCGCCACCCGCACGTCGACGATGGGATAGCCGGAAATCACGCCCTGTTTCAGCACCTGCTTCACACCCTTCTCAATCGAAGGCTCGAAAGACGTGGAAATGTGACCCCCGTAGACCTCCCAGACGTACTCGAAGCCTTCGTCCCGAGGCTGCGGCTCCAGCCGCATGTGCACCTCGGCGAACTGGCCCGCGCCGCCGCTCTGCTTCTTGTGGCGATACTGCGATGAAGCCGTGCGGGTGATGGTCTCTTTGTACGGGACCTTGGGCGTCCGCGTGCCCAGATTGACGCCGAAGCGCCCCTGGATGCGACGGACCGCCGTATCCACGTGAGCATCGCCCATGCCGGAGAGAATCGTCTCGTTGGTTGATGCGTCATGGCGCCAGTGCAACGTGGGATCTTCCTCGCACATCCGCGTCAGCGTCGACCCCATCTTCGCCGTGTCGCTCTTGGATTCAGGGAAGACAGCGACGCTGAACAGCGGAGCGGGGAAATCCGGCCCGCGCAACTCCAGGGCGTGCGCTTCATCACAGAGCGTGTCCCCGGTCAGCGCGTTCCCCATCTTCGTCGCCGCGCCGATATCGCCCGCGTGAAGCGTGTCCACCTCGAGCTGGTTCTTGCCCCGCATCACCAACAACTGGCTGACGCGGTCCGTCTCATCGGCCCTGGGCACGTAGAACGTCGCGCCGGACTCCGCCACACCGCCATAGACGCGGAAGTAGGTCAACTTGCCGACGTAGGGATCGGCCATGGTCTTGAAAACCAGCATCGCCAGCGGCGACTCGTCGCTCACGGGGAACGTCTCACCGTCGGCCTCAAACGGCCCGACCTCGGCTGGGTTGGGCGCCAGATTTACCAGCAGATCGAGTACTGCTCTCACGCCGATTCCGGTCTCACCGGCCGCCGCCACGACGGGCACCAGTGAACCGCCGACAATCGCCTCACGCAGCCCGGAAACGATCTCGTCTGCCGTCAGCTCCTCACCTTCCAGATACTTCATCAGCAGCTCGTCGTTGCCCTCCGCCGCCGATTCCATCAGCTCGAAGTTAAGCTCATCGACGCGATCCGCCATCTCCGCTGGCACGTCGGCTTTCTCGCCCTCGGCGCCCAGGTACGCCTGCTTCTCCAGGACGTTGACCACGCCCTCAAAGCCATCTTCCGCGCCGATGGGCAGTAGTAGCGGCACAAACCGCGCGTCAAAGATCTGCTCCAGGGACGTCATCGAACGCTCAAAACTGGCGTTCTCGCGATCCATCTTGTTGACGATAACCATGTGAGGTAACTGTTCATCTTCGGCGTATTTCCACGTCAGCTCTGTCCCTACCTCGACGCCAGACACCGCGTCGATCACCGTCAGGGCCAGCTCAGAAACGCGCAGTGCGCTCTTGACCTCGCCCACGAAGTCTGTGTATCCAGGCGTATCGAGCAAATTGAGCTTGTACTTGCGCCATTCCACGGGCGCCAGCGCCGTGCTCAGGGAAATCTGACGCCGGATCTCCTCGTCATCGAAGTCGGTGACCGTCGAGCCATCCTCGATCTTTCCAGGACGATCAATCGCCCCTCCGGCCGCCAGGGCCGATTCGGCGAACAGCGTCTTGCCGGCACTCCCGTGCCCGATCAAGGCGATATTGCGGATCTGCTGAGTTGTGTATTCCTTCATGAGACCTCTTCCTCCAGAGATGAGCTACATTGGCTGTCATGGTAAACGCCAGCCAAAAGAATATACGCACGTACGCTTCCATGGCCTCACAGATCTGGGAGACAAATGAAAACGGCCCCTTGCTTTGGAATCCAGGGGCCGACCGTTTGATCCAAGCTCGCAACAAACCGTACGCTTCGGCGCTGCTGCGGTCACCCCACGGGCCGCAGTCGATCCTGGTGAGACCCAACTAAGAATTCTAAATCAAAACAACGGATTGTCAAAACAAATTCAGGTCACGGGCAAACGAAGCAGTTCCAGAGTGGCTCAAACGCCATAGGCGGCTGCCCATCATGTTTCCCTCCCGCATCAACCCCGGCTTCGTTTGCCTTGCTTTCGCCTACGCAGGTTCTACGGTACGGAGGGCATTTTCACCAGCAGACTCGCTTCGAAATCCCGTCACCAGACGCCGATAGGCCTCCGCCACCTCCCCGCCTGCCGCCTGCGCTCGCTGCCGGGTGACCGGATGCAAAATGAGGCTGTGCAAAATCGCTCCCGCCAGCCGAGGCGCCTCTGCCCTGAACCAATCTAGAAGCGTCTCCATGGTCGCAACGTCAGGCGGCTGATGGAAGATAGCATCTTCCAGGGACGCCAGCTTTGCCGCCGCCTCTTCCTGCACTTCAGGTGGCGCGTCCACCGTCGCGCGCTCGCGCACGTCGGCGATCCATCGGCGCAGCTCCTCCCGATCCGCCTCGGTGACGGCGGTCGCACCCGGCGCGCCGTCACCCACGTTCAGCTGACCGCCGGACATCTTCCCTACTTGCAGCGTCGATCCACGGTTACCCACCGCCACCTGCCCACTGACATCGCCGCCGATCTCTACCCGCATTCCGCTATCCGGCACCTCCGACGCCCCCTCCCCATCCCACAGTCGCCCAGACCGGAGCCGCATGAAGAGCACGGGAATCGCCGCGTCGGGACGCCCTTGGGTGAGCAGAAAACTGCGCGCCACGTTTGCCGCCCGATCCACCGCCCCACCCTGGACCAGCGCCCGGTAGAAGGCCAACGTGAACTTACGCGCCGTCTTGACGGTCACCCGCTCCTGCATGGCAACGACAACGGGCACGCCAGCGTGCACGAGACGCGGCCCCAGTCCCAAAAAGGCGCCCGCTGTGGCCCGCGTCGCGCTCTCACAGGCCGCCAGCACCACCAGCCGGGGAAGCGCCTCCTGCCGCGCCAGCATCTCCACCACCTGGGTCTCCCGCACGATCTGTGTATCCCCCACTTCGTCCTGCAGGTAGAGTGCCGCCTGCTGCCGGCGACGGTTGAAGACACCGTGTCCCACAAAGTGCAAGACATCCGCGCCATTCTGCAACGCCGTCTCCAACCGCGCCAACGTCGCCGGTGGCTCAAGCACCTCTAGCGTCAGCGCCTCACCTTCCAGCGCGAAGAGCGCCTGCTCCAGCAGCTGACGCTCCGTCGCCACGTCGACTGCCGGCAGATTGTAGAGCGCCTCCAGATCCGCCGGATTGGAAATCATCGCGAGCACGCGCAGTGGCTGCGGTTGCGCGCGCCCCCAGGGCTTCTCCAGCGGCAGATAGCGCGAAAAGGGCGTCTTCGCGTCCGCCGCCAGCAGCGACTCACCGTTGTGCAGCAGCTCCCAGGGCAGCGCGTGCAACTCCGTCGCCTCCACATCGATCCAGAGCCGCACCCGCCGCCGGGCCGAGCGCCCGCGCGCCTCGATCCACGCATCGCGCGCCGACCCCGCGCCCAGCAGGGCGTCGAAGAGCCGCCGACCGTCGGCGACGGCATCGCCGCTGGGCACCCAGGGCAGCAGATCGCCCACCAACGCGCCCTGGGAAAAGGTCTGCTCGCGGCCCAACGTCACCTCCACCGGATAACCGGCGTCTTGGCGCGCAAAGATACGAATCTCGACGTCCAGATACCCGGTCTCAGTCATCGTGGATTACGTCCTCCTCCTTCAGATCTAGCGAGATGAGAAGTGCAAGGCGGCAGTGCGGGCGTTTCAAAACTGTCGGTCCAAATCTCCGAAACAATGATAGCAGTGGCACGTGTAGTTCTAATCGGGCCAGGAGGCATCAATGTACTTCATAACCTCATCGAGATTTTCACCCCGGGCGCTGACGTAGTCGACCATGCCGATCCAGAAAGAGCCCCTACCCACCTCGTCGGGCATCAGATCCGAGCCATCGAAGCGCACAACCGTGGCCTCGGAAAGAATTTCCGCGTATCTGCGGTCGATGTCCGTAGGGTACCAATCCAATGGCGTGTCATTGTGCGGCGAAACAAAGTCGCCGGATTGCAGCCAAGCCCTGGTAGATTCACCCGTGGTCAGATATTCCATGGCCTCACGAACCTCAGGACGGTCGTTGAACGCCGCGAAGAGGTCGCCCGTACCCAAGACCGGCCTGGGGAACTCATCTGGATTCATCGGTGGCAGGTAGAAGAAGTCAACGTCCTCACCCAGGGTGACGTCTTCAGGGAAGAAGGCGGGGATGAAGCTCGCCTGACGGTGCAGGTAGCAACCAGGTGGCTCATCAAACATGGGACTTGGCGCCTCGTTGAAGGGGATTTCCAGGATAGCATCGGTTCCACCAAAAACCCCCTCTTCATTGAACCAGATATCGCCCATAATCTCAGCCGCATTCTTGACCTCGGGGGATTCAAATGGCAGGTCGCCGTTGACCCAGGCATCATACGCGTCAACCGGCTGCATGCGCAGCATGATATCCTCCATCCAGTCGGTGGCGACCCAGCCCGTGGCGGGGCCACTCTCCATGCCAATGCACCACGGCGTATTGCCGTCAGCCAACATCTGGTCAGAGAGCGCCAGCATCTCATCCCACGTTTCGGGAATCTGATAGCCAAATTCTTCAAACCACGGCACAGGATACCAGACCAGACTCTTTACACGGGCGCGGTACCAGACGCCGGCCATGATGTTATCCATGGTCGCCATGTCCAGCCAGTGCCGAGCATACTGCGCCTCAAGATAGCCTTCATCGAACCAATCGTTGAGATCTTGCACCTGTCCGCTGTTGACAAAGGCGAAAAGAAGACCGGGCTGGAAGAAGACAGCGATATCGGGCAGCTCACCGGCCTCCAGGCGTACGAGCATCAGGGTCTCGAAGTCACCGGAACCCTCGTAAATAATGTCAATACCGGTGCGCTCCTCAAAGGGCACCATCGAAGATTCAAAGCGTTGAGCCTCCTCCTCGACAAAGGGCCCTACAATCGTCACCTCTCCGATGTCCGTTGGGGGTGGATCGTCCAAGTTATAATTCAGGAAAAAGATCTGTGACTGAGACCACGGCCCGGCATTTTCCGCCCCGTCCACAGCCCGCACCTGCCAGCTGAAAACCTCGTTGCACGGCAAGACCATTGTCAGATAAGGATCACGTGTACGCTCCACAGGATAGAGATAAGGCGAGCGTTCTATGCGCTCCACCTCCACCTGGTACTCCAGAAGGCCCGATGGATCGCTGACCCGTCCCCATTCAAAGCGCACGGCTGTCTGATTGACATTGTCGCCACAGATGACCTCCTCGCGCGGTTCAGGCACAAATAGGGACGGCGCCGATGGCCCAGTGCGATCAGGCGTGGTCGATGGCGAGGGGGTAGGTGTCTCAGTCAGCGTAGGCGTCACTTTCACGGTCTCCGTTGGCGTGATTGTGACAGCTGCTGGCATCTCAACCGGCGGCGCGGGCCAAGGCCACAACTGCCAGATTCCAAGACCGATCGCAGCCACGGCAACGATGCCCAGGGCGACTTTTGCCAGCAGTGGAAGCCCCCCACTTGCCCCCGGCACCGGCTCCGGTGGCGGCTGAGGCGGCTCTTCTGGAGGCGCAGGCGGCGCCAGAAGCAGATTCAGGTTGTGGCGTGTGATGGCGGCGCCGACCTCGTCCCCCAGGGACTCCCGCATCCGCAGCGCGCGAACCAACTGCTCGCGCGCGACCGCCTTCTCGCCCAGACAGAGCGCCCGCGAGCCCTGCTGATGCCGCGCCCACGCCTCGGCGGCTTGATCACCCAGCGACTGTCCAGCCTGCAGGGCCGACTGCAGAACGTGTGACCAGATCCCCCACCGACCACTGAGGGCCAAGGCCCCCTCCAACGCGCGCGCCAGCCGAAGCGCCTCGGGCCAACGCTGGAGGCGCACGCCCCACTCCATCACCGCCATAAGCATTTCGACGGCGTCCGTCAAGCGATCCGGCGAATCTCGGTGCGCCGTGGCCCAGTCCGCAAAGTAGCGCAACATACGCTCCGCCCAGGGCGTCAGATCCCAGGCGGACCGCAATCTCTCTGCGAGATCGCCCGTCAGCGTGTAGCGCGGGCTGTGCGCCTCCACCATCTTTTGCTGCTGCAGCGTCTCTAGCACCGCGCCGAGATTATCCACACCCGCCAGCGCCGCCAAATGCTCCTCAGGCAACGGCGCGTCCCCGCTGACAGCCAGGAGCGCCAAAATCCGCCGCTGTGCGTCAGAAAGCGACTGTATCGCCTGCGCCGTCAGCGCTTGTGCCGGTTCCAGCTTCTTCAGCGCTTCGAGCACTTCGTCCCAGTCGCCGTCCGCCTCGCGCACCTGGGCCGCCGCCTGCAAGAGCCGCAGCGGATGCCCATCCACCGCCTGGATAAGCGCTTGAGCAGAGTCCGCGGCCTTGGCGTCGAGCGCGCGCCCCAGCTCCGCTTCCAGCAGCCGGAGCGCCGCTGCCTTGGGTAAACCCGGCAGCCTAACGGCCCGCCCCTCGCCCCAGAGCAGCCGCTTTTTCGCGGTCATGACAAAGATACAGCGGGGGACCGCATCCAGCAGATCGCCAATCTCGTCCCGCTCCAGAGCCAGATCGTCGAGCAAGACCAGCGCGCGAACGTCACGCAACGCCTGGCGCATCTGCGTCTCCGTCGGCTTGACGTCCGCCGGACGCTCGTAGAAGGCATCGTACAGCGCCAAGAGCAGATCAGCCAAGGGCGTCCTGCGTGCGGAAAGATGGACAACGCCATCAGAGAGGGAGACGCCGGGGGGATAGTACGCGAGGTGGCGGAGCAAAACTGTCTTGCCGATACCGGCCTCGCCATGGAAAACAATGGGCATCTCGGCCTGTGCGGCCTCATCAACGGCCTGAACCTGTGCCTCACGGTCGAGGAAGCCGCGGAACCGCCGAGGGCGAAGGTGGACAGGGCGCGCGCGGGGCTGCAGCTGTACGCGTTGCGTCTTTGCCCCAATGTTGACCACGCCCCCGTGCACCGAGCCGATCTGAATCACGTAGTCGCCTACGGCGACCTGACCCTGCACGTCGCCCTGAATCTGCGCTTGCACCGCCGAAGCCGAGACCGTCCCCATCACTCCCTCCTCGTGCTGGCACGCATCGCTCCCGATAGATCGCCCTAGTTACATTGTATCTGATTCTAACGTTGAAGGCAACTTTTTATCTATTTGACCCTCTCAAATGCAACCCACTTTCGCCTCTGGCGGCCCAGTTGCGTTTATCACCATAGAGAGGGAAAAATGCCACTACGTCCCGAAAAATGGGGGTCCTATACTGAAGCCATGATACGGGTTCTAATTTTAGAGGAGCACAAGATGGTGCGCCGCGCGCTGAAAGATCACCTGCGGGCAACCGGCGGGCTAGACGTCATCCACAGTACGGGCAGCTGCACCGAGGCCATCGCCTGTGCACGGGAGCATCAGCCGGAAGTGGTGGTCATGGAGATTAAAATGCCCGACGGCATGGAGACGCTCCGGTCGCTGCGGCAGCTCCTGCCCAAGAGCGCCGTCATCGTGCTCACCTCGTATCTGGACAGCCGCGAAGAAACTCAGGTTTTACAGATGGGGGCCTACGCCTATCTGCTCAAATCCATCGACACAGCGGAACTGGTCAGACAGATTCAGGAAAGCGCAGCCGCCGTCCTCGCGTCCTAGCGACTGCCCGCTAAAGGACGTTCTAGAAACAGCGTTTTAATAACGTACGCAGATCCTCGAAGACCTGCCGGGCGTGCTCAAACGCGATCTGATCCGGCAGAGCATCCAGCGGGAACCAGGCCACGTCGTCGGCGTCATCGCCCGCCTGCGGCTTTCCCGCACTTTCCCCGACGAAGTAGATGTTCAGAATGGGGTAACGCTCCTCCTGGAAATCGTAATAATCGAGGTAGAAGCCCAAAAACGAGAGCCGGGTGGCCCATAAGCCCGTCTCCTCCTGGACCTCGCGAAGCGCACCCGCTCGAGGAAGCTCGTCGGGACGCAGGAAGCCGCCGGGGATATCCCAGAAGCCGAAGAAGGGCGCGCGATTGCGGCGCACCAGGAGCACGGCGCCCTCCCGCAGGATCAGAATGCCGGCGGCGGGCTTCGCATTGCGGTAGTGACGTCGTCCGCAGAGTGCGCAGACCTGCAACCTCTCACCATCAACGGGCTGGGATTCCAGCGGCCCTCCGCAGCGCGGACAGAAACGAGCTTGCGGCAGCGGCTCTCTCTGCTCGCCCAGCACGTCGTCGGCGAAGGAACCGCCCATAAAGGGCCAGCGCCCTTCGATCCAGGCGGCTTTAGCTTGGTGGGAGAGCTGTTTGAACTGGTACTCAACCCGCGTCGCGGCGCTGCGATCGACGTAGCGCCAAGCCGCCACCAGCGTGACGGGCCGATGCGCGCGGGTGTAGCGAGCGCCCTGCCCGCTCTGGTGCTCCTCCAGGCGGCGTTGCACGTCGGTGGTGATGCCGGTGTAGAACGAGTCATCGTTGCAGCGCAACACGTAGAGATACCACATTTGACCCTCGGTCTCCAGGGACATCAGCAAAGAACCCCGCCAGGTGCGGGGTTCTCCGTGCAACAGAGTGATGGTCGCAGCATCACGATGCGGCCGGTGTCTCGGACTGCGCAACGTCCTCTTGGGACGGTTCCGGTTCAGCCGTCTGCTTCTTCTTGCGCCGGAAGAAGAGCCGCTTGATCAGCTTCACCAGCAGGAAGATCACAAAACCAATGCCGATGAGCACCGGGATAACCAGAATCACGATCCAGATAAGCGCGTCAACCAGGAACTGGTAGGTGTTGATGAGAGCCTGGAGCGCGCGTTTGGCCGTGCCCTGCGGTCGCCAACCTGCGACCTCAAGGGGTTGCGCCATTTCGTCGGGCGTCAACGAGACGTCGATGGTCGCCATAGCCGCCGAGCGCTCCAGATACCGCATGCGCCCCTTGACGTGCTCGATTTCTTGCTGGGTGGCGCTCAATTCCTCGTAGACCTGGAGCACCGCCTCGGTGTCCTCAGCCTGGTCCAAGAACTCCTCGAGTTTGTCCTCCTTGGCCTCCAGCGCCGTCAGTCGAGACTCCAGATCCACGTACTCCTGGGTCACGTCCTCGCTGGAAACGCGCTCGTGCGTCACGTCGAGCGCCAGATCCCGCAGCCGCGCCATGGCCGTGTTAAAGGAATCGGCGGGTACCCGCAGCGTCATGTTGATTCTGAGCAGACCTTCACCCTGCTGGTAACTCTCCGAGGTGAGGATGAAGCCCTCCAGCTCATCGACCAGGGCGCCGATCTCCTCTTGGGTCGCCACTGTGTCCTTAACGACCAGATCAAGAACGCCATTATACACGATCATCCGCTGCTCAGGCAAAGAAGCGGTACCGCTCCTACCGCCCTCAACCTCGACCATCTCCATCTCAGGTGCCATAGGGGCCTCAAGACGGTCCATCTGGGCTGGTGCTCCACCCGACGCACAGGCGGTCACAAGCGCCAACATGGCAAACAGACCCCAAATCTTTAGCCGTCTCATGTCTCTCCTCCTCATTTTCTATCTTTAGACAAACAGGGCGTCATCCTTTAGACGGCGAAGAG
>CAYVKR010000097.1:0-10835 GCA_964452025.1 uncultured Anaerolineales bacterium
GCCCGTCCCAGCGTGTGCAGCCCCAGCGAGGCGGCAAGGACCAAACTGAGCATCCCAGAGATCTTTCCAACGCGCTTCAAGATGCGCCGTGAGAGTCGAATGCGCATCATCCTGCTCCTCTCACGGTCACATGCTCCACGTGATGGAGACCGTACGGCTGGATGACAAACTCCTGGTGGAACTTCCCATCGTCACCTTTGCGTCGGCGCCAGCGGGCGCGGACCTCGTACCAGCCATCCCCGTTGTGACGCAAGAGCTCGTAGATGGACTCGGCCAGTTTTCCATACGCTACACAACGGGCCACCGAATCTCCCTCTTTGACCGGCCCGCGCACGCGCAGCAAAAATGCGACAAACGCCTGTTTATGTTTTCCTTTGCCCACCCAGTGAAAGTGGGGCCTACCTTGCACCTGTCCAGTGAGAACGACAGTATTCATACGTTGTGACCTCCCAAAGCCATGATGTGGTGCGGGTCGCAACAAGCAACCCGCATGCGGTTGTCCAGGCTGGGTATCAGTTTTCAACATCATGCTTGATCAGGCTTCGTATCGGGTTCGGGGATCACGAAATGTACATCCAGCGTCTCGAGGTCCAGCCCCAGACGCTCGTCATCCTCTCGGGTCTCTATGACTTGCCGCAGGGCCCGCAGGACCACCGGGTAGAGTTTGCTCTCCAGCCACTCGACATCGTAGCGGTTGCGGACCTGCACAACCAGCGTCTGGCCATTGCCGTTGATCTCCAGGGCCGCGGACTCTCGCAGCCGGGTATCAAAGGTGGCGCGGGTCATCTGGAGTTCCATGATGCCCAAGGCCTCTTGCCACAGTTGTTGAGCCTCAGACGGCGGAGGTTGCTTGGGACTGAGGGATGTGGTTTGGGGATACTGGTCCAGACGCCGTCTGCGGGCCGCATCACGTGTTTTAGCTACCCGGTCGCCCCAATCCCCGTTGCGCAGGCGACTGATGGTAAAGCGCATGGCTTCGTGTGCGTTGCGGGCATCCTGCTCAGACTGATGATAGACGCGATAGAAGGTGTCCCGGACTTCGGCCCGCAGGTCGGCGCTCTCCAGGGTGTTGAAACGCTCAGCCGCCAGCATGGTGTCGGCGATCTCGTAATCGACGCCCGCAAATGCGCCCAGATCACGCAGGGTTAGGGCCACGGCGCGGCGTTTTTCCCCCTGAGATTTTTCCACCTTATCTTTTTCCCCCTTATTTTTATGGGGGTTATGTATTTCCCCCCTATTTCTCAGGGGGGTATGGCTCTCTCCCCCCGCACCCCCCTCTCCAGGTCTAGCTACAAGAACAAGATCATCCTCGCTAGGTGAAGCTTGAGAATGATCAGCTGGGCTAGATCTAGAGCTATTCTTATTGGTTTCCTCCATATCTTTTTCCCCCATATTTATTTCCCCCATATTTTTGAGGGGGGTATGTGGGCGGATCAAGCGCAGCCAACGATTGCCACCGAGGTTGCGGTCGGCGAGCTCGTCGGCGGTAAGCCGCTGAAGCACACCAACCTCTTCCAACTCGGCCAGCAGCTGGCGGGCGCGTTTCGTGGAGATACCGGCGCCCTGGGCGATCTCGCGGTTGGTCAGATCGATGGGGGGCGGACTGAAGGTGCCCCGCTCCTCGTCCTTGACGTAGCCCCGGATGACGGCCCAGACCACGAACTGGGGTCCGGATATCTCGCCGTTGGCCAGCATGTCGTAGAGCCATCTCGGGATGGCCCCGAATGCCAGCCGTGGATGCTGCTTCTTACGTCGTCCCATACGACTCCTTTCAACATTATTACCTGCCAGGCAGCGATGGGAACCGCCGGATTCCTGCAGGCCGCGGCTACCCAGGGTAGCGGCACGTCACCTGCCCTCCGCCGCACAGCGATCCGCGTCGGTCTCAGTCGCACCGACCCACGTGTTAGCGGGGTATCTCCCCCACGTCGGCGGGCGACTCAGCCGTTGCCGATCTCATCGAACTGTCAGGCCGAGGTGAAACACCGGCTGCATCCCAAGCCTCGCTTGGAACCTGGTGCCCTCACCGGGGGGACGGGAACAGGAAAGGAGTCAGATAGAGGGCACTATCGCGCTGCCCCGTCGCCCCGGTCAATGCACCAAGTCCAGATACTGCTATGTCGATATTGTCATGGATCTCCCCCTTTCCACACGATGGCGGAAGGTTGTGCTCTCTCCACTTCCCGCCGACGTAACCAGGCGGGCTTGGCAAACTCAAACCAGTACTGTCCGACCAACTGCCTGCGGTGCAGGCTCAGGTGGCACCGCTGGCATAACGCCACCAGATTCCAGGAACAACTGTTGCGCGGATCCCCATCAATGTGATGCACCGTCAGACTGTAGCCCACGTCCGGCGCATGGGGATGCCCGCATTGCTCGCACCGCCAGTCGGCCTCGTCCTTCACCCGCCGGGCAATCGCGCGCCAGTTGGCGGGATAGAGGCTCAGATCCATGGGCATCGTTTGGCCCCCATCAGAACATGGCGTCCAGCCGCGCGGCTGCCGCCGGATCCACATCTTCGGTGACGGTGCCATCCGCCGTCTCTGGGTCGGTTTGCGCAGCCGGTAGTTCAACCCGGGCCAACTCCTCCCGTATGACCTGCCGCAGCACCGCCACGGTGACCGGCTCGGCTGCTGGCGCTGGCGCGGTGTCCATGGTGGCGCGGATGGCTGCCCGGACAGCGGCACTCTTGTTCTCCTGCTGTTCCCACCAGTCCAGGATGTCAGCATCGTCATCGGTATTGATCACGAAGATCAGACGTCGTTTGCTCATCCGTTCCTCATCGGGTATATACCCGGTGCACACCCCAACCGCTCATGGTATGCACCGAGTGCATACCTCACTGTTGCCTGAACTTTCGCAGCCCGTAGCGATAGAATCCGATGGCGTTCGCGAGTTGCGGTTGCGGCACCTGGCGCACGTGCGGAAAGACGCGCCGGACGGACTCGACGAAGGCGGCGGCTCCGCCGCCCGTCAGCAGGACGGCCGTCAACTCCTGCCCATCGCCCCACAAGGTCGTGGCCTCGGCCAGGATCTCGCCACTGACCGCTTCGAAGGCTTGCCGGTACACGGGCCGAATATCGACCTGTTCGCCGAAGCGGGTCACGTGACCGTCCTGAATTGCGGCCTCGACGTCGGGTAACTCCAACTCCAGATCGTACGCGTCCGCCAGAGCACGCTGGACCAACTCGTAGACGCGCGCCATAGCCACCGGGATGGAGCCACTGCGGGGCTCGACGTACCGCAGTCGGTCAGCGTAGGCGTAGTCGGTCGTGTGGGTGCCGATGTCCAGAATCGCCACGCGGGCCTGGGCCAGCCGATCTTCGTCGACGAATATGCCCAGCGGATTGAGCAGCACGCGAAAGAGTGAGCCAAAGGGCTGCGGGACCACCTTGACGGCGGCGATCTCCAGCCGGTGCGGTTCGCCGTTGGCGCTGAACTCGTAGGAGCCGGTGAGCGTCGCAGCGAGCTGCTCCTGATCGGCGTACCAGCGGACCGGCAGGCCGGTGACCATCTCGAGCTGCTGCTCGGTGAGACCCAGTTGATAGCAGGCGCCCAGGGCGAGCGTTTGTAGCAACTCCGGATCACGGTCGCGCGTGCGCGGCGAGATCGTGAAGGGAGACTGCAACGCGGCGTATTCGCCCAGGAACCGGGCCTTGCCGTTGAACTTCAGCGTCAGGCCGTGCCCGTTCGATCTACCCAGGTCGGTGCTGTATTTCACCTGGACCGCCGGGCCCACCAGGCTGGGGTAAACGACGTGCTGGGACCCCCAGACGGCCTTGGTGTAGCCATAGCCGATGTCCAGCGCGACCACCGGATTGCTGTGTGTAGCAGGTAAGGTCTTCATGTTCTGTGTCCTCCATCTTGCGATGCTGTGAATTCCAATCTAATCCCGCCGTTAACGCGGGTACACGATAAAGGTGTGGGTGTGCTCCTTGACGCGCACTTGTAGGAGATCCAACAGGCTCTCCCGCGACGTATGCGGCCAGGGAGCCGGGTAGTGCTGGCGGAGATCTACCCCGCGCAAGCGATCCACCAACAGATCCAGGAGCAAGTGCAGGACCCGGTCATCAGGGTGCCGCCAGCGAAAATTCGTCTGGGCACGCAGCCCCCAGCCCAACCGGATAGCAAGGTCGTAAGTGGCTTCCGTGAAACGCACGGCCTTCTGCAGACGTTGCGCAGCCAGTCGCAGGCCTGCCTGCAGCGTGTCCCAGGTCTTTGGGGGCACGTGACAGGCCGTCATAGTGCGAATCTTGACGGTGTCGACCCTTTCTAGCAGGGTGACGATCTGATACCGGGCGATAAGCGCTTCGACGGTCAGATCCGCCGGCCACGTCAACACGTAGGGAGCGGACGTCGCTTGCTGCGTCATGGCGCGCTTACACATTTGTCGCAGTACCCGCCGTGTTGGTCGGGGCAGAGCGGCGACGGCTTCCGGTGTCAGGTCTTTGTAACCGGTCATCACGTCTCCACCGTTTCCGGCACTCGCTTGCCGTGCACGAAAACGACGTTGCCCTTGGGAAACATGATCTCCAGCCCGCTCTCCTGACGGATCACGATGTCGTAGACGTTCACGCCGACCAACTTCCCGCTGAAGGATTTCCCGGTGCACGTATGCACCACGACCGATTTATGCCGCAGGTCCTTATAGAACTGGGGCGCCGTTCGGCCCCACACACCCGTTGCTTTGGTTCGTTTACTCATATTCACCTCGCTTGTGTATCATTCGTGTCTGTTATCTCATACATTGCGTTATATAAAGCTCAGAAAACGTTCTCTAAGCCCTATCACCGCCTGTCACCGCCCTATCATCGCCTATCACCATCTGGCTCTTGTCTGTCACCACCCCCTATCACCGTTTTACGTCCCTATCACCGCCTATCACCGGTATCACCATGCAGGCCGCTAACCGCCCTCAACCAGGGCGGGGGAGCAGCGCGCGCAGTTTCTGCGTGACGTAGCGCGGTGCCGTCGCGTGCTCCGGCTCGGTGAGCCAGCCGCGTTGCTCCCACCGCTTGCCCCAGCGCGTGAGCTTGCGCTTGCTGACGCGGTAATGCTGGTCGTCCAGCCGGTTGGCGGGATGTCGGTAAAGGGCGTTGATGTTGAACTCCCCCCCGAACTCGGACTTGGCCAGGCGCACGACAAACGCCTGATCGGCGTCGAGTGCCGGGCGCTGCGCCTGGACGTGCGTGTCGATCAGGTCGGCCACGATCTGCCGATCCACGTACAACGTCTGCACCGGTCGCCAGTCCGAGAGGAATGTCAGGGCGCGGCCCGGCTTGTCGGGCGGCAATTTCTCAGCGCCGCCCTGATCTAAGATCACGCGACTCTCGAAATTGGACCGGGTGCGGAAGGCGATGGCCGTGGGCAGGTTGACCTTGACGTGAGAGTCGATAACGTCGGACTTGGGCAGCTGCGTGCCCAGGATCAACGAGATGCCCGCTGCCCGGCCCTTGCGCGCGATCTCGATCAGCGTATCCGCGGCCGGAGACCCCTCCAGGTCGGCGGCTTCGTCCACGATCAGCAGCAAGAGCGGCAGCGGGGCGACGTCCGGCCGGGCGTTGTAGGCTAGCCAGTCGGAGACCTCGGCCTTGTGCAACAGATCCTTGCGCCGGATCCGCTCCCCTTCCACCCGTTCGATCAGGGTCTCGGCCTCGGTGAGACCGTAGGCGACCGGGCGCCAATGGTGGGGCAGGCGCGCTACGGGCCCGGTGAAGTCGGTCTCCTTGAGATCGACGACGGCCAATTGCACCTCGTCTGGCGCGTGCTTGAGCGCCAGCTGCAACAGCGTTGACAGCAAAAAGGTCGTCTTGCCGAACCCGCTGGCGCCGCCGACCAGGATGCTCCGATTGCGGACCGCCAGATCCAGGTCCACGGCCTCTCCGCCCGCCAGATAGCCCAGGCGGGAGTGCAAGGGCGCTTCGGGAAGATGCCGGTGCTCCAGCGGAATCCTAGTGGGCAGTCGCCCGCCTCGGCTTTGCGCCGGCGGCTTCGGTCCCAGGCTTGGATCGCGCGCCACGGTGATGGCCAGGCCCGCCGAGTCGGTGACGAAGACCACGCGCCCTTCCAAGGCCGCCCGCCACTGTTTCCACAGGTTGGTGTCGTCGGTCCACACCTCGCGGGGGATGCCTGCCAGGCGCTGCATATCCAACACGTAGACGATGCGGTTGGCCAGGATCAAGGCCGTCTCCACTTCGGGGATCACGAACCCGCCCTGCCGTGGGCGTTGCTGCAGCGTGCCCCGCTCCCGCAGGGTGGTGAGAATCCGGCGCCAATACTCCCGGACCTCGTACTCGGGTCTCTGTGTCTGTACGTCCGTCGCCATCTGCCACCTCCAACCCTCATCATGTTGATCATCAGATTATCCGCTGTCCAGTTCACGATACTTTCCTTCTACAACTTGCGCTTCCCAATCTTGCTCGATGGCGGCGCCCAGTTTGGGCGGCACCACGTTACCCAACACGGCGTGTCGGATCTGCCGGATGGTGTAGACCTGGCGGATCCCCGGCGCGCCGCGAAAAGGGCGCGTCTGCTGTCCAGGACGCGGCGTGCGTTGCAGCAGCTGGGCCGCCTCGCGCTGGCGCTGGGTGGGAGTGGGACTGCGGCTTCCAGCTGAACCGGCCGGCGGATGCGCGGCCCGGATGGCGCCGGTGAGCTGGTCGCGGCGCGTGACGTCGTCCTGCTGCTCGGCACTCGCGGCCAACGCCGGACGCTCGTCCAGATCCAGCAGCGGTCCCCACTGGCGGGTTGGCAGCCCGACGCGCCGGCCGTCGACGATCAAGACCTGCCCGGTCTCCGTCTCCACGACGCGCTTCCGATCCTCGAAGACCTTGAGCAGGCGGAAGCCGCCATAGATCACGACACAGACCAGGGCAAACAACAGCACCCAGGGGCCGTAGGTCAGGATCGGCTGGATCATCCGCTGCCGATCCGCCCGCAGCTTCTCCTGTTCCGCCTGGGCCGCCTGGGCCGTGGCGATGGCGTTGGCCGCCCCCTTGGTGGCCGTCGCCTGGATCTGCCAGTGGCCCATCTCCACCGTCGCCGTGGCGTTCGACGCCGCGACGTGGGCGGTGGACGTGGCCCGGACAGCTTCCGTCGTTGCCGTGGCCTGGGCCGCTTCCGCGCGACCGGTGGCGGTGGCCGCCGCCTGCTGGGCTTGCGCGGTCGCCGTTGCAGCTGCCTGTTGAGCTTCGACCGTTGTCTGCCAGGCCGTGGCGGTGGCGCGAGCATCGGCAGCGCCCTGGGTGGCCGTCGCCCGCGCGGCTTCCACGCTGGCCGTGGCCCGAATGGCGACGGCGGTGGCCGTTTGGTGCACCGCCTCGGCGGTCGCGGTCCGCTGTATGGCCAGGGCCGTGGCCGTTTCCATGGCGTGCACCGCGTCGAGCGTGTGCTGCGCCTGAATACTCGACTGGTAGGCCTCGACCTGGGCGGCTTCGACGGTCGGGCGCAGCGCCGTCGAGGTGACCGCCGGGGGGTTCGTATAATCCGTGCGGTCATTACTCTCGCAGGCCATAAGCACCGCGATCATGCTGACGAGAAGTACCCAGATCCATCCTCTTTTGCGTGTATTCGTCATTGCTCACTTCCTCGTCTCAGAGGCACGTACGCTCCCCAGGTGATCAGTCCTTCTACTTCTTAATGTTCAGCGAGCCCAAAATGGATCATCGCTGGCGATAACGGCGCCGTCTCGCCGGGGTGTAGTTATCTGTTGCAACTCTGTGCCGGCGTCAGTGGACAACGCTGGGCCCCGTAATTCGCGCAGGATCAGCCATTGCAGCAGCTGTTCCATTCGGGACTGATCCCGGCGCTGGTGGTTGTGATATTGGGTGTATATCCAGAGTGTGATGATGCCCAGCATGCCCAGGATCAACAGGATCACGACAAACAGCAGCATCTGCTGAGCGGCTCGCGCCTGGTCGAGGGCCCGCATGATGACTTCCAACTCCATCTTCTCGACCGCCGCTTCCGCCACGCGGGCGGCCGCGTCCGCCTGCTTCGCCTGGGCCTCCAGGCCTTGTACCCGCTGGTGTTGCCAGGCCAGGGCGCCCAGACCGCCGGCTGCCGCGACCGCGACGATGCCAAATAGGATGCCCATCTCACAGCTCCCTCAGCAGATCAGCGACCGGATCAGGGCCCAGCTGCTGCACGACGAGGGGCGGTTCCGGCGGCAACATCGCTTGCTGTTCACTTCTTTGTTCGTCCTGCATCCCACGCAGGTAGCGGGCCGTTTCAAGATGTACCAGGGCATTGAGGGTGTCCCCAACCCCGCCTGACGTGCTGACAATCTGGGGACGCGCCAGCGGGCGTCGATATGGGCGTTGGCGGCGCCGGCCAGCATCCCGGTATCGTTGGCGCGTTTTCAGCACGTAGATCGAAAAGCCGATGGCGGCCAGGATCGCCAGGACGCCAATAATCGCCAGAACGACGATCAACACGTTGCCCAGGGATGGACCGGCCGCAAAGGGGTCGGTGGCAATCTTATCGGTCGCCGCCGCCAACCTCATGGCCGGGTTCTGTTGTCCGGCGGCGTTCCGCAGATAGCCGCGGAAGAACAGACCGCCTACGCCTCCCAGCAGGGCCAGCAGACCTAGAATGGCCAGAATCTTCGTAACGAATTTCATCGCATGCCTCCTCATCAGGTGAAAACAGGCTTTCGTGATCTTCAGGTTTGATAAAATCGACAGCCAATATGCAGTTTTGGATTCATACGTCTTCCTCCGGGGCCTCTTCCTCGTCATCAGGTATCCACAACCAGATCTCGTTGGCCAGGCAGCCACCCAGACCGCTCACGGTGATCCCGGCCCTGCCCAGATCCCCCAACGTCTCGCGCGCCACCTCGACCAGACTATTGTGCACCGTGATCTGCGGTGGCAACCGTCCCTGGGTCTGCTGATAATAGTCCAGGGCTTCGGACAGATGTTCCGGCAAGGCGTGCGCGTTCCGATGTACCAGGGCTTCCTGCATGTTCATCCTCCTCTACTCCGGCTTTGCCCCGACCCTCTTCCGCCACTGCTCATCAACGTTCGTGATGAGCAGTAGCCGAATGGGGTCGGCCAACACTATCTCTAGAAGTGGCGTGCTGCCGCTTCTTGGAGAGCGTCTGAAGTTTCCTGCGGCTCAGCACCTTTACCGCCCTGCAGGAAAATGATCCGTCCGGCGGTGATTTCGTAACTGGTCCGCACTTCGCCGTCGCGACCCGTCCAGATGCGGGGGCTTCCGGTGGCTTTATCGGGGTGTAAGCATCCTTCTACCATCACCTGGCGACCTCGGTGCAGGTATTTGGCCGCTATCTCGGCCTGTCGATCCCAGGCGGTGACCCGAAACCAGGTCGTCTCCTCGCCGGAAGAACCGTCAGCCTGCGTCCAACGTCGATTCGTGGCCACCGAGAAGTTGGTGACCGGGGTGCCATCCGGTGTGTACCGCATCTCCGGATCGCGCCCCAGGTTCCCTACGATGATAATCTTCTGATATGACATATCGTCTCCTTGCGTTGTGCTGCGTTTACGTTTGTTCCCATGCCTGGAGGGGGATGGATACGCCTTGCTCGCGCAGACGCTGCAATTCCATCGCGAAGACCTCCCGCTGCGCTCGCTCAACCATCTCAGGTCGGCGAGGGTTGTGCGTGGACAACAAGGCGGCTATCAATGCTATCTTGTACTGGTCATTGGGGATTCTCACCCCTGCACAGTCCAGGGCCCGGGCGATGGTCGCCACGGCATCCAGGCGGGTGCCGAGTTGTGCCAGGGCTTTGTGATCCTCGGCATCCGGTGATTCCATGATCAGGTTGAACGGTCCTACGTCTACTATTTCATCTGGCATCGCTTATCCCTCGCTCTTGACCAAGACGAACTTGGCCGCGGCTTTGTCCCAGCGGATGAACGCCAGCCCGCCGCCCAGCGGCTGGATATCGTCGGGGATGCCATACATGCCGCCTGCGACCTCGTAGCCCAGGCTTTCCAGGTGGGCCTTGACTAGATCGTTGAGGTCCGGCCAGGCGCGGTCCAACTGCTGATCGAGGTCCCGCCGTGGTTCGCCGCCTGGAGCGAGGTGGAGCGTGCGGCTGTAGCACAGCCAGACGATCTCTTGGTCCGCGTTGATGGCCTGCAGGTGCAAGGCCAGTTCCCGCGTGGCTAAAGGACCAGCGCCTCCACGAGAACTCTCGGTGCTGCAGAGGCGCACCTTGCCTAACGGCACCTCTTGTTGAAACTCGACGAAACTGCCGACTTTGACGACTAACGGTGTCATACGAAAAACCTCCCTTGTGAGTGGATGATGAGTATCTGAGCACGACGCTTCGGCCTACGGTTCACGCTTCGCCCTCGTAATCCCGCGCGATCCGCTCTATCTCGCGCAGTGCCGCCGTGACCGCGTTGAGCTGCAGCGCGATCTGGGCCGCATAAGTCAGGAGCAGACGCACCGAGGGTGGGCGGTGTTCGAGTTGATCAATGATGGCATCTGTCGTCCTGCGCATGGCGTTTAGCTTCCGATGCATCTCCGCCATCTTCTCATTCCAGATGTAGCCATTGATGCGCCGGCGCGTTTTAGCACTCATCTCCTCCTCCCTTGCCGTTGAGCCGGCGGGCGTGGTCGCGCAGCTGCTCTTCCTCACGCTGGCGCTCGGTGAGATGGCGGGCGATGGAGCCCAAGACCATGGGCGAGCCGCTGGCCACGAAAGCCAGCAACAGGGTCAGCACGGCGTCGCTGCCGATGAGCCAGGTGGTTGCCAGGATGGTGTAGGTGACGCCAATCACGACGAAGAAACTGACGTAGCCATCGTGATAGCCCCGGCGTTCTAACCAGCCGATCAGGGCGTCATAGCCCCAGCTGAGTACGTG
>CAYVKR010000098.1:0-10674 GCA_964452025.1 uncultured Anaerolineales bacterium
TGATGGGAAGCCGCCTATGGCGTTTGAGCGACCCGACAACTGCTTCGTTTGCCCGCGTTCCGATGCGTTGTTCTGTTCATATTCCACACGAGGGGACGTAGGATGCGCGTTATCGATTTGGCACTCAAGGATCTTTATCAGCTCGTGAAGGACTGGAAGACCTTTCTCTTCCTGCTGGCTATGCCCTTGGTCTTCACGTTGCTCTTTGGCACGGTCTTCAGCAGCGGTGACGGCGATCCGCGCTTGCCCGTTGCGGTGTTGGACCAAGATCAGGGTGGGGCGCTGGGCGCTCGTCTGGTCACGTTGATGGAGGCGTCGGACGTGATTCACCCTGTCGTGGCAGAGGAGACGGAGGCGACGGCGTTGGCGGAGCAGGTGCAGGACGAGGACGTGGCGGCCGTCGTCATTGTGCCGGAGGGCTACAGCGAGAGCGTCTGGGAGGGGAATCCCTACCCGGTACGGCTCATCGCCGATCCGAGCGCTGAGGCTGCGCAGACGGTGCAGAGCTACCTCCAGGGCGTGGTGAGCCGGCTGCTGACGGCGGTACAGGCTGCCCAGCTGACGGTGGATGCGCTGGCGGAGGCGGCGCCGGAGCGCTACGCCGCTCCGGTCGCCCGTGAGGCCGCGCTTCAGGCCGCGCTGACGGATGCGGTCGCGGCGTGGGAAGCGCCGCCCTTCACCGTCAAGGCCGCCGGTACGGGCCAGCGCGAGGAAGACGCCGCCGAGGCCAACGCCTTCGCGCACGCTTCGGCGGGCAATATGGCGCAGTTCGCCATCGCCGGCCTCATCGGTGCCGCCGAGATCATCGTGGCGGAGCGCAAGACGCGCACCTTGCAGCGCCTGCTGACGACGACACTGAGCCGATGGCAGGTTCTCGCCGGGCACTTCCTTGCCATGTTCGTGATGATTCTGGGGCAGTTGATTCTCCTGGTGATCATCGGGCAGCTGCTCTTCGGCGTGTCCTACGCCAACGCGCCGCTGGCGACGCTCCTGGTGGTCAGCGCCTTTGCCTTCTTCACCGGCGGCCTGGGCTTGCTGATCGGGGGTCTGTCAAAGAACGAGGAGCAGGTCATCATCTTCTCACTTCTGCCGATGTTCGTGCTCTCCGGGCTGGGGGGCGCGTGGGTTCCGCTGGAGTTCACCAGCGAGACGGTGCAGGTCATCGGACGGTTCACGCCGACGGCTTGGGCGATTGAGGGGCTGGAGAACATCACCATTCGAGGCCTGGGTTTGTCCTCGGTCGTTTTGCCTTCGGCGGTCGTGGTTGGCTTTGGCCTGCTCTGTCTGGCTGTGGCGATCTGGCAGTTTCGCCTGGAGTGAGTGCTGGATGGCGCCAAGTTTAAAATGGGGGGAAATATGACGGTACGATTGGCACTGGCGCAGAGCAACACGACGGTCGGGGATCTGACCGGCAACGGCGACAAGATCCTGCGTGGCATCGAGCAGGCCCGCTCCGTGGGTGCTGATATTGTCGCTTTCCCTGAGCTGGCCATCACCGGCTATCCGCCCGAGGATCTCCTGCTGAAGCCCGATTTCGTGACCGCCGTCCAGCAGGCGTTAAGCCGCGTCGTCTCGGCCAGTCAGGGGCTCACCGTCATCGTCGGCACCGTCTGGGCCGAAGAAGACCTCTTCAGCGCGGCGGTGGTGCTGCACGATGGCGAGATTGCCGGCGTCTATCGCAAGCAGTTCCTGCCCAACTACGGCGTCTTTGACGAGCCGCGTTACTTCCAGACCGGCGACCAGCGGCTGATCTTCGAGCGGGCCGGCGTCGGCATCGGCGTCAGCATCTGCGAGGATATCTGGTACCCTGGCGGGCCGCCCTCGGATCAGGCCTTTCAGGCTGGCGCGGAGCTGCTCATCAATATCTCGGCGTCGCCCTACCAGGTGGGCAAGGGCGCGGCGCGCGACCGGATGCTGGCGACGCGCGCCGCCGACAACACGGCCTTCGTCGCCTACTGCAACCTCGTGGGCGGTCAGGATGAGCTGGTCTTCGACGGGCGCAGTCTGATCTGCGATCCCGAGGGGGAGATTATCGCGCGCGGGCGCCAGTTCGAGGAAGACCTTGTGGTCGCGGATCTGGACGTGGGCCAGGTCTTCCGGCACCGGTTGATCGATCCGAGACGACGTCGCATCGAGTGGGAACATAAGGTTGACTTTGAGCGCGTTGTGCTTGTCGATCTAACGTCGCCGGGACGCAACCCGCTGACGACTACGTCGCACGAGCCGCTGCCGCAGACCGAAGAGATCTACCGCGCGCTGACGCTGGGGCTGCGCGACTACGTCCGCAAGAACGGCTTCGAGAAGGTCGTGCTGGGGCTTTCCGGCGGCATCGATTCGTCGCTTACCGCCGCCATCGCCGCCGACGCCCTGGGACCGGAGAACGTCGTCGGCGTCGCCATGCCCACGCGCTACTCCTCATCCTGCAGCCTGGAAGATGCCGAGCGGCTGGCGGAGAATCTGGGTATCCGCTTTCTCACCATCGCCATTGACGAGACGTTCCAATCCTTCCTGGACATGCTGGCGCCGATCTTTGCCGGGCTGGAGCCGGACGTCACCGAGGAGAACCTGCAGCCGCGCATCCGGGGTACACTGTTGATGGCGCTCTCCAACAAATTCGGCTGGATGGTGGTGACCACGGGCAACAAGAGCGAGATCAGCGTGGGCTACGTGACGCTCTACGGCGATACGGTCGGCGGCTTCGCGGTGATCAAGGATCTGTATAAGGCGCAGGTCTACGCGCTCTCTCGCTATCGCAACGCGCGCGCAGAGAAAGAAGTGATTCCGCAGCGGGTTCTGGACAAGCCACCCTCGGCGGAACTGCGCCCCGATCAGAAGGACAGTGACTCGCTCCCGCCCTACGACGGGCTCGATCCGATTTTGCAAGCTTACGTCGAGGAGCGGCTCAGTTTCAGCGAGATCATCGAGCGCGGCTTCGACGAAGCGACTGTGGAGCGCGTCATTCGCCTGGTGGACCGCAACGAGTTCAAGCGGCGGCAGAGCGCGCCCGGCGTCAAGATCACGTCTCGTGCCTTCGGTAAGGATTGGCGGCTGCCCATCACCAACCACTACCGCCCCGACAGGACGTGACGCTTACTCGTACGCCAGCACCTCGCGGATGGTCAGCCGGGAAGCGTTGCGGGCGGGCAGGATGCTCGCCGTGACCGAGAGCAGCACTACCGCGCCCAGCCAGATCAGAAAGCCCTCGAAGGTGAAGGCGGCGTCGGCCGGCGCGTTGAAAATCGCCAGGCTGATGACATTGGAGAGCACCTGTGTGATGGGGAACGAGAGCGCCGCAGCCAGCACGTAACTCAGCACGCCGATGATGGCCCCCTCAATGATGACCAGCCGCATCACGAAGCGGTCGTAGGCGCCGATGGCGCGCAGCACGCCGATCTCCCGCGTGCGTTCCAGCACGTTCATGCTCATGGTCCCCGTCAGCCCGATGCTGCCCACCGCGGCCGTCAGCAGCGCCATGACCAGCAACACGGCGGTGAGAATGCCGAAGAGATTGCCGATGGTGGCGCTCAGTGCGTTGCCCGCTTCCACCTGGCGGACGACGTAGCCGCGGTCGCGGAAGTAGCGATCGACCTTCTTGCTGATCCGCTGCTGGTACGCCAGATCGTGCTGGGCAGTGACCAGGCGGAAGGCCGACGCGCGGTTGGTCAGGTGTAGCTCGCGCGCCAGGTAATCGTAGTTGGCGTACGCCAGCAGCTCGCCGCTGCCGGCGTACTGGAAGATCCCCACCACGCGCCAATCCCGCTCGTCGCCCGCCACGTCCAGGCGCAGCGTATCGCCCGGTTCCAGATCCGGGTCTTGATCCCAGAAGGCGTCGTTGACCACGACGGCGTTGGTGTCGCCGGGCTGCAGCCAGCGGCCTTTTTGCAGAATTGGCTCCAGCAGGTCGCTGTCCGCCGGCGGGGCGAGGACGGCGAGGCTGTCGGCTGGACGGTCGCCCGGATAGACGCGCTCCGCCGACGTGATGATCCACGCTTCGACCCGTTCCACGCCTGGAATCCGGAGCGCGTGCTTCTCCACGGTACTGACGGCGTAGGGTCGCCCAAAATCCAGGTTGACGTCGGCCAGAAAGTAGCGTCCCAGTTCCGTGATCTTGAGATTGAGCGCGGCCTGCGTGTTGAAGACGGCGATGAAAATCGCGCCGCCCAGCGTCAGCGTGAAGAGCGTCAGCGCCAGCCGCCCTTTCCGCCGGAAGGTGTTGCGGATGGAGAGAATCAAGGGCCGCGAGAGAACCTGCAGCCGTGCCAGCGCACGGTTCAGCCATCCTTGCGATGTTCTCTCCTCGCTCAAGCCTGTTCCGCCCAGAGCGTCCTGCACCGTGACGCGCGATCCTTTGAGCACCGGTTGCATCCCCGCGCCGATGGGCACCAGAATCGCCACTACTGCCTGGATGACCAGCGCCAGCGGAATGACGCGGATGCCTTGCAGTTGGAAGTTGACGATGTCGGCAGCTAGCGATGCGAGCTCGTAGGCGGCCCAGCTGCCCAGCGGCAGCGCGATGATCAGCGCGATCAGACCGAAGATGGAGATCAGCGCCAGATACATGCCGATGATCTGGCGGCGGCGCGCGCCGACCAGTTTCATCACGCCCACCTGCCGCAGATGCTGGTTGAAGAGCGCCGTCATGGTGTTGGCGATGAGGGAGCCGCTCAGGAAAAGTACCAGCACACCCATGATGCTCAGCACGCCCAGTAGCGCCTGGATGATGGACGCCAGTGGGTGCTCAGTGCGCCCGGAGAGTGCCGTATCGTAGATCTGGCGCCCGTTGCGCTCCACGCGGTCGGCGACGACGCCGGCCATCTCCGTGATGTGCTGCTTATCGTCCGGGCGCTCGGCGACGGTGATGACGAGGCGGTTGAGGCTGGATGGGAAGTGGAGCCAGGCCAGCGTCTCGTCGGTGATGTAGCCTTTGGCGTCGCCTAGAATCGCGCCGTAGCTGTACGTGGGGTCCTGCGCCACGCCGACCACGGGTAAACTGCGCCGTGTGCCGTCGGGTAGTTCGACAGTCAACTGGTCGCCGAGACCGACGTCCAGCTGTTCCGCTGTCTTGCCTTCCAGGACGATCTGACGGTCGCGGGGCACGGCGGCGCCTGCTATCGGGCGCAGCCGGTTGATCTGCACCTCTTCAAAGTCGTGGAGCGCTTCCAGCGTCAACTCTTCCCAGACGTCGGGCGCGGTCTCCAGCCGCACGGTGACGCGGCGATGGCCTTCGGCCCAGGCGACGCCGTCGAGCCGCCGGATGGCCTTGACGTAGCCCGGCTCGAAGGCGTCCGTCACGATCTCAATGTTGGCGGGATTGACGCTGGCGTAGTCGGTGCGGATGTCCTGGGAGATGAGCACGTAGGAGCCGACGATCATGCCGATGGCGAAGACGCCGACGGCGATGGACGCGACGACCAGCAGGCTGCGCATCTTGTTGTTCCACAGATCGAGCAGGACTTTCCGCCAGCGCGGGCGCATCAGGCTCGTTTGTCGCTTACGCATGGGCCTGCTCCTGGATCAGCCGCAGCCGGTGCGTCGCGTTCTCGTTGCGCCGGGCCTCGGCAACCTGCGCCAGCTCCTCGCGCAGCGCTTGTGCTTCGTGTAGTAACTGCTCAACCACGTCGCGTCCCAGCGCGATGACTTCCACCGGCGTTGCGAGCGCCGCCCGCACGCTGGCGATGGCGCTGCCTCGGTGTAGCACGTCGATCTCGCCGAAGTATTCGCCGGGCCCTAGTCGCGCAACGGTCTGCGACTGCCCGTTCTCGCCCAGCGCAATCTCCACGTCCCCCTGCGCGATGAGGTAGAGTGCATCGCTCTGCTCACCTTCGCTAATAATCGTCTCGCCGGGAGCGAAGCGCCGGGCGACGGCGTGATGGGTGGCGCGGAGCATCTGCCGGTGATCCAGCTGCTTCAGCACGTCGGCAATCGTCGCGTTGATGACCTCGCCGTCCGCCAGCAGGAGCGTCCGGTTGGTGCGCTCCGCCAGCGTCGGATCGTGGGTCACCATGATGATGGTCTTTCCCTGGTCAGCCAGCGTCTCGAAGATGTCGTAGATGCGCGCGGCGGCGCGGCTGTCCAGGTTGCCCGTCGGCTCATCGGCAGCGATGATGGGCGGATCGTTGGCCAGCGCGCGGGCGATGGCGGCGCTCTGCTGCTGTCCGCCAGAGACGGCGCTGGGCATCTTGTGCGCGTGCTCCGCCAGCCCCACCATCTCCAGCAACTCCATGGCCCGCGCCTCGCGCTCGCCGGGCGGGGTGACCTCGGCGATATCCATGGGCAGCAGGACGTTTTCCAGCAGCGTCAGCGTGGGCAGCAGCTGGTAGAACTGGAAGACGATGCCCAGATTGCGACCGCGCCAGCGCGACATCTTGCTCTCGTTGAGCGTGTGGATCGCGGTCTCGTCGATGATGACGGAGCCGGACGTGGGATGGTCGATGCCGGTGAGCATGTTGATCAGCGTCGACTTGCCGCTCCCCGATTTGCCCACCACGCTGACGAACTCGCCAGCGTAGAAATCCACGTTGATGCCCTTTAGCGCCGGGAAGTCGCCCGCTGGCGTGCGGAATGTCTTCACGATGTCGTGCATCTGGATGAGCGGTGATGTGTCGTGGTTGGTCATCCTCGTCCCCCCGGCACCTCTCCGACCAGTCGCCCGTCGGTGAGATGCAACACGCGGTCAACGCGCTGGGCCAAACTATGGTCGTGGGAGACCATGATGATAGTCTTGCCCTGCTCGACCAGCTCGTCGAAGAGCGCGAAGATGCCTGCGGCGGTGACGGAGTCCAGGTTGCCCGTCGGCTCGTCGGCGACGATAAGCGGCGGGTCGTTGGCGAGTGCGCGGGCGATGGCGACGCGCTGCTTCTGTCCGCCGGAGATGCGCGTCGGTGGCTTCTGCGCGTGATCGGCCAACCCGACCTGCTCCAGCAGTGCCTTGGCGCGCGCCGCGCTTCTTTTGCCCTGGTAAAGCCCGCAGAAGTCCATGGGCAGCAGGACGTTGTCGATGAGGGAGAGGGTAGGGAGCAGTTCGAAGGATTGGTAGATGACGCCGATGGTGCGCCCGCGCCAGAACGCGCGCTCGGTCTCGTTGAGCGCGTGAACGTGGGTGTCGCCGACGATCACGTCGCCGCGCGTCAGGTCGTCCACGCCGGTGAGCATGTTCAGCAGCGTCGATTTGCCCGCGCCTGATTTGCCGATGATGCCGACGTACTCGCCGTGTCGCACCTCGGCGCTTACGCCTTTGAGCGCGTGGAACGAACCCGCTGCGTTCTCGTAGACCTTCTCGATCTCCTGCAGCCAAACGAAGGGCATCTCTGCCGCCTCCGATGTTGACTGCCTTGTTCTTTCCAACGTCGCTTGTGTCACAATATGTCTCACGTCTCCTGTTAGTCAGGTAGTTTGATCGTCTGGTAGTCTGATAGTCTACGGACGACACGAATCAACGGAAATTCGTTGATCCCAAAACAAAATGCAACGCCTATCAGGTAAATCGAACCAAGGGGCTGTCAAGCCCTCAGATCCGACCCGAGATAAGTGCGTTGCACGCGATAAAAGTCTATCTGCCAGGTTGACGATAAATAAGACCTGGATTATGATGAACACAACGTTCATTATTCTACATAGTGTTCACTTTTTGTCAAGGGGGACTTATGGGGGATTGCCTCGACCGTCGGGTGCTGCGAACGCACGCTGCATTGCAGGACGCTCTGTTGGATTTGATTCTGGAGAAACGCTACGATGAGATCACGGTAGAAGAGATCACCGACTGGGCTAACGTTGGGCGCACCACATTTTACTTGCATTATCAAGACAAGGATGCCTTGCTGCTGGACGTGACGGGCGACTTTGCCGACGAGGGTGCGAGCAGCTTTTCTGGAGCGCCTTGAAACGGCGACGGTGCGGGTGGAAGACGTGGCAGAGGTGTTGTTCCACCTGGCCGAGGAGCATTCCGACATGTACTGGGCCATCATCAGCGGGCGCTGCGGCGCGCAGGTGCTGGGGCAGTTCAGGCAGATCTTTCTCGCGCTCTTTAGGCGCATCATCGAGGCGCAAACGGAAGCTGAAGAGACACAGATGGAGATGCCGATTGGATTTGTGGCCGCCTATCTCTGGGGCGCGGTGAAGGAGACCCTCATCTGGTGGAAAGAGCACGATGCGCCCTATCAAGCGTCGGCGATGGTCGAGATGTTTAACCAACTCTCGACGTTTGGCACACGGAAGGTGCTATCTGTGGAGGTCGAATAGCCCCTCTCCGGGGCAAAGATTGACTTCAATCAGAAACGGTTATAATGGTGGTGCGTGCATCGTGATGGTGTCAACGAGCCTGGGATGACAGGGGAGGGAGTGCATGGATACCATTTTAGTGCCCTGGGTGATTGCTGCGACGGTATTGTTGTTTGTCGCCGTCTACTGGATTTATACGCTTGAGCAGCGGCACAAGACCTTGGAAGCACGATATCAGCATCTGGCGACTATCGATGAAGAGACGGGTGAAGCCACGCTGATCAAGCTGACACAGCGCCTGGAGGCACTGGGGACGCTGGTGGGAGATATGCAGGAAACCCTTGACTCGGTAGAGGCTGTGCTTTCACATGTCATCCAAGGGTACGGGACCGTGCGCTATAATGCGTTTCCTAATGCCGGGGGGGAGCAGAGCTTCTCTGTGGCCCTGGTCGATGTGCAGGGTAATGGGATGGTGATGACCGGATTGCACGGACGGGAGGTGAGAGTCTACGCCAAACCCCTGGTCCAATGGCGAGCCTCTCATAGCCTTAGCTCCGAAGAGCAAGAAGCTCTGGCCCTGGCGCGCGAAATGGTGGAGCGTGCAAAATAGCATCTGTTCCACGATAACCTCTAACAGGCCTTGCTATCCAGTCGGTTTGTATTGACAAATCATCCATTGTCGATAAGATAGAATAAGGTTAATCAGGATTGTCCATCCACATGAGTCAATCGGTACTCTCTAAGCGATATCTCAGAAGGAGGCATACATATGTGGGGTCGAGAAAAAACCAAGGAGCCGCAGAAATCCTCGAACTCTGGTCCAAGGATTAAAGCGACGCAGTCTATCGAGACGACCATTGGGTCGAACACGCATGTCAAGGGCGATGTTGAAGGCGATGGCGGCTTGCGCGTCGAAGGGGTTGTCGAAGGCAACATCAACGTCACAGGTAACCTGGTCATCACCGAAAGTGCCAAGGTTCTGGCCGAGGTGAAGGCCAACAATATTTCGATTGCGGGGGCGCTACGCGGCGACATCCACGCCAATCGTGTAGAAATTTTGGAGACGGGACGAGTCTGGGGCGATTTGAACATCAAGTCTCTGCTGATCAACGAGGGCGCGTACCTGAGCGGTCAGACGATTATGCCTCAGGATCTGAAACCGCCGACGTTGGACTCGGAGAAACCGCGAACGCCGGCTCCATCGAAGACGCCTGATGTTAAGAAAGGACCAAACGCCGAGAAGAAGTAGATTTTTTACGTTGATCCAGCTGGCGCGGTCGCAAAAGACCGCGCCTTTTTTTAGCGTGATGCGTTCGGTCGATGAACGAATTGCTGGAGTAATGTCCCCAAAACCATCAGCGACTGGGCGCTCAGATAGGTGATAATCAGAGGAAGCAAAGTGCGTTGCTGTTGCAGCACAAACGCCTGGTGGAATGCGGATGCAGCGTAAAGCCCTAGTATGATCTCACCCATGGTAATGATATCCCCGCCGATGTGATACTCACTCTGTTGCCATTGGCCTTGTTGATTTTCCAGGCGGTATTTGGGCGTACGTTCGAAGGCGCCACCCCAGTGAAGCAGACCGTCGAAGATGGCGAGCGTTGTGCTGAGCGCAATGCCCATCCCCAGCAGCATGGTAACCGGGTAGGTCAGAATGCGGCGAGTCCAATCACGGTAAAGTGTCATCTGGCCGATGATGTAGAGCAGCGGCGGAATGGCGATGACGGTACCCAGCACCGCCGACGTCGCCGGGAGTGGGGGACTGAAGAGGACCATGGGCAGCACCAGAAGGAGGAGTAGCAGGAAGAGGGGCTGCGTGACGTAGCCGCTCAAGTGCAGGAGCGCCATGGCTTTTTGCGCCCACGTCAGGTACCCGGCGCGCAGGATAGGACCGGCGAGCTTGCGCAACACCTGCGTGGCGCCCTTCGCCCAGCGATACTGCTGTCGCTTGAAGGCCGCGACCAGCGGCGGTAACTCCGCCGGCGCGACCACGTCGGGTAAATAACGGGCTTTCCAACCTTGCAACTGCGCGCGATAGCTCAGGTCCAGATCCTCGGCGACGGTGTCGCTCTGCCACCCACCCGCATCGACGATGGCCTCACGTCGCCAGACGCCGGCGGTGCCGTTGAAATTCATCAGCAGGCCGGAGCGGTTGCGGGCAATGTGCTCCACGGTAAAGTGCGCGTCCATCAGCAACGCCTGCGCTCGCGTGATGGGGGAGTAGGTCGCGTTGAGGTGACCCCAGCGGGCCTGGACCATGCCGATATTCGTGTCCGCGAAGAAATGAGGGATTGTCTGCTTGAGAAAATCGGGCTGGGGACAGAAATCCGCGT
The DNA here is from genome assembly GCA_964452025.1 of uncultured Anaerolineales bacterium. Lineage (GTDB taxonomy): Bacteria > Chloroflexota > Anaerolineae > B4-G1 > SLSP01 > G713. The sequence goes on from CAYVKR010000098.1 coordinate 10,551, forward strand.
CGAAGATGGCGATGAACTCGCCGCGTGCTTTATCTAGCCCGGCTGCCAGCGCGCCTGCTTTGTGACCTCGCGGATGCCGGCGGTGCAGCACGTGGATGTCCACGTCTCGCCGGCGCAACTCCTC
>CAYVKR010000099.1:0-10633 GCA_964452025.1 uncultured Anaerolineales bacterium
AGATATAGTATCAAGTCGTAGAAAAATCCGATTTCTGCTAGTTATTTCAGTGGAGCCAAGAATAACTTCTCAATTCCTGAATCAACTCTACAAGTTTCATCAGGCGAATTCGCGTTCGGAGGTCCTCGTCACAAGCCTCAGACGCCAGTCTCCTTAGATTCGTTGCCGCATAGGTTGATGGCGACGGGAACTTATATTTTTGTGTGGGCCCTAAGCGTCAAAGATGATATGGCTGGGATGGTAAATTATGGTGTGGATCTTTATTGTGCTCTTTGGGATGGCGGTAGGTCTCTTGATCTACGCCTTTGTGCGCAAGCCGGCCGGACAGAGCCTGGTAGAAGACCGTATCGGCGGTCATGATGAGGCTCCTGAGCGTGAGGTTGAGCCTGGAGAGCGGGGTTCGGTCATCGGTGCCGCTGTTGATCGAGCGGTCGCAGGACGCGGCTTTGCTGCGAACTTAGCGACCCAACTGGCGCGTGCTGACTGGAAGCTGACCGTTGGCGAGTTCCTGGTACTCTCCCTTACCATTGCTCTGGGGGCCAGCCTGCTCTTCTACCTCCTGGGACGGCCCCTATTGATTCCCCTCGGTATCCTACTGGGTATCTTCGGTCCGCGTTTCTATATTGGTATTCGGAAAAATCAGCGCCTTAAGAAGTTTAACACTCAATTAGGCGATGCCCTCAATCTGATGGTTAACTCGCTGCGGGCGGGTTACAGTACGTTGCAGGCTATGGAGGTTATCTCTCACGAGATGCCGGACCCTATTGCAAATGAGTTCGGTCGCGTGGTACTCGAAATCCAATTGGGCGTCGACTTCGAAACCGCGATGGCCAATCTCATGCGTCGTATGCCCAGCACGGACTTGGACCTCGTCATCACAGCGATGAGTGTGCAGCGCGAGGTCGGCGGCAACCTCGCAGAGGTGCTGGATGCCATCAGTTTCACCATCCGAGAGCGAGTTCGCATCAAGGGTGAGATCAAATCGCTTACGGCGCAGGGGCGGGCGACCGGTGTCATTATCACGGTTCTGCCTTTTGGGCTGGTGGGTCTACTCAGTGTCATCAATCCCGAGTTTATCGAACCTCTCCTTAAGGATGAGTGTGGTTGGATTATGATTGGCACGAGCCTTCTGCTTATTTCGCTTGGCTACTTCGTCATAAACAAAATCACCGATATTGAGGTCTGATGGGGAGGATATGATGGGGATTCCATTAATATTGGGACTAATTATTCTGGTCGGTGGGTTAGTCTATCTCCTGGTCTCTACACAGCGCCCCTCGCAAAACCTGGAGGATCGTCTCAATGAGTTGGCAGCGCTGGGCGAACCGATTTCTCTAGAGGAATTGGAGCTTTCGCAGCCCTTTGGCCAGCGTGTGATTGTGCCGTTGTTACAAAGCCTTTCAGAATTTGCGCAGCGTTTTACACCTCAACAAACCTTGGAGAAAGCAAGACATCAACTGCGGTTAGCAGGCATTATCCACAAGGTCAAACCCTCCATGTTCCTGGTCGCTCGCTTGGGGGGGGCTGTGGTAGGAGGTGGGCTTGGGATTCTGTTAGCCACTTCATCAGAATCTACCCCGGCTTTTCAACGCATTCTTATGCCCGTGGGCGGATTGGCGCTGGGGTATTATCTTCCTGTGTTGTTGCTTATGTCCAAGATCCGTCGCCGGCAGGAGGATGTCATCAAGGCGTTGCCGGATGCGTTGGATCTCTTGACCATCTGTGTGGAGGCGGGGCTGGGTTTTGACGCTGCAATGGCTAAAGTCGCCGAGAAGTGGGATAACGAGCTTAGTTTGGCTTTTGCTCGAACGGTCCAGGAGATGCAGTTGGGCAAGCTTCGGCGCGAGGCGTTGCGCGACATGGCTAACAGTCTCGATGTGGCTGACGTGACCTCCTTCGTGGCGGCTATTGTGCAGGCGGATCAGTTGGGTGTCAGTATGGCAAAGGTCATGCGCATTCAATCTGAGCAGATGCGCATGAAACGCCGGCAACGAGCCGAGGAGAAAGCCAGGCAGGCGCCCGTCAAGATCATGATCCCCTTGGCCTTCTTTATCTTCCCCACAATCTTGATCGTGCTGTTAGGACCGGCGTTCTTACAGATCAAGGACTCCGGTATTTTCAGCGGCTTCTGAGAGCCTGTAAAAATATAAGTCCCGTTGTCGTCACCCCATGTGGCCGAAACGCAAGGAAACAGACGTTAAAGCTTGTGCCGAGGGCCTTCATACGCGAATTCTCTTGAGGATATTTGCAGGGCAGGCTCAAGAATCGGGACGTTATTCTTTAACAAGCCCTGAGCATGAAGGCGTAGTCGTTTTTTTGCGCGGGCGGCGGGAACACCTCGGATGGTTCTTTTCGACCTGTCTTTTAGACCTGGAAGTTGGTGAAAGATAGCCTTGGTGAGTCTTCAACGTGGCGTCTGGCGCCTCTACCGTTGGTTGCAGGATCTGCTGTTGCCTCCTCAATGCGTCCGCTGTGGTCGGCTCGAGGTCTGGATCTGTGCGGACTGTGCGGCGACGCTCTCTCTCCTGGAGGTGGAGACGTGTCCCCGTTGTGGTCGACCTGTCTTAGAGCCAGGCGTATGCCCCATCTGTCGAGAGGCTCCTCTTTGCGTTAACCCGGTGCGTTCCACCTTTCTCTTCGACGGTGCGCTTCGAGATCTGATTCACGCGCTCAAATATCGAGGCGCAGCCTCGATTGCCACGGCGCTGGCGCCCCGGATGGCAGCAGCCTGGAGGCGATATGGCCTGGAGAGCGAGCTGCTGATTCCGGTGCCGCTACATCCGCGCCGAGAAGCCAAACGAGGGTACAACCAGGCTCATCTTCTGGCGGCTGCGCTATCTCCGCATATCGATGTTCCGATCGCGCCGCATCTGTTACGGCGGGTGCGTAATACCGTCTCTCAGACTCGGCTCAACCTTGAGGAGCGACGCCAGAATGTTACCGGGGCCTTTGTCATTGCCGGTGATCTTGACTTGGCAGGCTATAAGGTTACACTGATTGATGACGTTGCAACCACCGGGTCGACGCTGGATGCCTGCGCGCAGGCCTTGCTGAATGCGAAGGCGGTCTCGGTCAGTGCGTTTACGTTAGCACGTGCACCTTAACACGGATGGATATTCATGCCCAAGAGGAGTTTTTGTGGGCGTCTCAAATGCCCACAATAGCCTTACAAACCGCTGGTTAGACTTAGGAGGGATACATGGACGTGCAAATCTATCACCAAGACTTGGAGTTGACAGATCATCTCAAGGAGTATGTCACGGCTAAGGCGGAGAAGCTCGGGCGCTATCTTCCGGAGGCCCAGAGCGTGCGGGTCGATCTTAAGGCGACCCGCGTGAGCGATGCCTCCGAGCGAATGGTCGCACAGGTCACGATGAGCGTGCCTCAGCGTCTGTTGCGCGCAGAGGAGCGCGCCGGTGATATTTTCACTGCCTTCGATACGGTCTTGGATAAAGTGCATCGTCAGATTGAGCGATATAAGGGGCGGCGCCAGCAGCGTCGTACGCAAGCATCGCAAACGCTCCTGGAAATGGAACCTGAAGAAGCGGCGCCGTCTTCTCTTATGCTGGGGGATATCGTCCGCGTCAAAGAGTTCGAGGTGGGGTCTCTCTTGCCAGAGGAGGCCGTGGAGCAGATGGAGCTGCTCGGCCATTACTTCTTTGTCTTTCTGGATGGAACCGATGGTCGGCTGAGTGTGGTGTACAAGCGCCACGATGAGAATTACGGCATGATCAAGCCGGTGTACTGAGCAGGTTAGCAGAAAACGATAGCGGCGCACGCTTCAACGTGCGCCGCTATTTTTTTTGGGCTTCGGCTATTCGGGTGGCTCCCAAGGCTCGTCATCCCAATCCTGGCGCGGCAGTTCCAGTTGCTCGCCCCTCTCGGCCCAAGCCTCACGGATGCCCGCAGCCAGGAAAATGGAGCCGGTAGCGAGAATGCCCATGTGAGGCTCTAGATGTCGGCAAGCTTGCTCCAACGCGCGCTTTGGGTTGACGGCAATCTCGGCTCCATACCCCAGCTCGGCGCATTGATCGGCGAGGACGTAAGGCGCGGCCGCGCGTGGATGGTAGGAGCGCGTCACCAGCACGTGCTCGCTGGCAGGTAGGAGCGCGCGCAGCATGCCGGCGATGTCTTTGTCGTTTGACGCGCCGTAGATCAGGACCCAACCCGTCTTCGGAAACCATCTTTCCATCGTCGCAACCAGGGTTCGGGCAGAGTAGGGATTGTGTGCGCTGTCGACGATAAGGAGTGGATTGCGGTTGAGCACCTCCATCCGACCGGGCCACGAAACTTGCGCCAGCCCCGCCTCGACCGTCTCTCGCGTGATCCAGTCAGCGCCATGTTGGCGCAGCACGTCGAGCGCAGCGATGGCCGTGGTCGCGTTCTCCAGCTGGAAATCGCCCAACAGCGGGAGGGCATAGCGTCCTTCCAGCGGGGAGCGCGCCTGCGTCCGTTGCACCGTCAGCTCTTGACCATCAAGGGAGCGCGTCTCCTGTTGCCACGTCCAATCGCGTTCCACTGCCGTGAGCGTCGTTTGATGTTCGGCAGCGACCTGCTCCAGTACAGCCAGCGCTTCCGGTTCCTGTGGGGCGGAGACCACCGGAACTCCCCTCTTGATGATGCCTGCTTTCTCCACAGCGATCTCTGGCAGCGTATCTCCCAGCAAGTAGGTGTGATCCAGGCTCAGCGAGGTGATGACGCTGATCAGCGGCGTGATGACGTTAGTGGCGTCCAACCGACCGCCCAGCCCCACCTCAATCACCGCCAGATCCACCTCCTGGCGGGCAAAGTAGCGAAACGCAAGAGCGGTTGAGACCTCGAAGATGGTGATGTGGGGGAACTCGGCGATCAGCGGCTGCGCCTCTTCCACCAGCGCGGCCATGGCGCGCCGCGAGATGGGCTGACCGTTGATCTGGATGCGCTCACGATAGGTGTGAAGATGGGGCGACGTGTACAAACCTACCTTTTTACCGCTAGCCTGGACTACAGACGCCAACATGGCCGAGACCGAGCCCTTGCCTTTCGTACCCGCGATGTGGAGTTTTGGATAGGTCCGCTGGGGGTTCCCCAACCTTTCCAGGAAATGCTCCACCCGATCCAGCCGGAACTCCTCAGGCGTGTAACGCTCAATCCGTCGCTTCTCAAAGTCGACGAGGCCGTATAAATATCGAAGTGCGTCATGGTACTTCATGGGATGGTTCCCTCTCTTTCTTGAAGTTTGGATAGTGGTGACTCTTCACGCCAGCCGCAGATTTGGCTCGATATCCAACGACCAGTTGGCGCGACGACCGGCGCGATAGCCCTGGGTGCCGGCGGCTGCGATCATGGCGCCGTTGTCTGTGCACAGGACCGTGGGCAGTGTGTAAACAGAGATGGTGACACGGGCCCGCACGCCCACGCGCAGCGCCTGGTTGGCCGAGACGCCGCCGGAGAGCAGGATGCTGCTCACGTTGAATTCCTCGGCCGCCCGTGCCGTCTTCTCAGCCAACACCTCAACGACGGATGCCTGAAACGCAGCAGCCATGTCGACCACGAGACGTTGTGGATAGGGTTCTTGATGACGTTTCAAGGTGCGCATCACAGCCGTTTTCAATCCGCTGAAGCTGAAGTTGTGGGTGCCAGGCAGCCAGGCGCGCGGTAGGCCGAAGGCGCGGGGGTTCCCCTTCTGGGCGGCTTTCTCGATGGCGGGACCGCCCGGATACCCCAAATTCAACATGCGGGCGACTTTGTCGAAGGCCTCGCCGGCCGCATCGTCCAACGTGCCGCCCAGATAGTCGTAGGTTCCGTGATCGCCCATAAGGATCAGCTCAGTGTGCCCGCCAGAGACGATCAGCGCCAGCAGTGGGAAGTGCAGATGCCCGTTGGCGGCACCGTCTTTGTTCGTCTTGAGCCAGTGGGCGTAGAGGTGACCTTCCAGATGGTTGACCGGCACGAGCGGCAGCCCGCGACCCAGCGCTGCCCCCTTGGCGAAGTTCAGTCCAACCAGCAGCGACCCCGGCAGACCCGGCCCATAGGTCACAGCGATGGCGGTCAGGTCCTGCCAGTCCAGGTGCGCCTGACGGAGCGCGCGCTCGGCCACCGGCACAATGGCCTTGATGTGGGCCCGTGAGGCCATCTCCGGGTAGATGCCGCCGTACTGCGCGTGGATTTCAACCTGCGAGGCGATGACGTTGGAGAGAATCCGCTTGCCATCTTCGACGATGGCGATGGCGGTCTCGTCACAGGACGTCTCGATACCCATCATTCGAATGCTCATCTCTTATCCTTGATTGCTTGCGAGGATACCCAGAATGCGGCCCTAGGCCATGGGTATCACAAGCTCGTATGGAAAATCGGTCAATAGCTGTGGGGCGCCCTGCTCATCCATCCAGAAGACGTCTTCCAGGCGGCAGCCCATGCCCTCGTCGGGATAGTAAAGCCCCGGCTCGATGGTGAAGACGTGGCCCGGCTCCAAGCGGGCCGTATGACCTGGCACAAAGCGAAAGCTAGGCGCCTCGTGCAGTTCCAGGCCGAGGCCGTGTCCCAATCCGTGGACGTAGCCTGATGTTGTCTTCGCGTCGTCAGCCACGGTGGGATGTCCTTGTGCCTTGAAGCATGCGCACGCTATTTGCTGATAGTGGTATGTCTCTTCCCCCACCGCCAGCGCGTCGCACACCTGTTGCAGGCAGCGGCGCGTATCTTCGTGAATCTTTTGTACGGCGGATGGGGCGTAGCCCAGGCAGAACGTGCGGGTCATATCGAAGAAATACCCGCCGCCCTGCTCACAGGGGAAGATATCGAAGACGATGCTCTCGCCCAGGCGCAGGGGGTTGGTCAGATTTCCCCGGCTGTGGGGGATGCCGGCGTCCCGTCCGGTGGCGAAGATGAAGCCTTCGGGGTCTTCCAGACCTTGCAGGGCGATAAATCGCCGGATCTGCGCGTGCACGTCACCCACCGTCAGCGGCTCGCCATCGTCTCGACGCAGTCGCTCCTCCGCGTCGACGTGGTGCTGCTGCAAGAAGTCCACGGTCTGCGCGATGATCGGTGCGGTGCGCCGGCCCACCTCTCGGATACGTCTTACCTCGGCGGAGGATTTGGTAGCGCGTGCGGCTGAGATCAACGTGGGCGGCATCTCGCCCACAATCTCCACGTCGGGCAGCGTCGCATCAAGCGCCCTCAGCAGGGCATAAGCCATCCCCTGGTCGCGCAGACCATAGCAGCCCACGCGGCCCCTGATCTCGTGATCTTCAAAGATCCGCCGGACGTAGGCGACTGTGGCTTGCAGTTGATCGCCATCCTGTTCTTTGAGCAGCTGCGGATAGTTGTACCGGTGGTTGAGCACGATAGGGTATCCGGTTACCTGCGCCTCCTCACGTTCCATCGCGCCGACGATAAGCACGGGACGCTCGCCACGCTTTTTGATAAGCTCGGCGTGTGTCAGGCTTGCGCCGTCAACCAGATACGTCAGCGCTGGGTTGTGCTTGACGCGCCCGCTGACGTAGATGGCGTCCAACGCCCGGTCGCGCATCAGTTGATCAAATTGGTTTTTCATCACTGGGCCTCAATTGGGACTCTTTAGGAATTCTGCCATGATTGCGGGGTTTGTCAACGTTTTTGAGGACGCCGGAGCCTATGCGCCGGGTCGTGGTAGTTCGGAGCCGTGCTATTGCTTTCGGAAGATGGTGATGATGATGCCCAGTCCCAGGCCCAGCGCAACCACAAAGCTGATGATCAGGATGGCGCGCAGCCAGGGATCCGTCGCGCCGAGGGTGGGCATAACCAGCGCGATGCCGATGGTCATGCCGGTGATGATAAGACTGAGCGCGATGCGGGTGGCGAGGGTGTCCAGCCGATCCAACGTGGCTCTGTCAATGGAGAGCGGAATCGGCTCGCTTTTTTCCAGCCGGTTCAACAGCGCCAGGCCGGTGCGCGGAATCTCGTCAAGCAAGTCGTTCCAGACCATACTTTTGTGCAGCAACCGTTCGAACTGCGCTCGGTTAGGCAGGACGACGCTTCGGATCAGCCGGTTGACGTAGGGACGCGAGAAAGCGAAGATGTCGAAATTCGGGTCGAGCCGGCGTCCGATGCCCTCCATCATGGTCAGGCTCTTGTTTAACAGCCATAGATTGGTCGGGAGGTGCAGGTGGTACTCGAAGATGATGGGGCGGATTTCTTGCATCACCTCGGCTGCCTTAACCGCTTTGAGTGGCAGATCGTGATACCGTAATATCAGTCGGTTGAGATCTCGCGCCAGCGACGCGCGGTCAACGTCCGGGGGAGCGGCGCCGATATGAATCAGCTCATCCACCAGGCCCTCCGCGTTCATGCGCACGGCCACGGTGTAGATGCGGATCAGGTCGATGCGATCTTGATCACTGAGGTGGCCCACCATCCCGAAGTCCATGATACCCAGCGCGCCGCTTTCCATTACGACGATATTGCCCGGATGTGGGTCTGCGTGGAAGAAGCCGTCGACCAGAATTTCCCGGACCGAGAGGCGCGCCGCGTGTTCGGCGAGTGTACTGCGGTCGAAGCCAGCGGCCTCGATAGCATCAATGTTGTCGATCTTGAGACCTTCGATGCGCTCCAGCGTCAGCACGCGCCGCGTCGTGTGGCTCCAGTAGACTCTGGGAATGTAGATGCCCGGTTCGCCGCGAAAGTTGTTCCGGAAGCGGTCGGCGTTGCGCCCTTCGCGCAGATAGTTCATCTCCTCCTGGAGCGTGTTCGCAAAATCCTCTGCGATCTCTTCGAGATTGTAGATCTTACCCAGCGGTGTGTGATGTTGCGCATAGCGCGCGATGTCATGGAGGATGCTGAGATCGGTCTTGATGGTTTTTTGGATATTCGGGCGCTGGATCTTGACCACGACATCGGTGCCGTCAGGTAGCACGGCGGTGTGCACCTGTCCCAGCGAGGCTGCGGCTTTGGGTTGGGTCTCGATGCGTTGGAATCTCTGATCCGCTTCCTGCAGCTCTTCGTTCAGGACCTTTTCAATCTGCTCCCAGGGCAGCGGGGGGACCTCATCCTGCAGAAGGGATAGCTCGGTGATGTACTCAGGCGGAAGTAGATCGGGACGGGTGCTGAGTAGCTGGCCTAGTTTGACGAACGTGGGTCCCAATTCCTCGAGGGCTTGCCGGAAGTGGACCGGCAGACTCTTCGGTTCGGAGACGGGAAAAGGACGGAGCCGGCGGCGCCATCGACGGCTGGCGGGTAGGAGGTCCAGGGTAAACCCAAAGCCGTGGCGTACCAGGGTGCTGACGATCTCTTGATAGCGCGGTATCTGGCTGATACGCCGGGTTACAGGGAAGTCAAACACGGTTGTCTCCGTCCGTTTTTTTCTTTCACCGAACTGCGCGTTCCCCCTCCCTGTGCTTTGCATGGGGTAACGCCAGGACCGGTACGATGACCGCACTCGTAGAAGATACGGGATTTCTGGGATTTCGCCGGGTGGCCCAAAAACGATCTTAAATTTTTACCACAGATGGCACGGATTCTCACGGATTTTTCATTTTCTGTGAGAATCTGTGAAATCCGTGGTTAAGTTTTCGGTCTGATCATGCGAAATCCAAAAGAGCCAAGGTACGTTTTACCTGCTGCGGATCTATGGAGCGAGCTTGCGCCGTTAACCGGGCCAGTGCAATCCGATGTAGAGCAGCATGAGCAGGAGCGCGAAGAAGATGAAGCTACGCCATATCATGCCGCTCCACGTGACAGCCTCATCGGCGAACGTTTTCTCTTTGTGGGGGTTGTTCAAGGTTTTTGTCATAGATTAGCCAAGTAGGTTTAGGAAATTTATGTCTTGCAGAGAGAACTCTTTTAGCAGCACCGGTAGCAGTTCTTCTATCAACGCTGCCCGCTCCTCTGCCGTGAAATCACGCATCAGCGGGCTGAGATAATCCCGTGTGATGGACTTTACCAGCGCGATACGTTCCTCTTTGGGTAGTTTTTCAATGACGTGGGGCAGCAATCGATCCAGCCAGGCCCGCAGTTCCTCAGCCTCTGCATTGCGGACATATTGCTGGACCAGATTTTTGGTAAGTTGATGGGTCAAGCGTTAGAGTCCTCGACGGATGCTTTTAACTCGGCGAGTTGGGCTTCCAACGCCTGTACCTTGGTCTGCAGCGCTTCCACCTGACCCTGTACGGTTTTGAGGTCACTTTGGGTCGCCACGCGTATCTCATTGAGCGATATGTCGACCTCTTCCTGGACCATCTTCCGCAAAGCGTGGCGCTCTTCCTTGCCGCGTTCTACCAGCTGATCCGTGAATGACTTGACTTCGCCTCGGGCCATCTCACCCTGTTTAACCAATTCATCCGCCAGGGCTTGTGCTTTCTCGCGCGTGATGGAAAGCAGACCGATCCCTAAAAGAACCGAGCGTTCCAGTTGTTCCTTCAACATCTTGGTCTCCTTATAAGCACCTATGTTGTCGTTGAACACTATCATTATATATCAATTCTTATCACAGTTCTAGCTACCTATCATTTTGGTCCTTGACATCATCATCTTGCTCGTCATTCTGAGCGGAATGCCGGTTCTTGGCACGGAAGCCTGCCCTGAGCATAGCCGAAGGGCCGAAGAATCCCCCCCGCTTGATGGCACCCCCAAGTCGCAGAGGGGAGATTCCTCGATTCGCTCCCGGCAAACTACGCCGCTC
>CAYVKR010000100.1:0-10592 GCA_964452025.1 uncultured Anaerolineales bacterium
TGTGAAATCTGTGGTTAAACTTTCAGTCTGATCATGCGAAGTCCAAAAGAGCCATCATCTTGTCATCCTTTTCTTCAGAAGGGTAACTTACACGTCTTCCTCAATCCCCCACCAGTACATGTCCGAAAGCTTCCGATACTCTTCGTGCAAGCGGATGTAACTCTCGTAGCGGTGTTGGTTGATCTCTCCCGCCTCAAGCGCCGCTTGCACCGCACATCCCGGTTCGACGCGGTGTGTGCAGTCGGAGAATCGGCAGTCGGGAACGTAAGGCGCGATGTCGGGGAAATAGCCCTCGATCTCCTCAGGCTCCAGGTCGAAGAGCGCCAGCGCGCGAATGCCGGGGGTGTCGGCGACCCAACCTCCCACGTCCAGCGGGACCAGCCGGGTGACGCGCGTCGTGTGGCGGCCCTTGCCCGTGGCCTCGCTGACCTCTCGCACGCGACGCCCCAGATCCTCCTCCATAGCGTTGAGCAGGCTGGTTTTGCCCACGCCGGACGGACCGACCAGGCCTGAAATCTTGTCCTTCAGCGCCTCACGCAGGAGATCAACGTTCTCACCCGTAACGGCGCTGGTGCAGATTACGGTGTAGCCGATCTCCTCGTAGATCCCAAAGAGGCGGCGCGCTTTCTTCATGCCGACCAGATCCACTTTATTGGCACAGATCAGCGGCGGGATCTGTTGGCGTTCCGCGCCGACGAGCAACCGGTCCAACAGACGGAGGTGAGGTTCTGGCTCGGCACAGGCCAGCACGAAGACGACCTGGTCGGGATTGGCGATGATGACCTGCTTCCGCTCGCGCAGATACCCCTGGCGATCCCAGCGCCGCGATCCACGTCCGGAGGCCAGCGGCTTCAGACGACTGAGCGCGCGTTCGCGGGGCAAGACCTCTTCGATCATCGGCTCACCGTGCGTGGGCTTCTGCCAAAGCACCCGATCTCCCACCGCGACGATGGTCGTGTCACTGCGCTCCTTCTTCAACCGTCCGCGAATACGCGCCGTCACCTGTGCTCCTTCGTCGGTCAGAAGGGTGTAGAAACCACTCTGCGACTTGATAACCAGGCCCTCACGGATCCGATGATTATCCGACATTCCTCTCCTTTACGTTCTCTTGGTTCGCTGACATGTTTCTAGTGTACCATAGGGCCTATCAGGAACAAGAGTAGAATTGACTTCTGGTGCAACGTGGTCTATACTTTCGCCATGCTGCGTTGAGCCTGGTGCTCTATTAGGGGAACGAATTCTCTCTATCTGCACCTTGGCTCGACTACCTGGCCTGTTCGTGCTTCCTTAATAGTCGAACTGCGAGATACGTCTTCTGTCAAAAGCCGCTGGGAACACCAAATATCGTCGTCCTTGAGCATTGGAGACATCAGATGTTTATCAAGAGCGTTAAAGATCTGTTGCTTTACCGTGAGAGTATGCGATTCTCGGATCATGGGTTGCGAGAAGCGCATAAAGAGGGCCTCCGTGCAGAAGAGATCTTTCACGCCGTCTTTCAAGGTGAGATCCTGGAGCAATACTGGCGGCGACGACGGGCGCTCATCGTTGGGCCCGTTCCCAGGCTTGATCTCCAGATCCACGTAGTCTGCGATTACTCGGACCCCAAGGAGATCGTGATCATCACGGTTTACGTCCCAGACAAGCCACACTGGGTCAACGAGCTGGTGCGCAATACCCTTCTCTCCGGCTCCGGCGCCTGACCGTCGCCCTGTTGAACGAGATCGAATGAGGTCGTTATTTATCCTCCTGAAATAATCATAAGCCGTCATCATTTTTTGGGTCATTAGACGTATAGTTCCAGCCCAAGCAGGAGGATCATGATGATTCTGGTCACCGGAGCGACCGGACACCTGGGCAACGTGCTGGCGCGAAAGCTCTGTGCGCAAGGGGCACAGGTGCGCGCGCTCCTGCTGCCCGATGACTGTGGCACCTTCCTCGAGGGGTTAGACGTCGAGTGCGTGCCGGGCAACGTGCTCGACCCTGATTCCCTAAGGCAGGCCATGCAGGGCGTCGACCTGGTCTACCATCTTGCCGGCATCGTCTCCATCGTCCCCAGCCGCACCGATCTGATGTGGCGGGTCAACGTGGACGGCGTGCACAACGTGGCCCAGGCCGCCCTGCTAAGTGGCGTGCGCCGTGTAGTGCATGTCAGCTCGATCCACGCATTCCAAACCATGCCCCAGGGCACCATCACCGATGAGACCACGCCGCTGGCCCTGGACGCGCCGCCGGACTGTTACAATCGCACCAAAGCCGAGGGCACAGTGCGGATGCTGGACGCTGTGGCGCAAGGCCTCGACGCCGTGATCATCTGCCCCACCGGCATCATTGGGCCGCACGACTATCTCCAATCCGAGATGGGGGTGCTGATTCGCAACTTCGCCCGGCGCCGGCTGCACGTGCTCATCGACGGTGGCTACGATTTCGTCGACGTGCGCGATGTCGTGAACGGGCTATTAGGGGCGGCCGATCGTGGTGAGCGCGGCGAGCTCTACATCCTCTCCGGCTTCAACACGCCGCTTACCCAGATCCACCGGATCGTGCAGGAGCTGGCAGGCATCCGCACACCGACATTTATCGTGCCCTTCCAACTGGCGAGAGTCACGGCGCGATGGATGGAGCGTCTCTACCGATGGTCAAACAGCGTGCCCCGATTCACCACCTACTCGCTGGACACCGTGCGCGAGAACGCGATCTTCAGCCACGAGAAAGCGACCCGCACCTTCGACTATCAGCCCCGGCCCTTGCGCGAGACGGTGAAAGACGTGCTGGCGTGGCGTCAGCGGCTGCAGGCCGAACCAACCCCAGTCTAAGATACCCGTCCGTCTGGAACCAGCTGACGCTGGTTAATTTCCTTGATCTGACCTACAATCAGGATGCGAACCATAGAAAAGGAGTACACCATGAACCGAACGCCTGCAGAGACCATCGGCTGGGGCATCCTGGGACCGGGCAAGATCGCCCACAAATTCGCCGCCGATCTGGCGCGGCTTGACGACGCTACACTGGTCGCCGTGGGCTCGCGCGCTCAGCAGCGCGCCGAAGCCTTCGCGGAGGCCTATGGAGCGCTTCACGCCTACGGCAGCTATGAAGCGCTGATGAACGATCCTGCCGTGGACGTGATCTACATCGCCACGCCGCATCCGTTCCACAGAGAGCAGACGCTGCAGGCGCTCCGACACGGCAAGGCCGTCCTCTGTGAGAAACCCCTGGCCGTCAACGCGCGGCAGGCGCAGGAGATGATCACCGGCGCGCGGACTGAGGGGCGCTTTCTGATGGAGGCCATGTGGACGCGCTTCCTGCCTGTGATCAGCACGGTGCGCGCATGGCTGGACGAGGGCCGCATCGGCGAGGTGCGCATGCTCAGCGTCGATTTCGGCTTTCGCGGCCCGTGGCGGCCCAACGAACGCTGGCTCAATCCTGCGCTGGCCGGCGGCGCACTGCTGGACGTCGGCGTCTACACCGTGGCGTTGGCGGAGATGATCTTTGGACAGGCGCCGGCCGAGATCAAAGCGCTGGCTCACATCGGAGAGACCGGCGTGGACGAACAGACAGCCATGAGCCTGCGCTATCCCCAGGGCGCCCTGGCGCAGCTCTTCTGCGCCATCCGCACCGACACGCCGGGCACCGCCGTCATCAGCGGGACGAAGGGTACCCTCCGCGTACCAAACTTCTGGCAGGCCACGTCGGCGACGTTGAACGTGAACGGAGAGGCACCGATTCACGTTTCGGGAGAGTCTGGCTATCACTTTCAAGCCATCGAAGTCATGCGCTGTTTGCGGGACGGCGCGCTGGAAAGCCCCACCATGTCTCTGAACGCTTCCCTCACCATCGCCCAGACGATGGTTGAGGTGCGCGACCGCATCGGCCTGCAGTATCCCATGGACTAGCCGGCAAACGTATCTATGACCGGGCAAACGAAGCAGTTCCAGGGTGGTTCAAACGCCATAGGCGGCTTCCCATCATGTTTCCCCCCCGCATCAACCCCAGCTTCGTTTACCTTGCTTTCGCCTACGCAGTTTCTACGATACGGAGGGCGTTTTCACCAGCAGACTCGCTTCGAAATCCCTGACCACAGCGAAAGGAGGATTTGACATGGAAACTCGACAACTTGGCAAGACCGGACTGGAGATCAGCCGCCTCGGCGTTGGAATGGCAGAGATCGGATTTCAGCTGGACATGGACCAGGTCTATGAAGCGTCCAAGGTGTTGAACACGGCGCTCGATAACGGCATCAACTTTCTGGATACCAGCGCCTGCTACGGCATCAGCGAGGAGCTGATCGGGCAGACTGTGGCGCACCGCCGCGACGAATACGTGCTTGCCACCAAATGTGGACACGTGGCGGGCGATTTCGAGGGTGAACCCTGGACCGCCCAGACCGTCGCCGACAGCATCGACCGGAGCCTCCGGCGCATGCGCACCGATCAGATCGACATCATCCAGCTGCACTCCTGCGACGTCGACGTGCTGGAGCGCGGCGAGGTCATCCAGGCGCTGGTGGAGGCCAGGGAGGCGGGCAAGGTGCGCTTTCTGGGCTACAGCGGCGATAACGCATCGGCGTTATGGGCAGTGGAGAGCGGTCACTTTGATACGCTGCAAACCAGCTTCAATCTGGTCGATCAACGGGCGCGATACGAGCTGCTGCCCAAGGCCGAAGCCGCCGGCATGGGCATCATCGCCAAGCGGCCCATCGCCAACGCGGCCTGGGGCGCGGCGCGGGCACCCAGCGAGTACGCGCGTCCCTACTTCGAGCGCGCGCAGACTATGCGCGCTCAAGGCCTGCTGCCGGAGGCACCCGGTCACCGGATTCTGCTGGCGTTGGGCTTCACGCTGGCGCACGACGTCATCGACACCGCCATCGTCGGCACGCGCAATCCACGCCACATGCAAATGAACATCGAGTGGGTGGAGACCAAGCTGCCCCTCGCGCCGGAGACCGTCAAGGAACTGCACCATCGCTTCGACGAGCTGGGCGGCGAGTGGGAGCAGAAAGGCTGATGTGCGGTAAAAGCCCATCAGCGCCCAATTCTAGAAGCATTCCCATGCGACTCAACAAACTTACGAGGATGAAAACGAGTCGGCGGATGGAGCGGATCTAACAGATCTTGCCCCTGATCCATTGACGATTAGACGACCCGACTAAGAGACTACGAGACTACAAGAGGAGTCACCAACCATGGAACCAAATCCGAACACCATAGGAGCCGCCGTAGCGAAAAACCTGGCCGAGCGGGAGATGACCCTGGGCACCGTCGAATGCGGCGTCGACGGCATCGTCAGTCACCGTTTCTTTGAGACGCCGCTGGGACCCGACGTGCTGGGCAGCAGCCTGATCACCGAGGATCTGGAAGAGGCCATTGTCCTCATCGACTTGCCGCGCCCGCAGTTCAAAAACAAGGGCGATTTCTCGGCCAAGACCGCGCGCGCCGCCGCCCGTGAAGGGCGGGGATTCCTGGGCGTCAGCCTCTGCATGGTCGTCTGGGCCAAGGGTCCGACGCTGGAGGAGAGCCTGGCCCATCCCATCCACCTGGCGGTCAGCGTGGGCGGCGACGTCGTCGACCAGACCGTGCGCGTGATGAGCGCGGATCATCTCGTGGAATGGGCGTACACCATGATGCGGGAGGCGCTGGGCTGAGGACTAAACCCCGAGCCGCTTTCAACCAAGAAGACCAGAAATATCTGATGGACGTTTGTAGTCGGACGCCAAGATTCGTACGGAGGGAAAGAAACGATGTTTCATGAAGACGGTAGTTTCAACTTTCATCACGAGATTATGGACTTAGCCGAGGAATTTTGCGCGGAATGGGTGAAACGTCGAGGCCCATTCGAGAATAGATTGGAAAGCGCACTTGTGCTTAACTTTGCGCTGTGCACGATCAAACATGACCTGGAGGAGATACTCGATCAACTGGAATGGCAGCCCGTTTTCAAGGGGATATCCCCGCGAGACGTCTACGAACAAGGCGGCTATGGGGATGAACACCCCAAGGGATTGAGCAACAGGGACGTCATCGAGCTGGTGAGGAAATCTCTGCGTGAAGTTCGGCGCAACTGATGAAGTAGCTCACACAGCCAGGCGTTTCAAAACATAATCGCCGTCATGTAGGCGTCCGTGAAGGCGGGATGGGTGGTCAGCTCCACATACTCCACCCGCGCGGCGATGGCCTCGACCAGCGCGCGGCGCTCACCCGAGATCAGCATCTGGCGCGCGCCGGTCCCGGCGGCGTTGCCCACCTGGCGGAAGCGCGAGCGCGGCAGCGGCGGGAACATCCCCACGTCGACGGCGCTCTGGATGTCTAAATAGGTTCCGAAGGCGCCCGCCACGACGAAATCCGCAAGATCCTCGTGGGTCAAGCCCGCCTCGCCCAGCAGCACCTCGACGCCCGCGCGGATGGCGCCCTTCGCCAGCTGGATCTCGTTGACGTCACGGCGCGTGACCAACAGGTCGTGCCCATTGCCTGTCTCGGCGGCGGGAACGAGCACAAAGGCGTGGTGCCGCTCCCACGGTCGGGCCCTAGGATGCTCCTGCTGCAGCCGCCCAGCGCGGTTGATGACGCCCGCCGTGCGCAGCGCCGCCACGGCGTCTAAGATGCCGGAGCCGCAGATGCCCACCGCCGGTCTCCCCTCGATGGTCTGTACGCGCACGTCGCCGTCGGCGAGGGTGACGTACTCCACGGCGCCCGGCGCGGCGCGCATCCCCGCGTGGATGTGCGCGCCCTCGAAGGCCGGGCCGGAGGCGCAGGAGCAGCTGAGCAGCTGCCCCTCCACTGCCAGGCTGATCTCCGTGTTCGTGCCGATATCCAGCGCCACGGTGGGCCGCTCCGCGCGCCAGACCTCGGTCGCCAGCAGCATGGCGACGTGGTCGGCGCCGACGTATCCGGCGATGTTGGGCGGCAGGTAGACTTTGGCACCCGGCGCCAGATCCAGCCCCAGATGGCGCGCGCAGATATCCAATGGTTCGCTGGCGGCGGCGAGATACGGTGCTTCCCCCAGCTGGCACACGGGCAGGCCCGCGAAGAGGTGGTGCATGACGGTGTTGCCCACCACCACGGCCTCGACGATGCGATCCGGCGACGTGGCGGCCTCGGCGCAGAGCGCGGCGACCAGGGCATTGAAGCTCTCCATCAGCCGCGCCTGGAGCTGCCGGCGGCCCCCGGCGTGCTCATTGGCGTAGGCGATACGGCTGACGACGTCCTCACCGTAGGCGACCTGCGGGTTCATCCGTCCCGCGCGGGCCAGCGTCCGCCCGCTCTGCAAATCGACGAGGTAACCGGCCATTTTGGTGGTGCCGATATCGACGGCAAGGCCCAGCAGCGACGCGCCCTCCGGCAGGACGCCTACGACTTCCGGCATGGGTGGGCGATGGCGCAGGGCCAAACGCGCGCGCCATTCCTGGGCGCGCAGGCGTTCCGATAGGTCGGAGAGGACGGGCTGGGCGAAGAAGGGGCGCGGAACGCCCTGGGCAGCCAGCGCGTCGGCCAGGCGAACGGTGTCGGCGCGCAGATCGTGGAGCGTGGGCATGTCCACGGCGACGTCCACTGGCTCAACGACGGGATCGACGGGCACAGTAACCTCTTGCCCTTCGACCTGGAGGCGTTGCGGCGTGGTGAGGGAGTCCGGCGGGAGGTAGAGCTTGACATCGGCAGAGGGGCGGGCCTGGCAGGCCAGCCGCTCACCGGCTGCCAGCGCGGTCTCGCCCAGCACCTTGCGCTCGACGTCGGTCGGCGGGGTGAGCGCGCCCTCCATCAGCCGCACGCGACATTTGCCGCAGGTGCCGCTGCCGCCACAGACGGCGGCGAGCTCGATGCCCGCGCGCTGCGCTGCGTCTAGGAGGGTCTGCCCTGGTTCGGCTTCGGCGCGCCTGCCGACGGGCTCGAAGTCGATGCGATGGGGGAAGATTGTTGTCATGGATGCTCCTCAAAAACACAGTGGAAAATTGCAGATTGCAAGTGAAACGTTGATCTTCTAGTGCAATCCCAAAGAGACATTCCTTGATGGTTATGATAAGTCAGCTATGAAGGCGATGCCGCTGCTGGTAGGTGCACGTCGCGTGCATGGGACAGGTGGGGCAGGGGCGTCCGTCGTAGGGCTGAACATCGCGCCCGACGCCGATGACGGCGGTGCAGGATTTTCTCGGCTCCATCTGGCCGCCGGGCAGGATGCGGATGCCAATAGCACTGGGATCGAGATGGGTGAAAAACCACTGTTGGCCCACGTCCACGGGCCAGCCGGTCATGCCGGGGCTGAAGGGGCGCGAGAGGTGCTTTCCGCGGTCGGCGGCTTCGGCCTCGAAGCGACGGTAGGCAGCGCGATTGAGCGCGTCCACGGCGACGGTGCCCAGCCCGTCGAGGGCAAGGGCGTAGGCGGGATCAGCGTCCATGAGCGCGGCGATACGGACATCCAGATCATGCCCAAGGGTGACCGCCAGCAGGATCACGGTCTGGGCGGACCCCAGCGGCTGGATGAGGGGCGGCGCGGTCAGCGTGACGTCGTCCGCGAGCCTGAGGTGGTCGTCAGCCGCCAAAACCACCTCCAGGCGCCGGTAGGCCACCTGCGGATGCAAAAGGGTCGCCGCCTCGCCCAGCGCACGCTCTGCCAGCGCGACCAGCTGCGGGCGGCGCTGGCGAATGATCTCCGGGTCTGCGCCCTGTCCCGTCAGGATGAGATCGACGGTGAGCGGGAGTTCCCAATCCCGCGCGACGTGGGTTTCCATGTCACCTCCATTGGTCAATGTCTCGAAGTATATCAGAATCTGCTTAGATGGCATCTGACGCTACGGAGGTTCTGTGTTACAATGGCTGATTGGGGCTTGTCCCCGAATAGAAGGAGAAAAGGAAGGCCTTTGTGATAAAGATCGATTTGCACGTTCACACACGGAATCGTTCGTCGTGTGGACGGTCTGAGGAAGAGGAGATGATTCAGACGGCGATGGCGCTGGGGTTGGACGCGATGGCGCTTACCGATCACGACCGGCTGGTGCCCCCGGAGCGGCTGGCGATGTTGAACGCCAAATACACCCCGTTTCGCGTCTTCGGCGGGATCGAGGTCAGTTTGGGCAGGGATCACGCACTGGTGCTGGGCATTCAGGATCCGTTCCTGGAAGAGGAGATGTGGACGTACAGCAGGTTGCGTGATTTTGTGGAGATATGGGGCGGCTTTCTGGCGCTGGCCCACCCATTTCGCTTCTACCGGCTGATGAGCGATGAGATCACGGCGCGACCGCCGCACGCGATGGAGGTCTATTCGCACAACACACCGCCCCGGTCCGAGTCCAGGATTCGAAAGCTGGCGGAGCGCTGGGAGATCCCGCTGCTGGCGAACTCGGACGCGCATCAAGTCGCGGAGTTGGGAGCGCATTATAATGAGTTGGCGCGCACGCCGGCAGATGATGTGGAGCTGGTGGAGATGCTGCGCGCGGGAGAGTTCAGGGCTGTTTCACGAGGGTAGATGAAATGTCTATCTAGGGCGGCTTTCCCAAACGGTCACTGCCATAGTGTAAGCAAAAGAGGCGTGGAAAACCACGCCTCTTTTCTGATCGCCTCTGACTTCGTCAATCCAACTCCAGGTTGACTTGCCCGATGCCGGCCTGGATGGTGACGTAGACCACCGCGTCAGCGTCCTCGTAGGCGTCGTTGACGTAGTCGCCGTCTTCAATGCGGAAGCCGTTGGCGTTAATGCCGCCGATGCCTTTGGTCACAGCCACGCGCACCCCCAAATCTTCCGGCAATCTGACCGTCATCTTACCAACGCCGCCTTGAATAGTCACGTCGACGTCGTCGGTCCAGGCGCCACGCAGGTCGATCTTGACGTCACCGGCGCCCATATCGAGCTCCAGGCGCTCCAGGGTCTCGTTGTTTCGCGCGTCGATTTCTACGTCACCGGCGCCCAGTTTCATATCCACCGTCGTCACCGCGAGATCCGTCAAGTCGATGTCGCCGTTGCCCGCCCCGAAGTCGATGCGGATTTCCAGGGGCACGTCGTTGTTGAATGAGAGATCCCATTCATACCGCACGTCTTCATTGAAAGGTAGTTTATTTGAACGAGGCTGGCGGATCGTCAGTCGCTCGTCCTCATATTTGACCTGAGGTTCCCACTCCGCGACGTTATAGGTGAAGTCGGCTTCTAGCAGCGACTCGGCGCCACCATCAATCTCCAGCTTGCCGGCACCCATTCTTATGCTCGTCCGCACTTCGTCGGCGCCGTCAAGCTCAACGACGCGCGTTTCCCGCTGCAGCTCGCCGACCTCGATGGTATCAATATCAAGATTCAAATCGATGGACCCGCATGCCAACGCCATCAGAGACAAACCCACAATCAATCCCAATACCAGTATCTTGCGCTCTTTACGCATCCCCGTACCTCCCTATATCTTCACGTATGCCATTCATTCCTTTATCCTCGTATCACTATTATACTACGAGCAACAGGCGACAAGGTTGCGTGAATCCACATGATTCCACAGCTGGTAAAGGATCAAATGGTCAATCTCATAACCACGCCAGGCAGAGAGCATTTCATTCTGAAGAAAAAACCGTGACTCCTTCGAAAATAGCGAATGATGAATGGCGAATACTCAAGCATACCTGGTT
>CAYVKR010000101.1:0-10589 GCA_964452025.1 uncultured Anaerolineales bacterium
TTGCGCCCGCGCAAATGTGCGCCTCGTTTATTGTAATCCACGTTTGGATCAGGCTCTCCGTCCTTGTCGAATAAGTAGAACTGCGTCGTGGTGGGGTTGGGCGTGGATAGAACCGCCAAGGGTGTATCCTTCAGCGTGCCGTTGTCGGAAAGGTGATGTGCGTGGGTGAAACGTACTCGTCCGGCGTAGGCTGTCACAACATCCGGGCTGTCTTCTGGGGGGTCTGGGTGCACCCAGCCAAAAACTCGGCAGGCAGGGCAAAGCTTTGTGAAATGCTCACAGGGCAGAAGATGAGGATACCGGGAAAGTAAATCCCCAATACTCTGTTCGTAGCTTACACGCGGTACAGCAACCGGAGCAATGAATTCAATGATAGGATTATCAACTGTCCCGCTCAATAGAGCATAGACCAACTCGCCTCCCTGTAGATGGGATTCATCTTCATTGTAAATGAAACGACTCAAAGCCACTTCATCGGCAGATTTCTTACCCTGTTTGTGTTTTTCCGCAGTCTTCGCGTGACGACGCTGATAATCGGCGATCAACGCTTCGTAGTCTTTGCGCACCGATTTGGGCAAATCAATCACACGACTGTCTGCTTTGGGAAAAAAGAACCGCTCACTATGCTTGGCCTCAATATTCTGGTTGTTGATGCATAACCACCCTTCAATAGCATAGGAACGTTGACTGTCTGAAAAGTCCTCAAGACGACGTCTAACTTCTACAACATCCCAAAACTTGACTTTTGGGATTGGATGTTGAAATTCGCGCAACAAAGCATAACATGATTCGCCGTGTTCAACCCCATCAGGGTTTCGAAAAGGTGTCTTGGTCCGCTGAATGAATTTGTCTCGCAGCCGTCGTTGCTTTCCTCGTAGGTGAAAACGTTTCGGATCAATTGCACGTAGTGTCTTGCTTGGAGAGATGGGCCAGTAACTGGCAGCCCAGGCTGCATACTGCATACCATCAGGGCTACCGCGGCCTGGTTGTCGCTCAATTTGCAGTTCGGTTGAACCCGACAAGAGCCGCAAACGCCAATCTTCTCCCATCTTCTCTACCCGTGCAGGAACAAGCCAGGGAGCTCGCCGCGACTCAAAATGCTCACTGAGTTTTTGATCATCAAGTACTCCAAAGCACGAGTTCGTCACCACCTCGAACACCGAGCGCACCATGCCACGCAGGCTGCTGGCGGGCAACGCGGGCTTCCCCTCATGCTCGAAGAAACGATAGGACTTGTGCCCATCGTCATCTTCCTCAATAGCGTGGCTATCCGAGACAAAGAGCGGCGTCACGGCCTTGACCTCACACGTGATTTGCCCACTGAGACCTACGTAGCGGTCATGAGGCGGCGGCGGACAGCGCCAGAGGAGCTGCTGGTCGGCAGGCGTCTCCGCATCCACTTTAGGGGCATCCAAGTAGCGGATGAAGTTATAGGGATTGAGGAATCTATATGGTCCCTGACCCTTGTACGTATAACGGTCAGCAGCCGTCGTTGTTGAAACGGACGCCTTAGGGATTGCCTCTATCCAGCGAGTCTGAAGTCCCTTCTCGGTACGTCGAGTCTCATACCGAACCCGCATGCCCCTCGCAATCTCCGAACGAGGAACGTTTTTGATCCACTGAAGCTTGAAGTAGACATCCTCGCTCTCATCATCTGGCGTGATAAAACCAGAGTAATTGTTGATGATTACTTTTATCGTTCCCTCAGCCATTGTAGCCCTCCAGTTCTCGCAGCCAGATGGCGAACGGTCGCCCGGCCTGCGTGTATTCTCGATAGCGTACGTGGACCCGCTCCGGCGTACCGCTCACTGGATAGTCCAGCGCCGCGCCGGCCACCCGGTCATCGTGCCAACGTTTTTGGCCCGCTGGACGGTTACCCCAGAGGAGCGCCGTCCGCTCGCGCCAGAAGACCGGGCTGTTTTTGTCATCAGGCCATGATAATACTTCACCCTGCGGTGCATGGGCCGCCAGACCGACGTAGCGCCAGCGAAAGCCCCGGCGCCCACGCCAGATCTCCAGATCGCCGCCGGGACCGAAGAGCCGCGCCCGCTCCAGCAAGGCGACGTCCTCCTCTGGCGTCGCGTCGCTGCCGATTACGCACGCATCGGTGTAAAACCAGATGCGAATATCCAACGTTGCCAGGTCAAGGTCCTCCAACCAGTCAAGGAGTGCGTCCTCCTCACATTTGCCGCCTACGATGATGAACCAGCCCTCTTCAGGGGCTTGCTGGTTCTCGATCAAGTCTCCTACCAGTTCCTTGAAGTCAATCGCCTTGCGCTTGGTCATTACGCACCTCCTTGTTGCTCAACGTCCAGGCGGTAGAGTTTTTCCACCCCGGTGCCGAAGTAGCTGTCGGCAGGGAGAGTCATCTTATCCAACCGCCGATACGTTTCCAACTTTTCTAGTCTCTGATGGAATGCCGCAAGCCATGTACGTTGTTTCTCGTGCAGGGCGGCATCAGTCAGGTCAAAGGTCTCAACGGTGAAGAGCGACGTTGCGCCTGCTGATGGCTTGCCCGCAGGTAACGCCGCCTTCTGGAACGTCCCCTCGACAATCCTCACTTCCCCAAAGCCTTTGGCCGCGCCAAAGCCCACGCGCAGCCAACCCTCGGCCAGATCGCGGAGCACCAACGTCAGCCAGCCCAGCTCCCAATCCGCCGGATTCTCCAGCCACAGGCGCACCTTGAAAGCCGGTTTCCACAGCGCCAGGGCGTCGAATTTGAGGTGCTCCGCCCCACCGCCCGTGAAACGATCCACGGCCAGGAAGTCCAGCATCTTGTACACCGGTCTCTCACCCGCAAACGGCGCATCCTCCACGCGAAAACGGCTGCCGTTGCGGGCGCTGCCGAAGAGCTGGCAGGCCAGGCACAGGTCTTCACGGTTGACCTCTTTGTGCTCCGGGTGACGTACCTCGTAATGCAGCAGGCTATCGCAGCTTTCCAGCGGTAGAGATTCCCCACCTGTTGGTGAGCGCCGGGCTAGGGGATCGCAGGCCGGGCAGTGGCGTAAGAAATACTCCTCGGCGACGTTTTCTTCGGCGTTGGCTTCCTTCATCGCTCGATGCGAAACCAATGTCCGGGCAATGCGCTCGGCGTGACTGCGGAGCACACCGCGCAAACTTGATCCGGGCAGCACCGGGTGCCACCAGTCGTCCACCTGATTGAGCAAAGGCGCGTGGTCGAAGCCGCGCAAGCCGGCCGTGGCAGGATCATGTGTGAGGAAGGGACCTTGCGCTTGCAGCGTGAACGTCCAAGCCGCCCAGCCCGTGGCCACCGGAATCGGAGCCTCCAGCGCGTTCTGCATGTCCGACTCGTTCATCCTACATTCGCGCCGAATCTGTGCTCGCGTCTGGGTAAGCACCGCTGATTTTTCCTCAATGGTCGCCCCTGCCAACCGTTGCCAGAGACGCGACGTGACCTCCTTCATATGTGGCGACGGCTTGTCACCCGAGATTTCCCAGGGGTTATCGGCGCGCAAGAAGGTCATCAGTCCGTCCACTGTCTTCAGATCATGTTCGTAATAGTGCAAGCCGGTCAGAGTGAACGCGCCCAGGCCCCGTCCCACGTCACCGCCCAGGGCTAACCGCCCGGCAAGCCATTCTCCCAGCGCGGCAGCGAGGAGCTGCTCGTCCATGTCGAGCGTGCTTCCCTCCGCCGGTTCTCGCAGTTCCAGGCGCAACGCGAAGCGTGCCCCGGCCGGGAGCACCTCCAGGTCGTACTTGGCCGCCGTCCGGCGAGCCGCAGCCCCGGTGCGCCGGTCGATACCGACGCCGTCGCGGATCATCGGCCGATCACTTTCCAGCAAGCGCGCGTTGAAGACCAGCAGCCGCGAAGCCGCAGCTTCGCCCTCGCCCTCGTCGCTGGGCTTGACATCGCCCATGAGCCGGCAGACGGCACAGCCGCACCCTTGGGTCTTCACTCTCTTCCGCGCTTCTTGAGGCCAGAGAGCCCGGCACACGCCTACGTTCTCGAGACGCGGCGCCAGCCGGGTGAGCATGGCGCGTAACGCGCCGGCGATGGCCGTGCCGGGGATAACGATCTCTCCTCCGGCGTCCCGGCGCAGAAGCAGATCCGCGGCCTCACTACCCTCACCGCTACTCACATGGACGGCGGTGCGAGCTTCTAAGATACCGGTCACAGTACGGTATTTCATTGTCACGCCTCCTTATTCATCTCGGCGACGGTAGCAAGTTGATCGGCTATCATCTGGATGCCTTTAGGCCAGAACATCGAGGGCTGCTCGTTCAGCTCCTGCAACAATTTCTTAGCCAACCAGATAACCTTTTTCTCTGTCAGCCGGTTCTTCTGGGGACGGTCGCCGTATTCATCTTCGCCTTCCCGTTGCCCCTGTGCTCTGATTAGAGATTTAAGATCCTCGTTGGCGGTGCCAACCTTGGTTACCTCCGCGATCAAAGCCGGTACGTCCCGGTAACGGTTGCGCATCAACCAGCGCGCTAGGGCCGTGACCGGTTGTCCTTCTCCTTCGAGTCTGCGCCACTGTCGCTTGTGCTCTTCGACGAACGCATCCAGCCGATCCTGCCACTCACGGTACCGTTCCCCGAAAGTCTCCGACTCTCGACTGGCAAATTCCATACGCTTCGGTATGTTCATTCTGGTACTCTGCACGCCGGCAAAGCTCTTGTAGAGGGGATGATTGAAGACAATCCACCCATAGCCTTCGTTGCGACGCTCGCCGATGCCCTCCCGTTCCAGTTGCTGCAATTGCGCCTGTACCTCGGGCGTCACCGGTCCCTTCAACTGCAAGCGCACGGTGGAACCGGCCTGCAGCGTCACAACTCGCCAGCGCGGCAGGCGCCACTGAGCATTGTAACCATCCGTGGCCCGCTGACTGGCGAAGTCCCGTCCCTTGACAACATTCACGGGGAGAGAGAGTTCGTCTTGCAACCACTTCGCGTCAAACCCGGTGGCAAAGCGACCCCAGTCATCCTGGATAATGGCGTCGGTGAGCAAGGTCAAGGTAAGGTCTTGCGCGTTTTCGGGAACCCGATCCGCCAACGGCAACAGACTCCAGAGAAGAGGGTGCTCATCGTCCAGCCACAGCGTGATCTTGCCATAGCCCCGGCGCCTGGCCCTACCCACCCGCAGATCGAACGGCGCGGCCTGTTTCAGACCGGTGAAAGTCTTGAGCAGGTGCCACGTTTCTTCGTTGGTACAGCGTAATTCGCCAACAAAGTATTGTCCAGCCTCCAGCGGCATATAGTCGAACAATTGCCCTTCCGCGACGCGCCCCGTCTTTGGATCGACGCGGATGTGCATCTCCACCCGCTTTTTCGGCTCGAAAGGTTCGGGGCTAAGTTCTCGGAGTGCGTAAAACGTTCCCCGCACGGCCTTGGTCGGACTGTCGCACTGTGAACAGTCACGTACGCTTCCCTTGGTGCCCCACTCTATATCGTGCTCTGGATAGACCTTGCAGGTAAAGCCGTCGCGAGGTGTGGGGATGGCAGAATAGAACGCGTCTTTTATCTGTTGCAGTGGATACAGGGTAGAAAATCGCACCCCGTCGCGCAAGAAGAGATGCAGGAAGGCGTCGTACGTGGCATCGTCGTCAAGATCGAAGGCTTGCGCCGCCCGGTTCGCCAGCGCCCCGCGCAGCACGGTGCCGGGGATGGCATCGCGACTCTGGAAGCGGTTCCCCGCCGCTGCCCGCATGGCGATAATAAGCGGCTCCTCCAGCCGAATCAGCACCCGCAACCTGAAGGGGTGATCCTCGGCCTGTTCCAGAGCCGCAACGGCGGCCAGCGCCTCCCCCGGGCGCGATGTCAAAGGCGCGGGATCGCCCCGCAACCACTGCGTCTCGAAGCGGGTGAGTAATGTCGCCTGCGGACGATCGCCCAGATCGGCGCCTTGTACGTCGATCAGAGAGATGAGACACTCCCCCTGTCCCCGGCGACGGGAACGGCCCAACTCCCGGACGAAACGGGCGGCCGCCACAAGTAGTGCGGCGTCGTCAAGCACATCGTCGCCATCCGTGGGACAGGTCGCGGTGAAGATAAAGGTCTGCTTCCCGCCCTGTTCCTCGGAGAAGAGCTGGCGCGCGGCGGCCCGGCGCGTGCGCGGATTAACCCGCACCCGCGTCACCCACTGCTCCGGCAGGTCCGCCGGCTGGTAGGCCGTGCTGACGATGTCCTGATGATCCACCGGGCGGGCCGAACTGATGCGCCAGCGTTTCCGGTGGCGCGGGGAGCCGAAGAGACGGCAGATGGGGCAGAGCTCAGGATCGTGGTCGGGCTGCGTGTATTGCCCGCAGTATTCGCCGGATCCCTCGCCGGGATCTTTTCCCGAGGCCGGGCACGCGCGACGATCTTCCAGCGGCCCCAGCTGCAACAGCCTCCAAAGCCCATCCCGCAACAGGCCGTTGAGCACGGTGCCGCGCAGCACGGGGACGCCGTCGGCGTCACGCAGCAGCGCCGAATCAATCTCCGTGCCCCGTCCGTGCCCCGCGCCGACATGATAGTCGGAGTGCATCTCCAGTTTGAAGGTCAAAGTTAAGCTCATGCCGGGCCTCCTTCGTACACCTGTGGGTCCTCGTCAATGCGCCGGACCCAATCCCAGATACGCAATAAATCGCCCATCCCGTTTCCCTGCCAATGATCTTTGTCAGAGGTGCGAATGATAGCTTGCCATGACTCCAATTCAACCCCACCCAGGTCATCTAAGGCCTGCCGCAGGGGATGGCGTCCCTGCCAGCGGCGATCCCGTTCCACCCGGCCTAGCAAACGACCTAATGCTTCATTCCATGACTGCGGATCGCCCGTACTGGGGACCTGATCCAGGAGCTCGCGGAGTTGAGAGCGCCGGCGCGCCGGCAGATTCATGGCAGCCAACCTAAGCCGTTGTTCTAGCAAGCTGTTTAAGGGTAATCCCCATTCCGGGGGCGGTGGAGCTGCATCCTGGAGTACCCAGTAAGGTCGCAGACTGGGACGATAATCACGCTCTCCATCCTGGAATGTTGATTTCACCTGACTCCCCAAGACGATCTCAAAGTCCACCGCCGAAAGGTAGCGGTTTTCATCCTTCGCCAGTGCCTTGACCACGCGCTTGGCTTGCCCCAATCTCTCCTCGCCAATCTCGTGAGCCAAATAGTAGGGATAGTTGGCCTTGCAGATGACCACGACGGCCGTCAGGGTAATGGCTTTATCGCCCTCCAGAATTCCCTGGTCTCGGGCGAATTTCGTCATCTCTTGCTGGAAGGTAAGACAGAGCTGCTTGGCGATATCAAGAGACCAGCGTGCGGGGACCAAAGCGAAGACATCGTCGCCACCAAGGACAAGAGGAAGCGCAGGAATCGAAGTAGGGTTGCCCGCCGCAGCCTTGTTCTTTGCAAAATGTCGAAATGGTACCGCAAGCGCTTCTTGGGTAACCCTTTCCATCTTTTGAGAAAGGGCCTTTGCTTGCTCCCGATTGCATCCACCGAAAACCCTACCCATATCGTTCCCATCCGCAACGATGTAAGCCACATAGCGACGGGGATCAAGCTCACCAACAGCATCCGCATCATTAGGCCATTCTTTTCTCCAGGGAACACTGGGGGAGATGACGGCATCATAGAAGGGTCCCAGAAACTTCTGAAGCCCTTTCTGTTCCCGCGCGGCGGTCTTGAGGCGACAAGAGGGACGGAGGTATTGCCCTTCCTCGTCTTCGTCCTCCTCAAAGCGGGCTTCATGCGCTTCGGCCAGGCCCACGCCGCAGGACTCGCAGAAAGCCACGTAGGGGATTTGGGTTACGGCGACGAAGGGTCCGCCACGTTTGGCCGCGCGCAGGCGTTCCCCGGCCTTGGCACTGGCGTCCGGGTAATCCGCGTCGTTACCTGAGTACTCTACCGGTTCAATGGCGCTCAGGGTCCCACCGGTAGTGCGGTAGTAAACCTCGGCCAACGCCGCTCCAAACTGCCGGGCAGCGTCTTCCTGCGCAAATTCCAGGTAGAAACTACCGCCACCCTTTGTGATAACCTCCATATCCGTGCCCAATTCGAGCCCTAACTCCTCCGCCAGCAACGCGGGCACGTCGTCGCCGAAACGTTTCAGGAGCTGGCTCCCGCCCACCACCTCACGCAATTGCGACGAGCGGAAGAGCAAGTCCTGAATGCGGTCGGCCTCAGCAGCCAACAGGTATTTCGTCATCTGGTTCCTCCTCTCTGAGAAGATTCGGGGGCAGGAAAACATCGGCCCCACAGCGTTGACAAAGTTCGCGCCACGGCAACGTCCTGGTGTCGACCGTGGGCACTGCCGTCGTGGCCCAAGCGTCTCGATAGTCACGAAGATTCGCGCCCGCTACCTGCCAGGCAGCCTCGGCGATGGAACGCGGGATAGATAGATAGGTGTGAACGGTCTTATTGCGGAGATCAATCAGATCCTCTATGTCCAGAGTACATCGCTCCCAAAAAGTGTCAATTTCATAGATGTCTGAGATGAGTTCGGCTTGTAAACGGCTGGGGCTTCCTTGCAGCACTTTCAACATCTTCTTGGCAGTTGCATAATTTATAAGGCTTTCAAACATGACGAGATGGGATCTGGGTGCCTGCAACTTCCCATCGCGCCACAACCCGGCCAGCCGAGCCTTGAGCAGCACCTCGTTGAGCGAAGCCGCACGGAGAAAGGCCGAGCGGTAGTCCTCGTTGAATTTGATGAGACGCCGGATGCGAGCCAGCTCGTCCTCGGCGTAGGTCACTACACAATCCTCGCGGCAGAAGAAGGAATCGGCCGGCGTGCCATTCCCTTCCGCCAGCGCCTTATGTTGGTCCAACAAGATCCCGGCCGCTTGTTCAGGGGCGGTGTCTTCATCCGCATGGGGCCAGATATCCGCCAGCCTGGTAACCGCCGTTGGCGGAGCGAAGTCCATGCCCTGTTCCCGAAGTTCCTGGCTTTCTTTGTGGGCTGCATGGAAATCACCAGCATCCCATAGCTCATAACACCGTAACGCCCTGGCTAACTGCTCCACGGCAGTGGTGGGATCTGGCTCAATCGGGAGCATGGCCATCACCGGCTTGATCTCTTCCTCCAGTAAGCGACGCGCTTCGCTGAAATGATAGGTCGAATAGAGCGCACGCACCCGCTCCCAGTTACGCAGCGCAAAGACGTTGTAGGGATTCTTGAACGCGCGGATCTCGGAAGCGCAGCCATAGGGCCGACCGAACTCCACGCTATACATGGCATCGTCAAAGTCGACGTAGGAGACGGGCACCTGGGCGTAGGCTGCGTAGAGAAACGCCCCTGCCACCATGCTCTTCTTTGCACCGGTGATGTCGATGACGACGTCAGCCCGCTCGCGCACCTCCTGAAGGAGCACCGTGAAGACCTGAGCCGGGGTTGCTTCTGCAACCACACGTTCCAGAATCTTCTCCTCGGCGATCTGGCGCACCTCCGGCAACTCGGAGAGTAACTTACGGAGCTGCCTGGCGAAATCCCACCCGGAGAGCGTCTTACTGTATTGCCGGTTCAGAATAAACACCAACGTTTCGGGCTGATAGGCCCACACCGATTGGAGCAGCGGCTCGATGGAGTGCCCGACGAGCAGCACCAGGGTATCGCACGGTTGAGGTACTTCTTTTCCAGCCATCTCCCGGGGCAGCAGATCCCTGACGTACTCACGTTGGGTGGGCAGGGGACGATCGTGGTTACGTTTTAATTTCTTCCAGTACTTCTCGGTGTCAAATTTCAGGCGGGTGCTGCAAGCGGACGTGCTCATTGTACGTGGCTCCTTCGTTCTTCAACCAATAGCAGCGACTTACACGATACGGGGCCATCTCGGTCATCGTTTACACTCCAGACGTGATTAGCAGGAGAGACTACTCATCTTTTTGAGTATAGCACAATCTCAAATCGTGCACAACTTTGATTCGTGTCTATCAGGGCTGTGGTTAGATTGATATGTAGTTGACGCTTTCGATGAATTTGCGATGGGGCTCCTCACGTAAGCGCTTCAATCCGATCCACGCGGAAGACGCGCTGCGCCTCCCGCAGGTGACAGTAGGCGATGACGTAAGCGACTTCGCCGCGCCACTCCAACCGCAAAGGGGTCGATCCGCCTGCCGCTCGTTAAGGTATCTTTTCCATAGGCGGGCGTTTTTCCGCTAACAAGGCAACCTCCTTGTGGTTAGGTCTGGATGGTCTGCCGCTAGTTTACCAGATCTCGCTCCCGTACTTACTGCTTCCTTACAATCTGAATAGTACTGTCTCCCCTGTCGCGAAAAACGATAAAGCCCTAAGCTCTTGTCGGCAGCTATTGACATTTTTCCACTCTCATTATACACTGAGAATGTGCGAAAGAAGGGGCTGCTTAGGACGCAGTTTCAAGACAAAACGCGAAAATGCGCAGCTTTCCAAAGGATAAATTATGGGTGCTCGCAAACGTCCATTTTGGGCCATTTTACCCCCAACATGTGCCGAAAGTGAATTCCCAGAACACAACCTGTAGGGGGCAAGACAAAAAGCAGTCAGAGAGGCACGAATCCCCGTAAGGGGACTGAGACAGGTTGGGGTAGATGTGATCAAAGGCCATATTGAGCACGTCAGAGAGGCACGAATCCCCGTAAGCGTCTTCTCGATTTGTCAAGTGAGGCGAGGGTAGGCGC
>CAYVKR010000102.1:0-10497 GCA_964452025.1 uncultured Anaerolineales bacterium
GCGCGCGGACGAAGGCACGGTGCTCTTGGCCGTCCCCAGCAACGTTACCCTGGAGACCCAGCTGCAGCTGCCCGATGCAGAAGGCGAGGTCTTCACGGCAACGGCGAAGATCGGCGCTCCTGAAGCGTTGGCCTTACTGGATCAGCTGGGTGGCTTGCACCTGATGTTGGAGCCGCGCGAGAAGCAACCGGCTGCCAAAACCACCGGCGTGCAACTGACCTGGTTAGCGCCGACCCCGGAACCGGTGGTCACTGAAACTCAAAACATCGGCGCCGCGCCGGTCATCACAGTGGAGGTGCCACTCACAGACACCACCCTCACTACTACGGATACCGCGCCTGCCGAACCTGCTCCGACCGAGCCCCTCACCCCGGCAGTAGAGGGAGGAGAGTAATGCAGAACAACGGAACACCTGTCAAACTTATGCTCGCCGGGACGCCCCTGGATAAGGTCACCCGCCAAATGGCCCCGGCCTTCGCGCAGGAGCGTTTCACCATCGCCAATATCGCCTCCTCCTGGGAGGACGTGCAACAGCGCCTGCAGTACAGCGCCCCCGAAGTGCTGGTGATCGACGCGGAACTGGCGCCCGACCCCAAGACCCTGGGACGGTATCTCGAAACCCTGAATCACGTGATCGTCATCGTCCTGCTGCCCACAGCCTGGGAGCAAGCAGCAAGCATGTTACGCGCCGTCGGGGTGGTCAAAGAGGTCTTCACCCCGCCCTATAACTATGCGACCGTCGCGGAACGCGCAGCGACCAAAGCCGGCTCTAATCGGGCGCTGCGGCAGGGGCTACAAACCGGCCCGGCGCCGCAGGTGCAGGCCCCGGAGATCATGGGGACGCGCACCATCGCCGTGATTGGCAAGGGCGGCACTGGTAAGTCCACCGTGGCCAGCAACCTGGCTATGCAGCTCTCGCTCGCTGGCTTGCGCACGCTGATCATGGACCTGGACGTGCCGGGCGCGTTAGCGGCCTATTACGCCCTCCCGGCGATTCCCAACGCGGCCCTCTTCTTCTCGGAGCCGCAGCCGAATCTGAAGACGTTTCGCGGTATCCTACAGCACCAGAGTAGCCTGGATATTGCGCTGCCGCCGACCGAGTACGACGTGGCGGACCGTTTGAATCAACGGCCCTACAACGAACCCAACAGTATCCACGCCCTGGTACAGACCGCGAAATCGGATGACTACGCCGCCATCGTGCTCGACATTCCCGCGGATCCCCGCAGCGAGTTCGGCCTGCAGTCCTTGATGAACGCCAACTATCTGCTGATGGTCGTCCGCCCCACCACCGTGGACATCATGTGGACGATCGAGACGTTGAAACTGCTCTTTGTGGAGATGGCCGGCCAGCATCACCTCTCGCGGGAGCGCGTCTACCTGGTTATGAATCGGGTTAACGAACGGGAGGACAACATCCGGCCCGACGACTTCCACCAGGACGGTAACGAGATCATGCAGCAGCGGGACCAAGGCACGTTGCCGCCCATCATCACGGTGTTACCCGATGAACCCGCCGTCCGCAATGCGCAGAACCAGGGTGAACTGCCGCTGACCTTCCCGGAGACCTCGGATGCGTATCGCCGGGGGATCAAGGCGCTGGCCCAAACGCTGGTACCTGCGGCCGACAAAGGGACGCCGGCAGACAACGGGCGGCGCGTCCTGCGGCTTGGCCCCCTGAAGGTGAAACTATGAGCACCTATCAGAACTTGACGCAACATCGGACGCTGCCGGCAGAGACGCAGCGAGAGCTGATCGCCGCCGCCACGCGGGTGATCCTGCGCGAGCACGGCATCTTTCGCCCTGACGATCCAGAGGGCTTGCAGATCGCGGGCGCCGTGTTACAGGACCTGGCCCAGGCGCAGAGCGTGCCGCTACCCATGCGCGACCTGCTGCGGTTGAAAAAGCGGGTCCTCAGTGAGTTGTCGGGCTACGGGTTCCTGGATCAGCTGCTCCCCCGGAGCGCACTGATTTACAGGAGATCGCGCTGACCAGCGACGGCGCCGTGTGGGTGCGGCGTAAGCAAGGTACCGCCTTCGAAGCCCTAGACCTGACCGTCACCGCAGACGAAGCCTGGCGGGTCACCGACGCCATCCTGGGTCCGCAGAGCAAGGCGCTCAACGAGGCGACGCCCACGGTAGACGCCCGCCTGTTGCCCACCAAGCACAACCCGGCCGGCGGCCGGTTGAAGTTCCTGCATCCGGTGCTCACTGGCGGTCAATATCCGACGCTGAACCTGCGCCTGTACGAGCCCACCGCTCCCACTCCGGACCAGATCGTCGCCTGGCAGATGGCCAGTTGGGAGCTCATGGGCGCGTTAGGCGATGCGGTGCGTAGTAACCTGCGCATCATGATCGGCGGGGGCACCAGCACCGGCAAGACCACGTTTCTCGCGGCACTCTGCGACTACCTGCCGGAGCACGAGCGGATCGTCAAGATCGAGGATCCTACGGAGATCTTCCTGGCCAAGCCCCACGTCCAGGACCTCGAGGCTCGCCCGGTGCCGCCCGGCTCCGACGTGCCCCCGTATACCATTGCCAACGGGGTAGATGACGCCATGCGTATGGCGCCAGATCGCCTGATCGTCGGCGAGGTGCGCACGGGGCGCGCAGCGTTGGCGCTCTTTCGAGCGCAGATGTCCGACCATCCCGGCCTGACCACCTTTCACGCGGAGAGTCCGGACGCGGCGGTCCATCGCCTGGCGGTGATCATGTTTGCCGACGCGCAGGTGCGCTTTGCACCGGCGAAGAGTCTCTTTGTGCAAGCGGTGGACGTCTACGTGCAGCTGCATTTCGACGACCAGGGTATCCGGCGCGTGCATGGCGTATGGGAGATCGAGCCGGAATTAAAGGGCGGTGACGTAGAGTTCCAGCCTATCTTTGCACCGGGGTTTCAGCGAGTTGGGCAAATCAGGCAACGGAGGGCACACAGATGACCGCCTTTACCTTATCGCTGCTTTTTGGCGGCGCAACGTTTAGCACGCTTCTCGTGTCAGGCCTAGGGGCGCGTCGCCGTCTCAACAGTAACGTACGGCGGCTGCGGCAGATGCTGGGGATGGACAGTGACATCCTGGCTCAGGCAGCCGAGACGGCCCAGGCTAAGACCTACGACGCTGCCTATCAAGCGCACCTGCTATTGGAACGTTTCAACATCGGACACCCGTTGGATACGGCGCTGGAGGTGAAACAGCGGCTGCAGCTCGTCCTGGCCGCAGCCGCCTTCCTGATCAGCCTGGGTTTCGACCTGCCGTTCCCCCTGGCGCTGGCGACCACCGTCGTCGTCTACTGGTTGCCCAATCAGTTAGCCAAAAACACCTGGCGCAAAGCCCAAGACCAGGTAGCGGAAGACCTGCTCATGTTGATTACCGACATTGGTTCTCTGGTGCAGTTCACGGCCAACCCCCTGGAGGCCCTCGTAGAAGCCGAGCAGACATTACGGCTTACCGACAATCAATTACTCGCGGACGAACTGCAGCGCACCATTATGGACGTGCGGCGGTACGGCGATCGCGGATGGGTCAGAGCAGAGGAGCGAGTGCAAACCCTCAGCAGCACGTTGGCCATGATCTATTTCACGTTGCACCGTTTGAAAAAAACCGGTGGCGTCCGTTTCGGCGAGAATTTCAAGTTGACCGCCGATAACCTGATCGAGATCCAGGGTGTGCGGACGCAGATCAACAGTCGGACCCAAAGCGCCCGGTCGACCATGAACATGATCGCCATCATCCTGGTCTTGATCTTTGCCAACATGCTCAGTTCTGCGACTATGCGGCAAGCGTATATGTCGCCTGTCGGGCAGCTCACGTTGGCGGGCAGCGTGTTGCTCATGGGCTTTGGCTATTGGTACATCTTCCGGCGCATCGAAAAGGCGCAGTTATGACCACACACCTGGGCTTTCAGGGAAATCGGCTGCGGGCTTTACGCCATCGGTTGGGCCTGTCTGCTGCGGAGGTGGCGCGGCAAGTTAACCTCTCGGAGAATCATATCTATCGCCTGGAGCGGGGCGAAATCCCCCAGGTGCGTGGTCTTACAGTCGCGCAACTGGCGACGGTGCTCCACACCACCATGGATTACCTGTTCAATTTGACCGCTGATTCGCGGGTACCGATCTCACCGCCACCGCAACCTACAGCACACCCGCAGCCAGAACTGCCCGAAGTACAACCACCAAAGGAGGACGTAAGGGTATGAACGCCATGCTTATTACCATGATCGCGCTGGGCCTGGGCAGCCTTACAGCCCTGCTACTCTCGCGCGTGTTGTACTATGCTCGTGTAGGGCATTCCAAGCGGCGCCGGTTACTGACGCAGCTGCTCGATCCGCACGCTCAGGAAACATCCACGGCGGAGCGGGTAGCACAACGGGTAGAGATTTCGTCCCGCATCCTGCCGGATTTCGACCAGGAGCTGATCTGGGCGGAGCTGGTGGGGGTGCGTGTGTCTCGTGAGGAGTTGATCGGCTACACTATTATGGCTACGGTATTTGCTGTGGCGGTGGGCGTACTGCTCTTCTCTGCTCGCGGCGTCGTGTTGGGGATCGGGGGCTTTTACCTGCCGTATCTCTGGTTGAAGTCCCAAGCCGACGACGCCCGGAATCGCTTTCACCGCCAACTGCCGGAGATGCTGCAGATTCTGGCGGCGGAAACGGCCACCGGCGTCGGCCTGGTCAATGCCCTGGAACGATTAGGACAGAGCCACTCGATGGTCGGGACCGTCTTCCAGCGGTTGCTATACGAGGCCCAATCGCGCCCTGGGCCGCTCTGGACCCGGCCCCAGGGAGAGGAGGGTAACCTGAAACAGATCGCCAAAGCATGGAAGTCCAAGGCGCTGTTGTCTTTGGTCTCCCAGCTGGAGACCATTCACCGGCGCGGCGTCGAGGGGCCGGAGACGATGGCGACGTTGGCGCGCGGCATGTCCATGCGCTGGTTGGGCGAAGCGCGCACTGAGGCCGACCAGCTGGAGAACAAACTGGTCCTGCCCCTGGGCATCTTCTTCTTTCTACCGTTCACGGCAGCGACGATCGCGCCCATCATCACGATGTTGACCCAGCTGTTCTAAGCGTTTGTATGGTTATGACGACAACTTTCTTCAACTTGGACGTGAGAGGATCTTCACCATGGAACTACGCCGTCATGCTTGGCAGATACGGCTCCTGTTATTGGCTATTACGGGCAGTATGTTGACCCGGCAGCCACCGGATCTAATGGCTTATATCTGCACCTGCAGCACGCTAGCGGGGTTATGGAGCGGACTGTGGCCGTATTGGAAACCGCAGGAAGGACCCAGATGGTCTTCGGACTCATCAGCGGTGGATTAGTTATCGTCACCAGCGTCGCGGGGATTTACGACCTGCGTACGCAGACGGTTCCTAACTGGCTGACGCTGCCGCCCCTGGGCGTGGCGCTGAGTTGGCGCGTGGGACAATCCGTATGGGGCACCCAACCCCACGGGTTGCTGATTTGGAGTTGGTTGGGTTTTCTTGTCATCCAAGCGGGGTGGTATGCCGGCGGGTACGGCGGCGCCGATGCGAAGCTCTTTGGCGCGCTGTGGCTGCTCTGGCCGACCTTGCTATGGTTGAGTCTGTGGTTGGCCTCGCTCGTCCTGGGCTATGCAGCCCAACGGATAGCGAGTCAAGAACGGCGCCCATTGCCGGCGCTCGGCCCGGGAGCAATGGCAACGTGGCTCTATATCGTTACCCTATTCATCGCCGACGTACCGGTACTACTTTTAGGAGGTCTACTATGAAACTACGAAACATGCTCTTGCGTTACTACACCAACTTGCAACTGTGGTTCTCTGATCGCCGCGGCGTCATGGAAGAGCGGGCCGTCATGGCCGCGATCTTGATCCTGGCTGTGCTGGCTGCACTGCAGGCGCTGGGCAGTTCCATTTCCGATTGGTTCACACAGGTCGCCAACGCCTACTGAGCCATACAGAGGCGGGGGCCGGGGTTTTCCCCCCGCCTCTCTTATCCACATGACACGCTTTAGGAGTAAACGATGAATGACAGTGACCAGCAGCAGGGAAAGCAGATGACCGTAGTAGGAACGCAAAGAAGGTTGACTGGTGAGCAAGTAGCGAAATTGAGAGCCGCTCCGAGCCTGGTATTTACAGGCGCTGAGGTCAACGAGTTTTTTTCTGATCCAGATGCCGGGGTCTCAATTGGGTTCAAGAATGAAGCGGGAGACCCTATCGACATCGAGGATCTGAGCCCCCGCTTTGAGTCTGAAGCGGCAGCAGCAGCCTATCTCGATATGCTGCTGCTGCAGATCCTGGAGCTGAAAGCTCAGCTACACTTCTATTTTGAACAGCACGGCGCAGATGTTGAGATTTTCGTCGAGGAAGGCACAACCTGGATCGCCGGTCACAGCGGGCCCAATGCTCTTTCAACAGCTAAACCGCGCCTGCAGCGCAGATCCGGTGCGGGAGAGACCATTACGTAGGAGGTGCGTTATGCCCCATATCAAACGATGGCTGACCGACCAACGTGGTAACATGGCGGAGTTTGCCTTTGTCATACCGCTGCTATTGCTGGTGATGGGGGGGATGGTGACGTTGGGAATGACCGCCTGGACGGCCACCAGTGCCAACACCATCGCCCAACGTGCAGCGCGGGCGGCGTCAGTGGTGCAAGGCGGCCCTGGGGCACGTGCGAGCATGGCAGTCTCTACCGGCGCAGCCTTGGCCAAGCAGTTCACCTATGGCGACTACACCATGATCGTCGTCAACGCTGGCTCAGGCCCCGGTGATGTCGTCACCGTGCGCGTCGTCTGGCGCGCCCCCAATTGGATCCATGAGATGGCCGCCCTCTTTCCGATCCCCGGAGAGGATTTCTTGCAGAGCTCGGCTGTTGCGTCGTATCGTGTAGAGGGGTGGTGATAACGATGACAACGATCACGCTAGGACTGGCAAGCGTGGGAACGCTTGCCGCCACCGGCCTGAGTGTATATCTAACGGGCTCGTTCTTTCTCAGCCTGGGTAGCAGTCTGGCGGTAGATTGTACCTTTGACTATCCTACGATGACCGCTACATGTACGCGCTTTTGTTCCTGGGGCGGGATGCAAGACCAGGGCTGGGTCTTCATCGAAGACGATAACTGTTGTCCTAGCGGGGACTGCGCTGCCGGAGCTGATGCCTGCCCGGCTGACTCGTGGACCTACGCCAGCATCTCGGCCAGCGACTGGCATTGGATGCCGGAGCATCCGGTGGTATTGGGGCAGGATCCCAGTGACCTGGGCGTCAATGTCTTCTTTGATTTGACCCTGCCGCCAGCTACGCATACCTGGTATGAGGAAGAAATGCAGTGTAGACCGGCGCCTCCGCCGCTGCCTGGTGAAACACCGGAACCACCTATCTGCACACCCGTCTGCATAGAACATAATGAATTAGTTCGCGACGCGATTTCCAATGTGCAGGTGGCTATGGAGCTGCGGGAAGAAAGCCGCGCTTGGATCGCGGACGAACTGGCAGCTCGGTATCCCAACGCGGAAGTGCGCAACCCTACCCCCAGCGCCCAGCTCTCCCAAGGTTGCTACTATCACGGTGTCACGCAGCGATGCCACGTCACCGCCCATTTTGACACCGAGGATCCCGGCTACTACGCCCTCACAGCCGGGGCTACGGCGACGCTGAACGGGGGCCGGTCTTTCAGCTTCGCTCCAGGGCAAGATGTCCTGGTCTACCTGAAAGACAGCACGTTGGTGCCAGATAATTGAGGAGGGACAGCGTGGACTATTACAGTTTAGTGGCCGAACATCTCATGGGATGGAGACGCAAACCGCACCAGGGCACGCTTGGCGGCGGGAACACCGGAAATGGAGCTGGCGAAACCTGGCTCTACTGCCATTGGTGTCACCAACGTATCACGCCGGAACGGTTGGGCGAGCCTTGCCCCGCCTATCGCTTCCCAAATCTCACGTTGGAGGCGTTACTCTGGCGCCTGGGCGAGCGAGAGGTGCATGTCATGCTCCGCATGGATCCGGAGCGGCTTCACAATCGCTTCACCGTCATGCTACACGGTCTGCGCTTGCCGGATACGGACGCGCCGCTTGAGACGCTGAGCACGGTTTTAGGCGCGGTGCTGGCTCGGGATCCGCTCACCCCTATGGCTAAGCAATTGGAGCGCCTGCGGGATGAAAATTGGGTAGCGGAATTGGAGTTAGATTGGTCTACCGTGCCCCAACAAAACCCTACTGTTTCCTGGCCCAGGCCCAGCCAGCACACGCACACGACGGCAGGAATTTTAATGGTGACCCTTGATCCCACCGCCCATGGCACGGTGGGCGGTATGCTGCCCATCGAATCATCTTCTACTGACGCTGCGCTGCAGTGGTCTAACGTGGCAACCGACCTGGGGTCGGTTGCGCAAGACGAGCAGGGGACGGGAGGATAACCTTATGGTCAACAACTGGCACCCCCTGATCGCAGCCTCTGACTCTGCGCCGCTCCTGGCGCTGGATTTGACGCGGCGGCTGTATCGAGCAGCCTCTCCGCATGAAGCGCCGCCTACCGGGGCAGAGGTGGCCGAAAAGCTCCGCCAGTTGGCGCTTCAGATCGACCGAAAAACGGTAACCATTGATGCAGTGCTGCAGATGATTTGGACGTTACTATTATATGGATGCCGATAACATTTCGAGGTAAGCATGAGCAAAAAATCGAGAATAGATGAACCGTTGCGTCGGTTTTGATTATCAAAAGAGCAAATGGAATATGAGAACCGAAACAATCTCGTTCCGAGCCTATCGAGATCCTAAAAAACGTAATCTATGCGCTGAGCGGATAGGGAATTGTGTGGAGCGTTGGGTGCAGACGGAAGGCTATGCGGTGACCGATGGCCCAGCGGAACCTTTTGGTGCCCCCCAAAATCTTATCCTGCCGTCCGAAGCCCCTGCTATCCAACGTCAGCTCCGGGAGCACGAACCGCTTTAC
Source organism: uncultured Anaerolineales bacterium (assembly GCA_964452025.1). Classification (GTDB taxonomy): domain Bacteria; phylum Chloroflexota; class Anaerolineae; order B4-G1; family SLSP01; genus G713. The sequence goes on from CAYVKR010000102.1 coordinate 8,927, forward strand.
CTATGGCGCTATCCACTGGCCTTCCGCCTGCAGTTATGGCGGCAGGGGTGGGATTTTGTTGTCCGGCAGGGAATTCTTCACACCGGAACGCCCGGCGGAGCGCTTGAACTGCGGCAGAAACTTTTATACAGTGCGCTGGACGACCTGATCGTGGCGACCCATCCCCGCCTGCTGATAGGGCCCCTCGATAACCAGGCGCCACCTGGTCATCTCTCCGCGGCGCTGCGCGAGTTGTCCGCCTGGCAACTGCGGTACCTAGAGCCCGCAATCGCAGAGGAAACCCCCTCGGCGCGCCTGCTACAACCTGGGCAACGGGCGATATTGCACGCCCTATCGACTGGCGGCTTATTGATTCAGCTGTTGGCCTGAGCGTACTCGCTCTACGGGTGGGATCGGTGATCTACGGATCCTACCCGTAGGTCGGGTGCATAAGCACCTGATCGTAGCACCTTACCATGTGGATAAAGCTAAAACCGAGATAGGCTATCCTGTCCGCGGCTACTGCCCGGATAATTGGCCGTCTAAGTAACGCCGGTCAGCATCAACGACAAGTCAACTCTCTCCTGTGGCGCTATCTCTGCAGATGTATGAGACCGGGGCAATGCCAACCCGCTAACCCCCGGCATATTATCTGCAGAGAGCGCGCTGCAGGCGGGAGGCACTTAGCATCTCTCCTCAGTAGTGTTGCTCACTGCACACCGGGAGGTGGCAAATGAGAGCTAGTGCAATGCTTGCTTTGTTGATGCTCATACAGACGGTTCTCGGACGTCTGTATGGCCATGCGTTGGCCCGCTGCGTCAGAAACCTGCTGGCTGAAATCCAGCGTCTCTTGTAGGTAGGGGGCAGCCGAGTGGTAGATCCGGTCACTTAGGCCGGCTACTGACGTTCTTATCCACGGTACTTTAACAAGACAAATATCCCCAAGCATAATTATAAAAAATAACTAACATCGACTAAATTCACACACATATAACTATAACTGGAGGGCTATCATGCCTGACACCAATCAGATCACAATTAGCGGTATGGTCGTCACAACTTGGACCTACTCCGGCGATCTCTATGCTACCTTAGCCATTTACGACAATCAGAATGGTGAGGTGGAAGACCCCGAAACGGAACAGGTGTTACAAGCCTTGCGCGAGCAGGGCGTCTCATCTGAGCGGCTTTCTCGCGTCGCGGCGGTCTTAGACCGACCGGCGACCGATGACCCGGAACGGCGCCAAAACGCGCATTACGCGACAGTGCGGTTCCCCAATGGTCAAGATCCGGAGGGCAAGCCGTTGACACTCCAGCACGGCACGCGGTTATTCGTCAGTGGCTACTACCACGAAGATCGCGCCTATCAGAATCTGCTAGGCGCAGCGCGGCGAGTAGGCGTTGCCGTTGACCAATTCCCGGAAAGCGTCCGCGAGGCCCTGGGTGCGCACTCGTTTGCTCGCCCCGCGCCTTACGTGATGCCCCAGGGGTTGACTGTGCTGGGCCACGTGTCGCCAGCCAGCAATGGTGGCGACGCGGAGGACGGAGACGCCGAAGAGGACTAGGGCCAGGGCGACATACCTATAAAAACA
>CAYVKR010000103.1:0-10430 GCA_964452025.1 uncultured Anaerolineales bacterium
TGGTCGGCATCCTGCCGCTCTACGGCGTGCGCCACGCGCGCTTCCTGCACAACGAGGTACCCGGCATCACCATCTGCCCGGAGGTCTTCCAGCGGCTGGAGCGCGCGGGCGATAACGCGCCGGAGGAAGGCGTGCGAATCGCCGTGGAGATGGGGGAACAGCTGCGTCCCTGGGCGTCGGGCATCTACCTCATGCCCGCCTTCAATCGATATGATCTAGCGGCAGCGGTTGTTGAGGACGTCTTGGGATTTCGAAGCGAGTCTGCTGGTGAAAACGCCCTCCGTACCGTAGAACCTGCGTAGGCGAACGCAAGGCAAACGAAGCTGGGGTTGATGCGGGAGGGAAAGATGATGGGAAGCCGCCTATGACGTTTGAGCGACCCTGGAACTGCTTCGTTTGCCCGTCTTGAATCTCCTTTGACCAAACGGTGAATAATTGCTATACTGGAATCAAACCTAGGGACGCTGGAGGCCTGCTCCACGAGTCCGTAGGGTTCCTCAAAACACATGTAGAGACTCAGGCCATTTGGCGAGGAGAGACAACATCATGCACAAGACACAATCAGACACGTCTGAAACCTGTGACCGTGGAAAACCGTGGCTGCGCTGGCTGCTGGTCGGCGGCGCGCTGGTCGCGTGGGCCGTATGGCAGCGCGTGCAGCGTCAACTGGAGCGACAGGCCTATCCGTCGCCTGTGCGGGAACCGGAGCCAGAACCGGAAACGAAAGTAGAGCCGTCACCGACGCCTGCCGAGGAAGCGCCCCAGCCCGACGATCTGACGCGCATCGAAGGCATCGGCCCCAAGGTCGCTGGCCTGCTCGCGGACGCGGGGATCACGACCTACGCGCAGCTGGCAAAGACCGAGGTCGACGCGCTGCGAGAGATCCTGCGCGACGCCGGACTGCCCTTCATGAACCCGGCGACGTGGCCTGAGCAAGCTGCTCTCGCTGCGCAAGAAGCCTGGGCCGAGCTGACCTCGCTGCAGACTGACCTCAGCGGCGGTCAGCGCGCCTGACAACGCGACTACAGACCACCCAGACCACTAGACTACAGGACAACCCATGACGACATTCCGTGCATACGATCCCGAACGAGATGGTGACGCCGCCTTCCGCATCTGGCAGGAGGTCGGCTGGGTCGAGGATGACGAGAAGAAACGTGAAGCCTTCGACCTCTTCGTCGGCGCGAGCCGCGCGCTGGTGGCCGAGATTGCAGGGGCAGCCGAGTGCCTGGCGCTTTCCATGCCAGGTAGCCTGCGGCATCTGGATAAATCTCTCCCATTCTCCGCCGTCACCGGCGTGACCACCAGTCGCGTCGCGCGCAAGCAGGGACTCGCCGGTCGGCTTACGGCCCAGTTGATCGCCGAGGACGCTGCCGCTGGCGCCCTGGTCGCGGGCCTGGGCATCTTCGAGCAGGGCTTCTACGATCGCCTGGGCTTCGGCTCGGGCGGCTACGAGCACTGGCTGGCCTTTGATCCCGCGCAGCTCAAAGTTAACGTGGAGCATCGCGTACCCCGGCGCATCACGCCGGACGACTGGCGTGCGGTTCATGCGTCGCGACGCGCGCGACTTCGAGGCCACGGCGCGGTGAATCTCGATCCAGAGGCTTTCACGCAGGCGGAGATGATGTGGACCGAGAAGGGCTTCGGGCTGGGCTATTTCGACGATCCGAATGGTGAGCTAACCCATCACCTGTGGATGCGAGGCGGTGACAAAGAACATGGACCGTACAGCGTCTGGTGGTTCAGTTACCAGACGGGCGAGCATTTTCTTGAACTGCTCTCACTTCTAAAAAGCCTGGGCGATCAGGTGCGTCTGGTATGGATGCAAGAACCACCTAGCATTCAGATGCAGGACTTTCTCAAGCAGCCCTTCCGCTTCCGCCAGCTGACCGAGAAGTCGAAATACGAGCAGCGGATGAACGCGACGGCCTACTGGCAGATGCGCATCAACGATCTGCCGGCATGTCTGGCAAAAACGCATCTCCGAGGCGATACGGTGCGTTTCAATCTGACGTTGGCCGATCCTATCGAGCGTTTCCTCGAATCCGATGCGCCCTGGCGCGGAGTCGCCGGGGAATACGTCGTGACGTTGGGACCAGAATCGCACGCCGTGCCCGGCAACAACCCCGCCCTGCCGACGCTGACTGCGTCCGTCAACGCCTTCACGCGTCTCTGGCTGGGCGTCCGCCCGGCGACCGGTCTGGCGATCACCGACACGCTCTCCGGGCCGCCGTCCCTGCTGAAGGATCTGGACGAGGCACTTCGGCTGCCCCCGCCCAAGCAAGATTGGGACTTCTAGAGCGCGGACTGCCAGCAAGAGCCTTAAACGCGCATCGCCTGATCTAAATCGGCGACGATATCCTCTGGATTCTCCAACCCAACCGCCAGACGGACAAGCCCATCGGTGATCCCGGCGGCGTGACGCGCCTTGGCAGGGACGCTGTGGTGTGTAGTGCTGGCCGGATGGGTGATCAACGTGTGCGTATCGCCCAGGCTGACCGTCCGCGCGCACAGCTCGACACGGTCGAGCAAGCGCGCGCCCGCGTCCACGCCGCCCTTGAGCTCAAAGACGACGACGCCCCCGCCGCCACCGGGCATCTGCGTCATAGCGAGTTCGCGCTGAGGATGCGACACCTCCCAGGGATAGCGCACCCACGCTACTGGCGGCTGCTGGGCCAACCAGCGCGCGACGTGCCGCGCGTTCCCGTTGTGCCGGGCCATGCGCAGCGGGAAGGTCTGTAAGCCACGCGCGATGAGCCAGGCGTTGAAAGGGCTGATACATCCACCAAAGGTGCGGAGTACCTGCTTAGCAGCATCGATAAATCTCTCGTTGCCGACGATTACCCCACCGATGGCGTCACCGTGACCGCCCAGGAACTTCGTCGCCGAGTGTACCACGACGTCAATACCCATCTCCAGCGGGCGCTGGTTGTAGGGCGTGGCAAAGGTATTATCCAGGATCGTCAGAAGATTGTGCGTCCGCGCAACGTCGACCACCGCCGCCACGTCGTTCAGCGCCAGCGTCGGATTGCCCGGCGTCTCCAGATAGATGGCGCGCGTGTTAGGGCGCAGCGCCTCTGCAAAGGCAGCGGGATCGGCGCCCTCCGCCAGCGTCGTCTCAACACCATAATTCGGCAAATCCCGCGTCACAAAACCGTAGGTTCCGCTGTACAAGCCCGTTGTCGCCACGAGATGATCGCCTGCGTCCAGCACAGTTAACAGCGCCGTGCTCACCGCCGCCATGCCCGACGCCGTCGCCAGCGCGTCTGTACCGCCCTCCAGCGCCGCCACCTTCTGCTCCATCACGCGCGTCGTCGGATTGCCCCAGCGCGTGTAGATGGGGACGTGCTCCCGCTCAAAGGCCTCGGAGGCCTCGGAGGCGGATTCGAAGAGATACGTTGACGCCATGCGAATGGGCGGCGTCAGATCGCGCTCCTCGGCTTCGCCGGCATGAATTGCGCGCGTGTGCATGCCCCAGCTTTTCTTCATAGCCAATCTCCTTGGTAACTCTCAGGGGCCTTCTTCTTGTGACCAGATGTCGCTGGCCCGATCCAGCGCCTCCTCGTAACTCCGGCGCACGTAGGGCAGGACGTAACGCAAATCGCGCTCGTTCTCCACGGTGACCTGGCCCCAGCGCTCGATGGTGCGCTCGCCGGCCTGAAACGACTTGACCTCGCAACGCTTGCTCAACGTCTCCCGGTCGGCCTTGCGGAGATGCGTGATAACCACGCCAGCGTCAACGAGAAAGGCAAAGAGCCGACCGGCGGCCTGGTAGCTGGGGCAGCCAAACATGGCCCGTTTACTGACCTTGGGCCAACTCAGCACCTCCGCCTCGAAACGTTCTCGGAGTTCGACATCGGCCGCCTCGGTGTAGTATCTCATCTCGCGTTCGCTCCTGTCAGCCCCCCGCCTCAGTCAACCGTTTCATCTGATCCGCACTCAGCTGGACGTCAAGTGCGCCGATATTTTCCGCCATCTGGGCCGTCGTGCTGGCGGCGATAAGCGGGACAACGCCGCGTGCCAGCATCCACGCCAGAATCACCTGATTAGGCGTCGCACCGACCTCCTGAGCGACGGCGTGCAGCATCTCCAGCCGGGCCGTGGCGTCGGGGCCGCGATACTGCGTGGGAAACTCCCGCTCGTCGCGCGTGTAAGCGCCGCTCAGTAATACCGAGTACGCCAGCAGCGTCAGCCCTTCCGACGCACAGTAGTCCAGCAGCTCGTCGTTGACGGCGACCTGGGGGTCGAAATCAGTACCGGGCTTGGGGCGCAGGTACGTATAGCGCTGTTGGATGCAGACGTAGGCCGGCCAATCGTGGGTGCGGCTAACCCAACGCGCTTTTTCTAGACGCCAGGCGGCGAAGTTACTCGCTCCGATAAAGCGCACTTTGCCCGCCTTGACCAGCCGGTGGAAAGCTTCCAGCGTCTCTTCAAGCGGCGTCTCGTGGTCATCCTTGTGGGCGTAGTAGAGATCGATGGTCTCGATCCCCAAGCGTTTGAGGCTCTTCTCCACCTCAGCCTCGACCTGCTCGGCCCGTAGGCCCCGCTTGACGCCAGGATAGCCAAATCCGACCTTGGTGGCGATGAAAAGATCGTCGCGGTTCTTGCGCTCCTGCATCCACTGACCAAGCAGCGCCTCGCTCTCGCCGCCTTTATTGCCCGGCACCCAATGCGCGTAGATATTGGCTGTATCGATGAACGTGCCGCCCGCGCCCACGTACTGATCTAACATCCGGTAGGACGTAACCTCATCATTGCGACTGCCGAAGTACATAGCGCCCAGACAGAGCGCGCTGACCTCGACACCAGTCTTGCCCAGCGGTACGGTCTTCATGACGCCTCCTTCCTGTAATGATCAAGTGGTCTACCTCGTATTGTACGTTGGATCGCCTTTTGGCGCAACGACATGCGCGCCCGGGCAAACGAAACTGGGGTTGATGCGGGAGGGAAACATGATGGGAAGCCGCCTATGGCGTTTGAGCCACTCGGCAACTGCTTCGTTTGCCCCATGCGTCGACCTTTTGGGTTTCATTCCGGTTATGCTATAATCCCAAGGGCAGCAGGTTTGGCTCCAAAGGCCTTGATACCATGGACTTTCAGATCGAACAGTTTTTAAAATATATCGAATACGAACGTGGCTATTCCGCTAATACGCTTTCTGCCTATACGACCGACCTCGGACAGTTCCAGGCGTTCGCAGAGGAAGAGGGCCTCGCGGCGTGGGATGCGTTGACACCGGATCTCCTGGAGGAGTTCATCGCCTGGCTGCAGGAGCGGTACAGCGCGTCGAGCGTGGCGCGCAAAGTCGCGTGTTGCCGTTCGTTTCTGAACTTCCTCTTCGCAGAAGGCGTCATTGAGGCCGATCTGACCGAGTGGCTGCAGCAGCCCAAAGTGGGACGTCGGCTGCCCAAGGCTCTTGGCTACGACGAAATCGAGCGCTTGTTGAGCGCAGCCTCAGAAAATACGACCCCGCTGGGCCTCCGCGATCGGGCCTTGATCGAGATTCTCTATGCCAGCGGGCTGCGCGCCACAGAAGTGGTCGCCCTGACCATGAGTGACCTAGACTTCGAGCAGGGAACGGTTCGCTGCACCGGCAAAGGCAACAAGGAGCGGGTCATTCCGCTTTATGAGGAGGCGTTAGAAGCCGTGCGGATCTACCTGGAAAAGGGGCGGCCCTTTCTATTGCGTGAGACCAAAGAAAGAACCGTCTTTTTGAATCACATCGGTCAGCCGTTGACACGTCAGGGCCTCTGGCTCATTTTGCAGCAGCACGCTGAAGCCGTTGGCCTTGACGATAAGGTGACGCCGCATACGCTGCGCCATACGTTTGCCACGCACTTGCTGGAGGGCGGCGCCGATTTACGCGAGCTCCAGCAGTTCCTGGGGCACGCCAGCATCAGCACGACCCAGATCTATACAAAGGTGACCAGTCGCCGCAAACGCGAAGCCTATGACCAGGCACACCCGCGCGCCTTCGAATCAGAATCCGATCACTAGCCCGCTGAAGTCGCCGATCCTGCAGGCAACAGCGCTCTCACGTGGGCCAGCAACTTTCCGAGGGAACGTAGATATCTAAAAGGAGACAGCCAATGAAATATTTCAAGATGGAAGACTTTCAGAATACAGCCGCGATCATTCGGGAACACACCGACTTACAACCCAAGGTCGGGATGATCCTGGGTTCAGGTCTCAACGCGCTCGCCGAATCCGTTGACGACGCGACGATCATTCCCTATCAGAAGTTGCCCAACTACCCCGTCTCAACCGTCGAAGGGCACGAGGGGCGGCTGGTGATGGGGTACCTGGAGGACAAGCCGGTGATGGTCATGCAGGGACGCGCCCACTTCTACGAGGGTTATCCCATCACGCAGGTGGGGTTTCCCATCCGTGTGATGCAGGTGCTCGGCGTGGACGCTCTCATTGTCACCAACGCAGCCGGGGGCCTGAACCTGAGCTACACGCCCGGCGACGTGATGATCATCCGGGACCACATCAATCTGCTGGGCATGGCGGGCCAAAATCCGCTTTACGGCCCCAACGTCGATGAGTTGGGACCACGCTTTCCCAGCATGAACGGCGCATACGATCCCGAACTGCGCGCAGCGGCGCACGAGATCGCCCTGGACGCCGGGATTCCTCATCACCAGGGCGTCTACATCTGCCTCGCTGGTCCGAGCTTCGAGACGCCCGCCGACGTGCGCTTCCTGCGCACCATCGGCGTCGACGCCGTCGGCATGTCCACGGTGCCAGAAGTCACCGTCGCTCGGCACGGCGGGACGCGCGTGCTGGGCCTGTCGGGCATCAGCAACACGCTGGTCGGCGAAGAGGGCGCGCCATCGCCCAACCACGAAGAGGTTCTAGAGGCGGGCAAACAGCTGGTGCCTCGCATGGAGACCATCGTCCGGGGCATGCTCCAAGCCAACATCATCTGACGGCAGAGGCGGATAATCGGGACCCATGAACGTTCTGCTGCAGTGGCTCGCGCGTCAGGCCATCCTTTTCTACCTGGTCTGTCTCATCGGGATGGTCGCCTACATCGTCGCCGCCTTCACGGCACGACGACGCCTGCGCGCGGCCCAGTTCTCGCTGGAGCAGAAGATCGTCCGCCAGCGAATAGCCCGCGCCTGGATGACGGCTGGGCTTTTTCTACTCCTGGGCATCCTCATCTTTCTGATCAACCGCTACGTCATCCCTGAGATCCCCACCGCCGACACACCCACACCGCCGTTGGAAGCCGGTCTCACGCCGCAGCCCACGGCGACCACGACCGCTGCGCCCACTGCCACCCCTACCCTACCACCGCTCACCACCGAGATACCGGTCGAAGGTGAAGAAGGAGAGGCAACCGCTGCGCCTACGACTGCTCCGGCGACTGCTGCGCCCACCACGACGCCGCTTCCTACCGCCGAACCGCCCGTCTGTCCGTCGCCCAACGTCCAGATCATCGCGCCGGCGGCCGGCAGCCAGATCGCCGGTGTGGTCGAGATTCGAGGAACGGCGACGACCAACGCCTTCGCCTACTACAAATTCGAGGTGATCTTTCCAGGTTCGGAGACACCAAACTTCATCAGCCAGTTTGATTCGCCGGTGGAAAACGGGATTCTCGGCTACTGGGACGTCGCCGATCCGCTGCGTTATCCACCCGGCGGCCCCTACCGCTTCCGCCTGGTCGCGGTAGACATCTACGGGAACACGACGACGTGTATGATCCCACTCTATATTGTTGAACCATGAGGAGGTTTACCCTTGCGCATCCGATCCCCCCGCAGCGATGATTGGGAACGCTGTCTGGAGCTTGACGCATCCTACGAGACCGAGATTGCGTGGCAGATGGAAGAAGGCCGACGGAACAACACGTGGAGCGTGCGTTTCCGCAAGGTACGCCTGCCCCGCACGCAACGTCTACAACCCGTGGTCGCGCCCCAAGAGCGTCTGCGCGCCTGGGAGCGCTGCGATGGCTTCTGGGTCGCCGCCGAACACAGAGACGTCTATGGCTACATCGGCATCCGGCTGGAGCCGCAAAACCGACAGGCCCGCATTATCGATCTTGTCGTCACCGCGCCGTCGCGGCAGCGCGGCATCGGAAGCCAATTGTTGGATAAAGCGACCTCGTGGCTTGCGCGGAAAAATGTGGAGCAGCTGATCCTCGAATGCCAGCTCAAAGCACAACCTAGCATCGCATTTGCACAAGCGCGCGGCTTCTCCATGTGTGGCTTTCAAGACAGCTACTGGCCGGACCAAGAGGTCGCCCTCTTCTTCCGCAAGCGCCTTCGCTAGACAGCCGCTGCCGGTATGAATTGGTCAGATTTTCTCATCAGTGTCAATGACGTCTTAACCGCAAGCGTGGGCGCGACCGCGTTCGCGCTTATGCTCTATCTTTTCTTCTACAACTTCAAGAGTCGAGTTGCGCGTGCCTTCAACGGACTGCTCGCCTGCCTGCTCATCGTCTATCTGGTTGATATTCTGCTCACCGACAGCTACAGCCCGGCCCTCAACGATCTTCTACTGCGGGTGCAGTGGCTGGGGATTGCCTTCACGCCCACCCTTTACCTGGAGTTCTCTCGCGCTATTCGCCTCTCGGTGCAGGAAGGCCGAGTCCCGCGCTGGCTGCGCATCGGCAGCCTGGCACTGAGCACGATCATCGTAGGGCTGGCGCTCTTCACCGATCTGGTCGTGCACAATGGCGTCACCACGGCAAGCGCCGTCCATCTGCACCCTGGCCCGCTCTTCTATCCCTTTGCGCTGGTCTACGCCCTGGTCACGCTCTGGGGATGGCGGGAGACCAACGAAGCCCGACGGCGCTGTCAGACCAGCGCCGCCCGACGGCGAATGGCCTACCTCTCTATCGGCTTCCTGGCACCAGCGCTGGGCGTCTTTCCCTATCTGCTGATCATCGGTTGGCCCGCCGCGCTGCCTGGCACGCTGCTCTGGGGCCTGCTGATCGTGGGCAACGTCGCCATCGCCAGCATGCTAGCGATGATCGCTTACAGCGTGGCCTTCATCGGCACGCTGACGCCGGAACGGGTGATCAAACACCGGCTCGTCCGATTTCTCCTGCGCGGGCCGGCGACCGCGCTGCTGGCCTTAAGCGCCTTCGGTGCGGGCCTCACGTTGGAACGCGCGTGGGGGCTGGGCGCGTACACGCTCTCACTGGTCGCCGCGGCCATCGTCATCATCCTAGCCCAGCTCGCCGTGGAGCTGGGCAAGCCGTTGCTCGATCTGGCGCTCTACCGTGAGGGACAGGAGGAGGTTGCGCAAATTCAAGAGTTGAGCCAGCGCCTGCTCACCACGGCCGATCTGCGCCAGTTTCTGGAGAACCTGTTGGCCGCTATGTGCGAGCTGGTCAGCAGCGAGGGCGGCTTCATCGCCACGCTGGAGAAAGATCACCTGCACCGCGAGATTTGGTGCGGTCACCAGATCTCGCGTGAGGAGGTCGCAGACTTCCCCATCCCCGAAGCCGCCAAGACGCTCAAGCAGGATGGCTTTCTCATCTGGAACGACTACTGGATCGCGCCAATCCGGGACAAATCGGGCGACATCCTACTGGGGCTGTTGGGGCTGCGCCAACCGGAAGCCTCCCTACCCTTGCCTCCGGCGAAGGAGGAACGCTTACTGCAGCTGCTCAGCCAGGCAAGCACAGCTCTCGACGACAGACGTCTGCAACAATTCGTCTTTATGGCGCTCACGCCGCTCCTCAACGAGCTGGGTGAGATCCAACGGCTGCGCGGCGCCCTACGCCAGGAAGGCGAACCCATCGCCGAACTGACCCAGGTCGATGCGGAAGAAATCTCCGGTCAGATCCACGATGCGCTCTCTCACTACTGGGGCGGACCTCGCTTGACCAAGAACCCACTGATCGAATTCGAGGTCGTGCAACGGGCGATGCCAGAACACGATTACAGCGCCATCAAAGCGTTGCGCGCGGTGCTGTCGGAAGGGATTGAGCGACTGCGACCCGAAGGCGAACGGAAGTTGACAGCACCGGAGTGGTTGTTATACAATATCTTAGAAATGAAGTTCTTGCGGGGCCAGAAGGTACGTGAAGTTGCCATGAAATTGGCCGTCAGTGAGTCAGATCTCTACCGTAAGCAGCGCATCGCCATTGAGAATCTAGCCAGGATCATCGCCGATATGGAGCTCCACGCCAGGAAAAATCATCTGCCGGAGGACGACACAACGTAGGCGTCTTCACACCCATATCCATCCGACCCGAAGTTATAAACAGCTCGTTGGCTTAGGGTGATTTTGAGTCAAGTTATTTGTAAACATTCCTAAAATCTATATTATTTGGTACAATGGTACCTGGACATAGACCTTCCAACGAATAAGGCGGATGGAATCATCTGGGCTTTATTGATTGCCCTTAGAGATTTCGGGCTCTTTTGGATTTCGCATGATCAGACTGAAAGTTTAACCACAGATTTCACAGA
>CAYVKR010000104.1:0-10382 GCA_964452025.1 uncultured Anaerolineales bacterium
GTTTAGTATATTTACATCCTGTTAATCTTGTTAATCGTGTCTATTTTCGAAGGAGTCAGAAACGAGAGTGAACCTTTGTAGCTACGGCACAAGGCCGGTGAGATGAAGAGATTGTTGGTCAGAATTGTCCAGAGGTTTTTCCCCGAGCTCAGTACTCAGGGGTCACGTGAGCACACCTACAGCGTTGCCGATGTCACCGGTGTGCTTTATGCGACGCCCCTCGCGGTGGTAGGCGTGCTCTGGTTGGTGTTGACCACCGATCTGACCCTCTTTCTGGACGGCTGGCCGAAGTTACTCTTCCTGTTTGGGCTGCTCTTTATCTTTGAATGGCTCGATTTCTTCGTTTTTGTTGAAGTGACCCCCGGCATCTACGCGGATTGGCGCTGGTCGCTCTGGAGTGTCATCACCTGGTCCGGCGTGTTGATCTTCGGCCCAACGACGATCTGGCTGACGACGATCTGGCGAACGATTGCCTTTCTGCGTAAGTGGTGGCGGGCCAAGGCCAAGGACTGGCGCTGGAATATCCTGCGCCACTTCGTCATCGACATCGCCCTGGTGACGTTCAATGGTCTGGTCGCCCTGTATTTCTATCAGCGGTGGGGTGGGCAGATTCCTCTGGCGGGCTTGAGCATATCTGAACTGATGCCAGCGTTCTATGCCATGCTGGTCTGGATATTGCTCTGTGTTCTGGTTTGGTCGCCTCTTTTGCTGCTCTTCAGCAGCTCCGAACAGTTTGCCTGGGCGGAGAGAACCTGGGTTACCTACATCCGCTACCTGGGCTTGACGGTGGGCTGGCATCTGCTGATGGAACCGTTCGCCATCCTTTCGGCGGGATTGTACGCCGAACATGGGATAGGCGGCTATCTCTTTTTCATCCTGATCCTGCTGCTGGCTGGACTGTTGGCGCATCAGCTGAGCCAGGCCGTCGAGCGCAGCCAGCTCCGGTCGCGCGAATTGGAGAAGTTGGAGCGCCTGGGTCGAGCCATCATCAACATGCCGCCCGATGCGTCCAAGCTCTCTGATGTGCTAGACGAGCATCTCTGCAACATGTTTCCCTACGGCCAGATCGAGATCCGGTGTTTTCCAGACCGCACGCTGCTACACACGCCCGAAGATTGGTCGCCCGTCTCTGAAGAGGTCTGGGTGTGGCTGCAGACGACATGCGAGGCGCGGATTTTTGAGCCTGAGACGACGACGCCGTGGTCGGAAGTGTTGGAGCACAAGGCTGTGATTCTGGCGCCCATCATGACTCAGGAGAGCAATGAACCGCTCGGTGGCATCTACCTGGCGCGTTACCGCGACACGAACGGCATCGCCAACCTGCTGCCGGCCGTCCAGACGCTGACGGCACAGATCGCCTCTGCACTGCGGCAGGCCCGGGTCTACCAGCGTACGCTCACCCTGCAGCAGGCAGAGCAGGAGCTGCGCGTCGCGGGGCACATTCAGGCGAGTTTTTTGCCTCGCGAGCTCCCCGAGATTCCGAGTTGGCAGCTGACGGTGACTCTGCGTCCGGCACGTGAGACGTCCGGCGATTTCTACGATGTGATTCCGCTGCCCAATGGACGCTTCGGCATCCTCATCGCCGACGTGGCGGACAAGGGCACCGGCGCCGCGCTCTACATGGCCCTCAGCCGTACGCTGCTACGCACCTACGCGCTGCAATATCATACCCGCCCGGATTACGTGCTCCGCGTCGCCAATCGTCGCATTTTGATGGACACCGACACCGATCTCTTTGTCACCGTTTTCTATGGCGTCTTCGATCCTTCCACGGGCCACTTGCTCTACGGCAACGCCGGTCACATGCCCCCCTACGTGCTGCGGGCCGGTAGTGCGCCGCGTTCCCTGATGCGCACGGGCATGCCGCTGGGTCTCTACGAAGGGGAGAGCTGGCAGGCCAATGAGGTGGCCCTTGGCCCGGGCGATGTGCTCTTGCTCTATACTGATGGCATTACCGATGCGGAGAGCGTCGACGCCGTCTTCTACCAACGTGATCGGTTGATTGCTGTGGCGCAGGCGCACGTCGGCGCGTCCGCCGCTGCACTGCAGGCGGCTATCCTCGCCGATGTGGACAATTTTGTGGGAGAGGGCGTGCAGTCTGACGATATCACGTTGATGATTCTCGCGCATCAGTCTGCGGATGCGCAGTGACGTATGGGTAGACATTCATCCTGGTTTCATGGGAAAGGACGGTGGATATGAACATCTTGGTGACCGGCGGAGCAGGCTACATCGGCAGTCACATGTGCGTCGAACTGCTGGAGGCGGGCCACGACGTTGTCGTCGTCGATAATCTCGCCAACAGTAAAGAGGAGTCGCTGCGCCGTGTGCAGGAGTTGACGGGTAGATCGCTAGCATTTCACAAGGTCGATTTGCGAGATAAACCAGCGCTGGACGCCATCTTCGCATCAGCACCGGTTGACGCGGTGATTCACTTCGCCGGTCTCAAGGCTGTGGGCGAGTCCGTGGCGAAGCCATTGGCGTACTATCACAACAACGTCACCGGCACGCTGGTGCTCTGTGACGTGATGCGAGCGCACGGCGTCACCGATCTTGTCTTCAGCTCCTCCTGCACCGTCTACGGCGACCCGGAGGAGGTGCCCATCAAGGAAGATACGCCGCTGGGTCCGACCAATCCCTACGGGCGCACCAAGTGGATGATTGAGAAGATTCTGCGCGATCTGCATGTGGCTGACCCCGCCTGGAACGTCGCCCTGCTGCGCTACTTCAACCCGGTTGGTGCGCATCCCAGCGGGCGTATCGGTGAAGATCCCAGCGGCATTCCCAATAATCTGCTCCCGTACATCGCCCAGGTCGCCGTGGGCAAGCTCGCTGCACTGCGCGTCTTCGGCGACGATTATCCCACCCACGACGGCACCGGTGTCCGCGATTACATCCACGTGGTGGATCTGGCGTTGGGCCATCTGCGGGCGCTGGATCGGCTGCGCGATGATCCCGGCGTCGTGACGTACAATCTGGGCACGGGGCGGGGCTACAGCGTCCTGGACATCGTCAAGGCCTTTGAGCGCGCGTCGGGGCGCGAGATTCCGTACCGCATCGTCGCCCGGCGTCCGGGTGACGTGGCGACCAGCTACGCAGATCCGAGCAAGGCGGAGCATGAGCTGGGCTGGACGGCGCAACGCGGTCTCGACGAGATGTGCGCTGACGTCTGGCGTTGGCAATCTCAGAACCCCAACGGCTACAACGAGCTTTGATCGCAATGCCGCCTGGCGACCTTTGACTTTTGACTCAGCTTCTAGGAGTGACTATGAACCCAAAGATCACCCTCATCATCATGGCGGCGGGCATGGGCAGCCGCTACGGCGGATTGAAGCAGCTCGATCCCATCGGCCCCAACGGCGAGCTGCTGACCGAATACTCCGTCTACGACGCGCTGCGCGCCGGTTTCGATAGGGTCGTCTTCGTCATCAAGGAGTCCCTCGAAGAAGAGTTCCGCGCGCGTATCGGGCGGACGGTGGAGCCTCACGTGGAGACGGTCTACGTGCACCAGCACCTCGACGATCTGCCGGAGGGCTTCAGCGTGCCGCCGGCGCGGGAAAAGCCCTGGGGCACGGGCCACGCGACACTCAGCTGTCGCCACGTGGTCGATGAGCCTTTCGCCGTCCTCAACGCCGACGATTTCTACGGCCCAACGTCCTACCGGATGCTGGCGGATTACCTGCGTCAAGCGGAGGACGGGCAGCGGTACGACGACTGTATGGTCGGCTACCGGCTGAGGAATACGCTCAGCGAACACGGCTACGTCTCGCGCGGCGTTTGCCGTGTCGATAACGACGGTTATCTCGTCAACGTGCGGGAGCGGACGCACATCGAGCGCTTTGCCGACGCCATCAAGTACACCGAGGACGGTGAGCATTGGCTTCCGCTGCCAGAGGACACCATCGTCTCCATGAACATGTGGGGATTCACCCCCAGCCTCTTTGCGGAACTGGGTGCGCGTTTCGAGGCGTTCTTGCAAGCCAACCCAGATAACATCAGCCGGGCGGAGTTTTTCCTGCCCAACGTGGTGGGGGGTCTGATTCAGGAGGGGAAGGTGCAGGTCAAGGTCCTCACCACCGACGAGCGCTGGTTTGGCGTGACGTATCATGAGGATAAAGCCTGGGTCAAGCGTTCCATCCGCGAGCGCATCGAGCAGGGCGTCTATCCCAAGACCTTGTGGGCAACGGCTCTATGACGCGCGATCTTTCCGGCATCCTCCGTCACTTTAGTGTTGAGGGCGCGTATCTGGAAGCGCATCCCTACGGCTGCGGGCATATCAACGATACCTACGCGGTCTATGTGCAGAACGGCGCCGGCGTGAGGCGCTACGTGCTCCAGCGAATCAATGATTACGTCTTCAAGGATCCGGCGGCGCTAATGGAGAATGTCGTTCGCGTCACACAACATCTGCGCCAGAAAATTGTGACTGCAGGCGGTGACGTGCGACGAGAGACGCTCAATCTGATTCCGACGACCACGGGCAACGCTTTTTACGTCGATCCCTGCGGGAATTACTGGCGGGGTTATCTCTTTGTGGAGGGTGCGCAGACCTACGAGAACGTCGAGCGGATGGAACACATCTACAATGCGGCGAAGGCCTTCGGGCGCTTCCAGCGTCGACTGAGCGATTTCCCCGCTGACCAACTCCACGAGGTCATCCCTGATTTTCACCACACCCGCAAGCGGTTCGAGACCTTCGTGAGCGCCGTTGAAGCCGATCCGGTGAATCGGGCGGCTACGGTGAAACAAGAGATCGCCGCTATTGAGGCGCGGGCAGAAGAGACGACGGTGCTGGTCGATCTGCAGGCCTCGGGCGAGCTGCCGGTGCGCGTGACGCACAACGACACGAAGTTCAACAACGTGATGATCGACGATGAGACGGGGGAGGGCATCTGCGTCATTGATCTGGACACGGTGATGCCCGGCTTGGCGCTCTACGATTTCGGTGATGCGGTCCGCTCCGCCACCAATCGCGCGCCAGAGGACGAGCCGGATGCTTCCAGAGTGTACATGGATCTTGACGTCTACGAGCATCTGACCCACGGTTACCTGGGCGCGGCTCGCGACTTTCTGACCCCTGCGGAGATCGAATATCTACCCTTTGCGGCGAAGCTCATGACCCTGGAAAACGGCATCCGCTTCCTTACGGATTATCTCCAGGGCGACGTCTATTTCAAGATCCGCCGGGAGCACCACAACCGCGATCGCTGCCGCAACCAGCTGCAGCTGGTGCGCGATATGGAAGCCCACTTCGCTGAGATGATGAGGATCGTGAGGACGTACAGCCGCGCTACGTGAGGTTTTCCAGCAGCGGACCCAACCGCAGATCCGCCGTGTCGACGCGCGGCACGCCGAGGCGGCGCCCCACAAATCCGCCGTGATAGTCCGATCCACCGGTGATGAGCAGGTCATGGCGCCCGCACCAGTTCACGCAGAGCGCCGTCATCGCCGCATCGTGATACTGTGAGTAGCATTCTAACCCCTCGATGCCGTAGTCCAGGAATGGCGCCAGCGTCGCTTCGCTCAGACCGCCGCGCTTCGCCAAACTCTCGCCTGGATGGGCCAGGACAGGGTGACCGCCGGCTTCTCGGATGACGGCAATCGCTTCTGTGGGATGGACGAAATCAGGCCATTCGTGGCCTAACTCTGAGCGCAGATTGACGAAAAAGTCGCGCGGGCTGGCGCACAGGCCTCGGTCGATGCAGTAGTTGAGGGACTTGAAGCCGCCGCGCGTGCGATCGTACTCGTAGGCCAGATACTCCTCGTAATCTAGCGGATAGCCCCGCGCGATGAGCCGCCGGATATCCGCCGCGTCGACGGCTTCCATCCTCTCCGTGTGTTCGGTCAGCAGCGCCTGGAGCGCGGGGTGCTCCGGGTTGATGTCGTATCCCAGAATGTGGAAGAGGTCGCCGTCGTCCATAGATGAGATCTCGGTGGCGCGGAGAAAGGCCAGTCCCACATCACGCGCCAGCCGCTCGGTGCGCCCCACGTTGCCCACAGAGTCGTGGTCGGCGATGGCGAAGAGCCCAATGCCCTCGGCCTGCACGCCCGCGATGACCTGCTCCGGTGTCCAGCGGCCGTCGGAGGCGGTGGTGTGAATGTGAAGATCAGTTCGCATGGTGCTTCCTCGTCGATCGCATGGTTACGGCATTCTACTGCATCTCCAGAGACCGGCAAGCCTAGAACCTGTGGATTTCCACAGTAGACGCGGGCCTTTCACCCTGATAGACTGGGGGCATAGTGGATATGGAGGTGTGAGATGACAGAAGCCACAAAAAACGGAGTTCAATCGCCTATGTCACAATCAGGCGCGGTGCTGAAGCGGCTCTACCGGCTGGCGGTCGTCGTGCTGGCGGCCTTTATCGTCATTGGTGTCGTGCTCTTCGTGGGGCGGGCGGCGGTCTACAAGATCCGGCCTTACGAGCGCGGGTTGCACTTGCGCGGCGGGCGCTTCATCAACGTGGATGAGCCGGGCTGGCACGTCCAGATCCCGCTGGTCGATACCGTCATCATCGTCAAGGTCAACGAGCGGTTGGGTTACATCGAGCGTATTGCCGCCATGACGTCCGATGACGTGACCATGGACGTCTCCCTGCAGTACACCTACCGCGTCGTCCATCCCGAGCGCTTTGCCCTGGAGGTGGATAACCCGGAGCGGATTGTCTTTGAGTTCGTTCAGGGTAAACTGCGAGACGTGGTGAACACCAAGGCCATGACCGAGGTGATGCACAGTCGCGCAGAGCTCAACCGCGAGGTGATGTTGACGCTCCAGGAGAAGGAATTGCAATACGGCGTTGAGTTTATCACCGTGCAGATTCAGAGTGCGTCGCCGCCCGAGGAGGTGGTGACGGCCATCAAGGACCGCATGGTCGCCGTCCAGCGCCAGGAGCAGGCGCAGGCGGAGGCCGCGCAGCGCCGCACGCTGGCGGACGCGGAGTTCTACGCGGCGCAGAAGCAGGCCGAAGGCGAGGCCTACCAGATCACCAAGCGCGCCGAGGCGGAGGCGCAGCGCATTACGCTCACATCTGAGGCGCAACAGAAAGCCATCCGCGCCGTCTTAGATGAATTGGAAGCCGGGGGCGAGCTGGCGGGGGCCTACGTGCAGGTGCTTCTCGCCCAGGAACTCAAAGAAAACAGCAAATGGATTATCAGCGATGGTGAGACGACGCCTATAGTCGATCTACGGGATACGCCCTAGTGGTTGCAAAAAGAACGTCGGGCGGATGAGATGAAAAGACGCGGGGTAGTGCGTAACATGCTGGTGGCGATAGCGCACGTCTACCTTGCCGGTGTGCTGGGATGGGCCATGTCACGCCTGCTCTTCCTTGACCGCTGGTGGTGGCTCTTCATGCTCAACACCTTCGCTATCTACCTCTTCGCGCCGCTGCCCCTGGCCTTTCTCGTGGCGTGGTGGACACGCCGCCGGGAACTCTGGATTGGCTGCGCCATCGTGCTGCTGTTGGGAGTGGCGATCTTCACGCCGTTCTACCTGCCCCACGCGCAAAACGTCGCGGTGAGCGGGCCGACGCTCACCGTGATGACCTTCAACGTGTTGGGCTACAACACGAATCCGGGGCCGATCCTGGACGCCATCCGCGAGGCCGACGCCGACCTGGTCGCTATTCAGGAGTTGAACGCGCCCACCGCTGAGGTACTGCGCCGCGAACTGGCCGACGTTTATCCCTACCGCGTCTTCGATCCCCAGCCGGCCGTCTCGGGCCTGGGCGTGCTCAGCCGTTACCCCCTCACCTCGACGGGCGAGACGTTGCCCGGTCGGTGGATCGGCACGCCGCAGGTGCTGACATTGGACTTTGGAGGCGTACCGGTAACGGTGGTTCACGCGCATCCCTTCCCGACGGGATTTGTCAGACCTCATCTTATGCAGCGTTCCATTGAGGCCCGGGCGGAACAGGCCCGGATCTTGGCCGACTTTGTCGAGGCACACCCCGGTCCGCTTCTGGCGCCGGGCGATTTCAACACGACAGCGCACACGCGCGCCTACGCGCTGCTCACCGAAAATATGGTGGACGCCTGGCGCGGAGCAGGGTGGGGCGCGGGACATACCTGGCCTGGGACCCTTCCGCTCCGCTGGCTCGTCCGCATCGATTACGTCTTTCATTCCGCGGAATGGCGCGCCGTCGAGGCCAACGTCGGCCCATGGGATGGCGCGTCAGATCACCGCTCCGTTGTTGCCACGCTGGTGTTGGTGAAGAACCGTGAGTCTGAAGGGTCGTAACGGTGTCGACCGGGTCCCTCGGCGGATGAACCGCTTTCGTATGAAACCGGAGGATATGTTGACTGTGAAAAAAACACTCCCGATTGTCTTGCTCGCTATGCTTACCTGTCTTCTGAGTACAGTCCTTGGGCTTAAGACACCATTGGCTCCCTTTTCTCAGGAGGAGCTCTCACACCCAAGGATTTACGCTTACCGTGATTGGCAGAGCGTGGGTGTGCAGGTAGATCCCGGAGACCGCATCTACGTCCGCGCTCGCGGCACTTGGCTCTATACACCGGAGGAGTATCACGGTCCGGAAGGACACCACGAGTATCGGGCGCCGAATACTTATCCTATGCCGTCCATCCCCGGCGGCGTCCTCCTGGGACGGATCGACGAGGCGGGGCGCATCTTTCCCGTGGGACGGGGCGGCACCTTCACGGCGGACGAGTTCGGACAGCTCTACTTCCGTATCAACGATGATATCCTCAGCGATAACGAGGGCTACGTCACCGTTGAGGTCGAGGTCACCGCTCAGGAAGAGGAACCGTGAGTTATACCTGGGCGCCTGTTTTGAAAACAACTTTCCGGGATGCTTCAAGCATCCCGGAAAGTTTATCGGTATGATCCTCAACGGCAGACGCCCGTGTGTGTACTTCGGTGGTAATTCCACTGACAAACATCTTCTTGACAACCGCTTCAAATTCTTTTATAATTTTAATTAGTTTACCCACTTGATTAATTAATCAGCACGATTCAATCGTACTGGTGACCGGGGCTCCTCTATTTCCAAAGGGTGCCCAACTATGTAGATCAACCAATCTTCCCACAGAGTAGCCACAGAGACTTGAATCTTCAAAGAACTCTAACCGGCAGTAGCGGCAGCATCATCAAATCCCATAACGTGCAGACCATTCTTCTGGCGCTGTTACAACATGGGACGCTTTCTCGTGCAGGTCTGGCGCAGATCACAGGGCTTTCGTCAACGACCATCACCAACCTGGTTGCCGAACTACTGGAAGCGGGCGTAGTAACCGAAGAGGGCACGGTACGACGACGGCGGGTGGGACGCCCTCGCACGGCGCTTCAACTCGTGCCCGACGCGCGTTTCGCTATTGGCGTTCATATTGGGGTGGGGGATATTCGCATCACCGTGACGGACCTCTTGGCGAAACCCTTGCTGGTGCGTTCTTTTGAGCATCCGCTGGAAGAACCGGCGAGAGCAGTGCTTCAAAAGAGTTTTGACGTCGTCCAGCAGGCGCTGGAAGAGAGTGCGGTCGACGTTGAAGATGTGATTGGTCTGGGTGTGGGCGCTTCGGGTCTGGTGAATACCGAGACTGGTGTCAACGTCTTTGCCCCCAACCTTGACTGGCACGAGGTGCCGGTGCGACAGTGGTTCGCTGAGCGGATGGCTTTTCCCATCTGCGTGGATAACAATGTGCGTGCTATGGCGCTGGCCGAAGCGCTCTTTGGCAAGGGTAAGGAGAGCCAGGTCATGGCGTTCGTCTACGTGCGTATCGGCGTGGGCGCAGGCTTCGTCGTCAACCGGCAGCTCTACCACGGTAGCGTCGCCGGTGCCGGCGAGATCGGGCACATGATCATTGTGGCCGATGGCGGCGAGGCCTGTCGCTGCGGAAACAGGGGCTGCCTGGAGACCTTGCTCGCCGAGCCCGTGATTGTGCGTGAAGCCGAAAAGCTGGCACAAGAGAACCCTGATGGCATCCTGGCCACGTCTCTTAAGGAGGCTGGCCAGCAACCCTGTATTGCCTGTGTCTTTGAAGCAGCCGAGCGCGGCGATAAAGCGACGCAGACCATGTTGGAAGCACGAGCTCGCTACATGGGCATCGCGCTGGCCAATCTGGTCAATGTCCTCAACCCGGATCGTATTATCCTGGGCGGACTTTATACCCAGGGCACCCGTTGGCTGCTGCCGGCGACGAAAGAGACGTTGCAAAAGCGTGCCTTCGCCGATATGGGCAAGCGCGTACACGTCGAGATCACAGAATTTGGGCATGAGGTCGGTGCCATTGGTGCAGCCGCGCTGGCGCTTAACGCCTTCTTCTATCAAAACACTGCAACGTTGTAAAAAGGGAGATTTAGATGAAAGACACTACGACCACCACGATAGGATTTGTCCCGCTAGCCCGCACCACCTTTGATATCGAGC
>CAYVKR010000105.1:0-10346 GCA_964452025.1 uncultured Anaerolineales bacterium
CTGGATGGAGCGCTTCCAGTTGCTCTGGTCGCCGTGCATCTCCTCCCAGATCTCGTCCTCCACGTGATGGGCAAAGATCAGCACGACGTTGGCGGCCGTCAGCTGTTCACTGGTGAGGTAATCGGTGTGCACGGCGCCGGCGGTTTTGCGCGCCCAGCGCCCTGTCTCCGCGTCGTACGTCCACTGGGCGGTGCAGACGGTGGGCAGGTAGTTGATCTCGACGTAGCTGACGTCATCTACCACAGCGCCCTCTGGCACCGTCTCACTGAAGGCCATCAGCTTGGGAAACTCCGGTCGCTCGTCGATGCCGCGCTCCTGCGCCAGATCCCGCAGCGCTATGGGATCAGCGAAGAGGGTATGCTCGAAGGCCAACCCTTCGCGGGGCAGACGGTAGAAATAGAGCTGTCCCACGCCAAAATCCGGCGTCGCCACCTGATCCGGGAAGAGATCCGACGCGCGGAAGCGCTCCTTGACGCCGCCGCTCATACCAGAAAAAGCAAACAGGCCATGATACATCGCCGGGATCTCCAGGTCGATGAGGCGCCCGCTGCGCACCGAGCCGACGCGCTCTGGATAGTCGCCGTAGAAGATGGCGGTAAAGCGCGTGACTCCGCCCTCGGCGTAGTGCTCAAAGACGATGTCGGCGGTCGCCAGGCCGGATTGCGGACGCACCTGGGGTGAGTTGGAGACCTTGATGGCCAACGGTATGTGATCCAGCATGGTCTCGTCCTCGACCGCGAGCCCGGTGAGCGGATTGACGCCCGGCGGGTACGGCGTGACCTCGACCACCTCCGGTGTCGGCGTGGGCGTAGGCGGAACGGGCGTCTCCGTGACGGTGGGCGTGGGGGGCATCGGTGTCGCCGATGGCTCCGATGGCACCGGTGTGCGGGTGGCGGTCGGCGTCGCCGCCGGCGTCGCGCCGCTGCAGCCACTGATCAGCCATACGGTTAATGCCAACAACGTGAACAGGGGTTTGGGTTTAGACATGGGACTCTCTCCTAATTTAACGTTAGAACGTTCCAACGTTAAAACTGCAATCCATCTTAACGTACATTTTATTCCTCTACCGGATGGTACTGGATGATGGAGCGCAGACGTTCCGGGAGGGGACGGCGCTTGGGCAGCTCCACCAGGCCAAAGGGCGTGACCAGCGGCCCCTGAATGTCCAGATCGTGGAAGAACATGACCATGCGCGTGGTCTCGTGCTCCTCCAATGGGCGTTGGAAGCGGTCGCCGATCATCAAGTCCCCACTGGGGTTGAGATAGCGAACGTCGTCCGCCGCCTCCCATTGCTCCGGCGGCGTCTTGGCCTCCGGCTTGAGAAAACCCTCTGGATCGAAGCCGGCGTAGTGCGCATTGACCTGCACTTCGACCATGGAGAGGCCCCTGTGTTCGGGCACGTGATAGACGCCGATGACCTCAATTTTCCTCCGCTCATTCATGGCCTCGCTCCTAGCACGTAGTTTAGCACCAGCACATCTGTGAGCAATTCAACCGGCGCGCGGTCATCGGTGAAAACCGGAAGATCCGGCTCAACCTCGACCAGGTTAGCGGCGGCAATGCTGGCGATGGCTTGCAGGCGCGGATGGTTATCCAGCTGCGCCAGATTCGCTTGCAGATTCGCTGCCGTTGTGGGCTGCGCCGTCGCCACCACGAGCGCGTTGAAGGTTCTGGGCACGGAGATGACGTGTGTTGTGGCGTAGACCTGCTCCATGGTCGCCACCAGCGCCTCCACCAGCCGCCAATCGTCGGGCGTGTGGCCCACGTTGATGGCGACGACGCCTTCTTCCGTCAGATGCGCGGCGACCTCCGAGAAGAACTCGACGGTGGTCAAATGCCAGGGGATGTAGGGCAGACGGTACGCATCCACGGCGACGACGTCATAGCGCCGGTCGGTGCGCTGCAGGAAAGCGCGTCCATCAGCGACGTGAACGTCCAGGTTGGGCTGTGTCATGCCAAAATAGTCGCGCCCCACCTCGACGATAGCCGGGTCGATCTCCACCCCGTCGATGGGGATGGGGCCGTAGATCTCCGTGTACTGATCGGGGATGGTGCCCGCCGCCAGTCCAACAACCAGCAGCGAATCCACGTCGGCGGGCGGGTGCGGCGCGGAGTTGAAGTACGGCGCGATAAGGAAATAGTCCCACGTTCCCCCGGTCAACACCGCGTCGGGCACATACATGGAGTGAACACCCTGGCCCTCGTTCAAGAGCAATGTGCGCACGCCGCGCTCGTTTTCAATCACCTGGATCAAGTTGTGCACCGACTCCTCTTCGTAGATCAGGCCCGTTTGCGGCTTGATGGCGCCGGGTTCCAACAGCAGGAGGCCCAACAGCAGCGGCAGCGCCCAGATCAGCCACCAGAAACGGCGACGGTGGGCCAGCCACAAGCCCCAGAGGCCGGTCACCGCGGCGGCGAGCGCCAGCAGCAGAAAGGTGCGGCGCGTGCCAATCCACGGAATGAGCACGAGATTGGGCAGGAAGGTGCCCAGGAAGCTGCCGATGGTGGAGACGGCGTAGACCCGGCCCGCCGTCACGCCCGAGGCCCGCACATCCCGCATGCCCAGCCGGATGACAAAGGGTGAGACACAGGCCAACAGCGTCACCGGCACGGCGAAGAGCATCAGCACGGCGACAAAGGGGCCGGCCACCAATCCCACGTTCCAGCGCTGCATCCCCTGGGCGGCGAGCCGCAGGACCGGTTGGGCGATAAAGGGGATCCCGCCGATAGTCAACCCGGCGCCGACCAGCAGCGTGTAAAGCGTGGCGCGGTGCGGTGAACGGTCAGCCCACCGTCCGCCGATGACGTAGCCCACCGAGAGGTAGAGCAGGATCAGCCCAATGATGGCCGACCAGACCAGTTCCGAGGTACCGAAGACCGGTGCGAGCAGTCGAGACGCCGCCAGCTCCAGCGCCAACGAGATCAGCCCGCCGACGAAGGCCGTGACGTACAATCTGACGTTCAGGGAAGCATCCGGTGATGGCTGGCTCATGCCCTGTCCTCCTCGACTTCGGACACCGTCTCGTAGGCCGGACGCTCTCCTTTGCGATAGCGGAAGTTGGCGCCGTAGCGGTGCATGATCTGCCGTTGCTCGTCGAAATCAAGTTTGCGCAGCCGGAAGCGCAGGGTGTCCATGACATCCTGGATCACCTCGTTGGCTTCTGCGCGCAACTCGACGACGTGCTCTTGGGCCATGCCGTAGTTGCGCTCAGCAGTGCCAACTTCGGCCGCACGGCGATAGACCTCATCGAGCCGTGTGCGCACCTCCTCGGCGCTGGGATTGACCATGGAAGCATACCCCACGCCGGCCGCCTCTGCGTCTCCCTTCACAACCTGGGCGGCTGCGTTCAGCCACTCTTCGTAGGTCGTGGGCTTGGGCACGAGGCCGTCCTCCGGCAGACCGTAGACCTCCAGCAGATAGGCGGGTTGGTGCTCACGCGCCACCCTTCGCTTAAGCACTTCCCAGAAATCGCGCAGATAGGTTATGAGCTCATCCAGAGCGTCGTTGCGCTCCTGAATCTGCTGCGAGCGAACGGCTTTGCTCGCCTTCAATGTCTGCAAAGCCTTCTCAAATGCGGGCAGCAGGCCCGCGACCTGATCTCGCAGATCGGGGTGCAGATAAGGTTGCCCTCGTCTGCGGTCATAGAGGTCCGCGTCCAAGGTCTTATGGAGAAACGCTAGCCGCTTTTCGTCACTGCGAGGTGCTTGATAATACGGCATGATTCGATCTCTTCTCTCCCACGTTATGGCTCCGCCAGGTGTTCTGTCCAGGCCGATACTCAATCAGCCTATCGCCAGGCGCATGTACTATCTACAACAGCAGGTGGATGGATAGACAACGTTCATATTATACAGCGAAGAAGGCATGTCGTAAACACTTCAGACTCTGTTGGATTTCGCCGGATGACCAAAGAAACAGTTTCAAGGGTCTCTGGGATTCCGCCGGGTGGCCCCAAAACGATCTTAAATTTTCACCACGGATGGCACGGATTTTCACTGATTTTCATTTTCTGTATGAATCTCTGAAACCCGTGGCTAATATCTCGCTTCGACCCTGCGAAATCCCGGTGAGGGTTTATGGGGCTGGCGTGTCTATCCCCGCCAGCTATGGGGCCAAGCGATTAAAGCGCCTGATCTGGATCGAAATCGGGATGGGGCGCGTCGCTGCCCTCACGAATGACGCGCAGCATGGCCTCGTGGATGATGCCGTTGCTGGCGACGATGTACTCGCCGTCCAGGGGGAGAGGCGTTCCGCCAAAGTCGGTGACTCGTCCGCCAGCCTCTTGAATGATCAACATGCCAGCGGCTACATCCCAGGGACTTAGGCCGCGCTCCCAGAAACCATCAAAGCGACCACAGGCCACGTAGGCAAGATCCAAGACAGCTGCACCTGCACGACGCACACCCTGGGAACGCCGCAGAAAGTGATCGAAGCGAGAGACGTTGTTGTCCTCGGCAACGCGGCGATCATAGGGAAAGCCCGTCGCCAGAAAGGATTCGGCGAGATGTTCCACCGCTGAGACATGGATAGGATCGCCGTTGAGCGTGGCCCCGGCTCCGTGCCGCGCGGCAAAGAGCTCATCGCGCAGCGGATCGTGAATCACGCCGACCTGAGGGACGCCATCCACAACCAGCGCGATAGAAATCCCGATATGGGGAAAGGTGTGCGCGAAGTTATTGGTGCCGTCCACGGGATCGATAACCCAGAGAGCGCCGGAGGTCGGCAACGCCTCCCCGCCTCCTTCCTCAGCCAAGATGTGATGCTCGGGGAACGACGCCCGTACGCGCTCTACGATGTACGCTTCGGATGCTTCATCGGTTTCCGTGACAGGATTCACCTGGCCTTTGAACGCCACATCTTGCGGCTGACCAAACCCGTCCCGGACGATCTTGCCTGCTTCATAGGCGATGTCGGTGGCAATCTCAAGAATCTGTATCGTGTCGTGCACCGTTACCGTCCTCTCAACTGTTTCCACCACCGCTGCCAGAAGAACCTGGGAGTGGCCGTGGGCATGGGGGTATCCGTGGGTGAAGGGGTCAGCGTTGGAGTAGGCGTCGCAACGTTGGGGATCACGAGCGTCTCTTTGGGATGCACCATCTTGGCTTCCTCCTGCGCCCACGCCTCCACGTAAGCATCACTCTGAACGTAGGTCAGCTGGGCCTCTAGCGTCGCATACTCGTTGGCCTGTGCGGTGAGCATGGGAACGAGCACAGCCTCTTTCTCCCGAAGCGCCTGTTGCAATGACCAGGCTCGTGAAAAAGCAGCAAACAGCAACACAACCAAAATAATTAGCCCCCCCCACAACACCCAGGAAACGCGCCTGATCTTGCGATTGTTCTCGTCTTCGGTCACAAAACTCCCTCCTGTGGTAGACGCCAGATGATGTCTTCGCGGCCGAGCTGCTGACCGCCTCTCAGATTCAGTATAGCATGCTCCAGGGCCATTTCAATCACGTGGATCTCGTGGCAAACGAAGTCGGGGTTGATGCGGGAGGGAAACATGATGGGAAGCCGCCTATGGCGTTTGAGCCACCCTGGAACTGCTTCGTTTGCCCCTCTTCTCTTCCAGTTGACGGCTCCAAAAGACTGTCTATACTTAGGATATGAGCCGTAACGATCAATCCAAATCAAGACTCGATGCTTCTAGCAATATCCCTTTGTACCGTCAGCTCTATCGGCTGCTGCGAGAACAGATTATGTCCGGCGATCTAAAGCCCCATGATCAGCTGCCATCCGAACGCCAGCTGTCCAACATCTATGGTATCAGCCGCCATACCGCGCACAAAGCCGTTGACCTTTTGTTAAGCGAAGGCCTTGTCTATCGGGAACACGGCAAAGGTGTTTACGTTTCCAAGGCGGATCAGGGTCCCACCCTGCAATCCTTAAGTTTTACTGAGCAGCTGCAACCCAGCGGACTCCCTCAAGAGAGCCGACTGAAACACGCCAAGGTGATAGAGGCTGATGACCATCTTGCCGGACATCTACAGATCGATGTGGGAGCGAAGGTCTATGTACTTCACCGCCTCCGTGTGCTAAACGGTAAACCCATAGGGATTGAATGGTCTTACCTGCCGCTGGTGCATCTGCCCGGTCTCGCCGATTGTGATCTCTCCAACACCTCCATCTATGAGATACTGGAGAAGGAACTGAACGTCAACATTGATCACGCAGAGCAGACCATTTGCGCCAGAGTCGCCACGACGGAAGAGGCCGAAATTTTGGAGTTGGACAACCCAGGCGTCGTTCTGGAACTTGAGCGGAAGACATACGATACCTTTGCCAACATCATTGAGTACTGCCTGTGTGCTTATCACCCGGAACGTTACACGCTGACGGCCTACCTCTCCCGCAAATAAGAGGCGTTTCCCCCCCACAAGAAAGAAGCCCGCGCTGGGGCGGGCTTTTCTGATATCTGGCATTCGCCGTGGATCATCCTCCGGTAACAGCGTCTCGAAAATCATAGATGGCGCCTTCGCGCTGCCAGGTCGCCCCGCAGCTGGGACAGGCGTAGCGGTCTTCCCCAGGTGCGCCCAGCGGTGTACCGCAATCAGGACAGGCAAAGAAGGCGTCCTCAGCCGCTTCGGGCGTCTCTGCTCCCGCGCGCGAGCGCACAAAGACACTGGGTGACCACTGCCAAAGCGCGCCCGTCGGCTGGGCCAGCGCATCAAGGCGCACGAGCAGCGGCGTCGGCACCCAGCGTTTGAGCGCGCCCAGGCGGAAGTGGGAGACGGTCCGCACCGCTTCGCGCGTCAGACCGACGCGCGCCAGCTGCGCCCAGATCCAGCGCGGGTGGAAGTCGAAGTTGAGCTCGACGAACTCCACCGGCGCCTGTTCGAAGGGGGACCACGTCTGACGACGCAGGAGGTAACGCAGCAGCGCCTTGAGATTGTGCTTGTTGGCAAACTCCAGAACAAAAGCGCCTTCCGGCGCCAGGATCTCGCTCACGCCCTGAAGCACGGAGGGCGCATCGGCGGCGTGGTGCAGCGTGCGGATCATGGTCACCGCGTCGAAGCGACCGGCGACAAAGGGTAGGCGGTAGAAATCGGCCTGCACAAAGAGGTAGCGGGGCGACCCGCCCGGCCCAGCCTCCCCCCATCGCGCCACCGCCTGCTCAAGTTGCGTGCGCGCGTAGTCAAGGAGCACCACGGTCTCGTATCCCTGGTACAGATCGACCAACCGCCCGTGCCCCGCGCCGATCTCAATGAGCGTGCGTCCCGCCGATGGGAGCAGCGCCTGCAGCGCGACGCGCTCGACGCCATCCTCGTAGGCGCGGCTCCCGTCCCAGAACTCCGTGCTGTAACGAGACCCTTCATAGCTACAGACAGAGCGTTCAGTCATCCGGGCGTATGACCTCTTGGGGAGAATTGGGCAGCTCCTGCAATGCCGAGTTGATGGGCGTGACGACGTTACGCAGGCGGAGAACCGCCGGTTCCAGTCCACCCTCGTTCAGATTGATCGTGACCGGCACCGTCATGGTGATGGGCACGTTCTCGCTCACCGGGACGGTCATACGCAGGTCAATAGGAAGTCGCATGCCAGGCGGTAGCTTGAGGAAGACGGTGCCGTTGATGCTCCCGCCGCCACCGGGCAAAAAGAAGGAAGCAGGCACCTGGAGCGGCACCGGCTCCGTCAACGTCACGGCGATGTTCTGACGTATCGGTAGATCGAATTTGATCAACGGGCTTTCTGCGATGTAAACTGTCGAGACGATGTCTGTCGCGCCGAGATCCTGAAAGGCTTCGTCCAGCTCGCCTAGCAGCGGCTCGGCAATGCCCGTCTTGGCCTGGAACACCGGGCCAGGCGAGAGCAACAGCACCATCAGCAAGACAAAGTTCATCACAAAGGAGAAGATGATGGCGATGTCCTTGAATGCTTTCCAGAAGTGCCATCGTCGGCGTTTCGCTTCTTTTTCTGTCATTCCACACCTCCCCATAAAACCAAATCCATACCAACAGCATACCACGCGTTGCAAAAAACTGCAAAAGCAGCAAGGGGAGTTAGGAATCAGGCCAGGGAATAGCCCTTGCGGGTCGTCCGACTTTCTGTATAATAGACGTGCATTTGAACAAGGAGGTGATCATCGCCAATAACTGAGACGCTAACGGGGACTAAGCGCCTGAGCCTGAAGAACTCCTTCAGGCTGACGAGGTGACGGTTTATCGAGTTGGGGGTTCCCCCGACATTTCGGCGGATGCCGTCAGGGCATGGGTCCTTCCCTTGTTCCCCTCTGTGAAGCTGCAGCCCAAAATCGGTGGGTAACTGCCAGGACAAAGCTGCAACGGGACCTTCATCATGTAGACAGCCCATGGCAACAAGCATGTGTCTTGCGTACCATCTGGCTGATCACGCACCCTTTCCTATCGGCCTTGCCGTGTCGCCAGCTGTCTCCCTACTCAAGTCTACATCAGTTATCCATGAGGAGGTATTATGTGTGGTATTGTGGGTTACATAGGACCCAAAGATGCGGCTGACGTGATATTGAACGGTCTGAAGCGATTGGAGTACCGCGGCTACGATTCGGCGGGCATCGCCGTGGTGCACGCCAACGGCGAGATCGAGACTCAACGCGCGGTGGGCAAACTAAGTCAGCTCGCCGCGCGCCTGGAGACGTCCCCGCTCCAGGGCCACATCGGCATCGGGCACACCCGGTGGGCGACCCACGGCGGCGTGACGGAAAACAACGCACATCCGCATTTGGGGATGAACGGCCATGTGGCCGTGGTGCACAACGGCATTATCGAAAACTACGCCACGCTACGACGGGAGATGAAGCAAGAGGGTATCGTCTTCGCCTCGGAGACCGACACCGAGGTCGTGGCCCATCTGGTAGAAGGGACGTTGGCCGGAACGACCGACCTCGCGACGGCCGTACGCCGCGCGCTCCCTCAAATCGAAGGTGCCAGCGCCTTCGTCTTTCTGAGCGTCGACCAACCTGACCGGCTGGTTGTGGCCCGCCTGGGCAACGCCGGCGGCATCGTCATCGGCCTGGGAGAGGGCGAGACCTTCGTGGCCTCCGACATCCCGGCCATTCTCAAGCACACGCGCGACGTCATCTTCCTGGAAAATCGCCAGATGGCCGTGATCACCAATGACGGCGTCGAGATCTCCACGCTGGACGGCACGCCGGTGGAGCCTAACGTGCACAGCATCTCCTGGGACCCCGTCTCGGCAGAGAAAGGCGCATACCGGCACTTCATGCAAAAGGAGATTGCGGAACAGCCCCGCGCCATCACCGACACCATCCGCAGCCGCGTGGATTTCAACGCCAACCGCATTCACCTGGACACGCTGCCGGTGACCCGCGACGAGGCAAGATCGCTGCAAAAGATCACCATTGTCGCTTGCGGCACCTCGTATCATGCGGGGCAGGTGGGAAAGTTCATGCTGGAGAACCTGGCGAAGATCCCTGTGGAGGTCGATTACGGCTCCGAGTTCCGCTATCGCCATCCGCTCATCAGCGAGAACGACGTGGTGCTCTCCATCACGCAGTCAGGCGAGACGGTGGATACGCTGGCAGCCATGGAGGAGGGGCGCCGTCAGGGCGCGCGGCTCTGGTCCATCGTCAACGTGATGGGCAGTCAGGCCCAACGCATCTCCGACGGCTACATCTTGATGCAGGCCGGACCGGAGATCGGCGTCGCTTCGACCAAGGCCTTCACCACCAGTCTCGTCGATCTCTATCTGCTGGCGCTGGATCTGGGCACGAAGCGCGGAGTGTTGGGCGAAGAACGGTTGACGCAGGCCATCGACGCGTTGGCGCGGCTGCCCCAGCTGGTCGGGCGTGTGGCCGAAGAGACCGACGACTATCACGACCTGGCCGAGATCTTCTACACGCGCGACCACTTCCTCTATTTGGGCCGAGGCGTCAACTATCCCATCGCCCTGGAGGGCGCGCTCAAGCTCAAGGAAATCTCCTACATCCACGCCGAGGGCTATCCCGCCGGCGAGATGAAGCACGGCCCCATCGCCCTTATTGACAAGATGATGCCCGTCTTGGCCGTGGCGTCGCGCGACGGCGTCTACGACAAGATGATCAGCCAGATTGAACAAGTGAAAGCACGCGGCGGCACCGTCATCGCGCTGGTGCAAGAAGGCGACGAGGAGGCCCGCCGCAAGGCCGACTACGTGCTGGAGGTGCCGGGTACCATGCCCTATCTGGCCCCAGTGCTCAACGTGATCCCGCTGCAGTGGCTTTCGTACGCCATCGCCGTGCGGCGCGGCGCTGACGTGGATCAGCCGAGGAACCTGGCGAAGAGCGTCACGGTAGAATGATCCCAACTCGCGCGCCTGCTCGGGATTTCGAAGCAAGTCCGCTGGTGAAAACGCCCTCCGTACCGTAGAAACTG
>CAYVKR010000106.1:0-10266 GCA_964452025.1 uncultured Anaerolineales bacterium
GTGAAGGGCGGGCTGGTGCTGGTCAGCGCCGACGATCCCGGCGCCTTCTCCTCGCAGAACGAGCAGGACAACCGCCAGTACGCCCGCTTCGGCAAGTTCCCCTGCTTCGATCCGTCCGACAGCGAGGACGCGCGGCGCTTCGTCGGCGTCGCGCTGGACGTGAGTGAGCAGTTCCAGACGCCCGTGGTCCTGCGCTCGACGACGAGGCTCTCGCACTCCAAATCCGCCGTCGAGGCGACGGTGCCGGAGGAGCGCGAGTTCCGCCCGCTATCCAAGTTCGAGCGCGAGGCCGAGGTCACGCGCGTCATCATCCCCGCCATCGCGCGCAAACGCCACCCGGAGATCGAGCAGCGGCTGCTGGACGTGGCTGCCTGGTCGGCCACCGAGGGCTTCGAACGCGGGCTTAACCGCATCGAGTGGGGCGACCGGTCGCTGGGCATTGTGACGACGGGCATCGCCTACCAGTACGCGCGTGAGATCTTCGCCGGTGCGTCGATCCTCAAGCTGGGCATGAGCTATCCGCTGCCGCTGGAGAAAATTCGCGAGTTTACCGAAGCGGTGGATCAGCTGATCGTCGTCGAGGAACTGGATCCCTTCATCGAAGACCAATTAAAGGCGGCGGGCATCGAGGTCGCCCACGGCAAGGACATCATCCCGCTCTGCGGCGAGCTGATGCTGGGCAAGGTCCGCCGGGGCGCGTTGCAGGCCGGACTGCTGGACGCGCTGCCGCCCGAGGAGGCGCCGGAAGAGACCGGCGTCGCGCTGACGGTGCCGCCGCGTCCGCCCGCGCTCTGCCCCGGCTGCCCACACCGCGCCTTCTTCTACAACCTGCGGAAGAAGCGCGCCAAGATCGTCATCGCGGGCGACATCGGCTGTTACTCCATGGGCGTGCTGCCCCCCTTCGAGTCGATGGACATGCTGATCTCCATGGGCGCCAGCGTGGGCATGGCCCACGGCTTTCGGCAAGCCGGCGGTCAGGAGGACGCCGTCGCCACCATCGGCGACAGCACGTTTTTCCACTCTGGCATGGCGCCGCTGGCGAGCGCGGTCTATAACAAATCCAACATCACCGTCGCCGTGCTGGATAACCGCATCACGGCGATGACGGGCCAGCAGGAGAATCCCGGCACGGGCAGGACGCTGCAAGGCGAGGTGGGAGAACACATCGATATCGCCGAAACCTGCCGCGCCCTGGGCTGCACCTTCGTCGAAGAAGTGGACGCCTGGGACGTGGACGGCGTCAAGCGGACGCTGACCGCCGCCATCGAGCACGAGGACGGCCCGGCGGTGGTGGTCGTGCGCGGCGCGTGCGTCTTCACGCCGCACTTCCACCTGCAGCCCAAGATGTCCGTCGATGCGGAGACCTGCATCGCCTGCGGCGCCTGCCTGCGCGTCGGCTGCCCGGCGATCCTGAAAAGCGACGAGGTCTATGAGAAGACGGGGCAGCCCAAGACGATGATCGATCCGCTGCTCTGCACCGGCTGTACCGTCTGCATGCAAGTCTGTCCGGTCAATGCCATCGCGTCGGGTGAGTAGCGACGGAGTCAGTAGTCAAATGGTGCAGCTCAAACAGGCAGCAATCGTGTCAATCCTGTTGATCCTGTCTGGCTGGGGAGGCCGTGTTCAACTTTAGAAACCTGTGGCGCTTCACGTACCGCTCGTTCTTCACCAGCCGGGGCACGCCCTACCGGTTGACGCTCAAGCGCATGGGCTGGCTCCTGCTCTTCTACACCCTTTTTCCGCTCCTGGAGCTCTTCATCTGGACAGGACTCTGGCTGGACGAGATATTCTTTCCCGATTATCGAAAAGTGCAGATCAAGGAACCGGTCTTCATCATCGGCAACCCGCGCAGTGGGACGACGTTCTTACAACGGCTGATGGCGGAGGACACACAGACCTTCACGTCGATGAGGACGTGGGAGATGCTCTTCGCTCCGTCCATCACGGCGCGACGGCTGTTCGAGGTGCTCGCAGCCCTGGATCGGCGCATCGGCAAGCCGGTGCGCAAACCGCTGCTGCGCCTGCAGCGCCGCTGGCAAGAGGCCAATGTGGTGCATAAGATCGCGCTACGCGCGCCGGAGGAAGACGAGTATCTGCTGCTCCATCTCTGGTCCACGCTCAAGACCTGGACCTTCTCCGCTATGCTGGAAGAGGCAGAGCGCTACACTTACTTCGACGAGCAGGTGCCTCAGCGCGAGAGGCGGCGCATCCAGAAGTTCTTCCACCGCTGTCTCCAACGACATCTTTATGCGCACGACGCCGCTGATCAGGTTTACCTATCGAAGAACCCTTCTTACAGTCCCATGATTGAGACGCTGCTGGAGCTCTTTCCCGACGTCCGGTTTATTTATCTGGCAAGGAACCCGCTGGAGATGATACCATCCTACATCAGCCTGACCGAGGAGGAGTGGCAGATCCTGGGCGATCCGCCAGAACCGTACATGAGCCGCGACTGGATCATGGAGATGGCCTACCATTGGTACACATACCCGCTGGGAAGATTTAGCGAGCTTCCCGAGGATCAGTACGTCGTGGTGAACTTCCACAGGATGGTCGATCACGCAGAGGTAGTCGTCAACGAGATCTACGAGCGCCTGAATCTGGAGATGGGAGCGGGCTTCAAGAAGTTTCTCCACGAACGGGCGATGGCGGCGCGCCAACATGAGAGCGAACACGACTACGCGCTCCGCGAGATGAAACTGTCACGCCAGGAGATTCTGACCGAATTCAAGGAGGTCTTCAAGACCTTCGGCTTTGATCGCAAAGCAGACGACGAAAAGAGAGCGAAGGAGGAGAGTACGGAATGAAAGTTGTGTTTACCACGCTATTCAAGCGCGGTCTGGGCGGCGGTGAAGGTCGAGTCGCCCACGAACTGGCACGGCAATTCGCCAAAAACCACGACGTCTTGCTAATCTGTCCGGCGGAAAAAACCGGCGTCTATGCTGAAGATAACCTGCAGATTTTTGGCATTCAGAGCGCCGGTGAAGGAGAGTTTGCCATGCCCGCATTGACGAGCAAGACCGTCAACGCGCTCATGGACTACCTAGACGCCTTTGAGCCGGACGTCGTGCACGCGCACGAGCCAGCGCTGCTCGGTTTGATCACGCAGGTCTGGGCGCGGATGCGCCTGGTGCCATTTGTCCACACCAGTCACATCCTGCCCGACAATGTGCTGCAGTTCGGCACGGCTGATGCGCTGGACATGAAACTATTGCGCAGTTCTTTCGGCGAAGCGGTGACGCAACAGCTGCTTGATGATTTCTACGAGAACTGTGATGCGATTATTGCACTCAATCAGCCCGCCGTGGAATCGATCCGGTCCTTTGGATACGACGGCAAGATTTTTGTGATCCCCAATGGGCGCGATCTAAGCCCTTATCACGCCTGCGAATACGCCGATCCGACGTTGGAACAGAAGACGCTGGCTTTCACCGGCTACCTCACCGAACGCAAGAATCAAGCCTATCTGTTGGAGGTGATGACGTACCTTACGGAAGAATACCACCTGCAGTTGATCGGCAAATCGCTGAAGCCGGACTATGGAAAGCGACTGCAGGAGACCTGCACCAAGAAGGGACTGGATGCGCAGGTCACCTTCACAGGACAGGTGGCCTACGAAGCCATTCCCGACTATCTGGAAGCGGCGCATCTCTTTGTCTCGGCGTCCAAGATGGAAGTTCAGAGCCTTGCTGTGATCGAAGCCCTGGCCTCGGGCACCCCGGTGGTCGGTCTCGCTAACGAAACGATTGATGAGTTGGTGGATGATTCGGTGGGATGCCGGCTGTCGAAGGAAACTGTACCACAAGAATTCGCAGCATGCATCAAAAAACTGTCTTCGCTGCCAGCCCATGCCTATGAAGAGCTCTGTGCTAACGCACGAGCGCGCGTCGAACATTTGAATTGGTCCAACGTTCTCGACCAAACTACTGAGGCATATCAGACGCTTATGGATGAAAAACGTCCTCTGCGAGAGCGGGAGTTGGATCGGGAGCGACGGCGTCTCGAAGATCTCCTATCATTTTTCCCGGCAGGAGAAATCAGAAAAACCCTGCTAAAAAAGGTTAAGGATAGAGAAGAACAGGTGAAAGGGCCATTGGGCAGATTCACCCCGGCGATGAAAATTCGGGCGCTGCGACGCGTGCCGGGGTCGACGTGGTTCTTGAGCGGCTTGACGGTTCTGGTCTCGGTCATCGGCTATCTGGTGATGAAGTACTTCAAGCCCATTGAGCGCCTGAAAAAGCGGTAGCCTGAGACTGGATGACCAACACAGATATGCAAACATGGGAGGCAGGTAATCTATGGTAGAACGTATGAATTTCTTATTCGTCGGCGTCGGCGGACAGGGCGTGCTCACCGCCTCAGACATCGCGGCACAGGTCGGATTGGATCTGGGATTGGACGCCAAGAAGTCCGAGGTGCACGGTTTCGCTCAGCGCGGTGGCGTGGTGGAAAGTCACATCCGCTGGGCGCCCGCCGTCGGCTCGCCCACCTGCGAGAAGGGCACGGTGGACGTCCTGATGGCTTTTGAGCTGTTGGAGGCCGCCCGCTGGATCGACTGGTTGCGTCCCGGGGGAACGGTCATCGTCAACTGCCAGAAGATCATGCCCATGTCGGTGAGCGTGGGCGACGCTGCTTATCCCGCCGAGGAAGAGATCCTGACGGCGCTGGAGCAGCGCGCGGGCCGCGTCATCCCCGTCGACGCGCTGCCGCTGGCGGAAGAGGCGGGTAGTTCGCGTACAGTGAACACGGTACTGCTGGCGGCGCTCTCCACGCTGCTGGAGACCGCTCCCGCCGTCTGGGAAACGGCGATTCTGCGCCGGGTGCCCGCTGAATATCGCACGGAGAACGAGGAAGCGTTCCGGCTGGGTCGAGACGCGGCAAGCGGCTAAAAAGCATCTTCCGGGAAGTTTTGAACTTCCCAGAAGGTATGTCTCGCAACGTAACTGGTTTTGCTACTCCTTCAGTTTCACGTAGATGATGGAGTTCCCACCGCGACGGCGCACCGTGCGGACCTGGAACACGTCCTGGTACGCTCGCACCATCTGCGAGAGCTGTTTGAAGCCGTAGGTGCGCGAGTCAAAGCCGGGATCGAGCTGGCGAAGGTACTGCCCCAACGGCCCCAATGATGCCCAGCCGTCGTCTTGTACCGCCATCTCGAAGGCCTCTTCCAAGAGCGGGCGTGGATCGGGTGGCGCCCCCTGACTCTTCTGGGGCGGCTTGTGCGTCCTGTGCTCCCGGCGCTTCGACTGCAGGTTCTCCGTGTAGACGAAGACGTCACACGCATTGACAAACGCGCGCGGTGTCATCTTCTTGCCGATGCCCATGACGAAAAAACCCTTCTCGCGAATCCGCGTCGCCAGGCGCGTGTAGTCACTGTCACTGGAGACCAGACAAAATCCTTGAATATCGGCGGTGTAGAGAATGTCCATAGCGTCGATGATCATGGCGCTATCGGTGGCGTTCTTGCCGGTCGTGTAGCGGAACTGCTGAAACGGCTGGATGGCGTAGGTGTTCAGCGATTTCTGCCATCCCTTCATCTCCGGCTTGGTCCAATCGCCGTAGATGCGGCGAATCGCGACCACGCCGTACTTGCCAGCCTCCGCCAACATCCGCTCGAGCAGCGAGGGCTGGGCATTGTCTCCATCAATCAACATCGCGATGCGATGGTTACGTACGTTCTGTTCTTCTTCCATGCTGTTCATTCCTTTTCTAGCTAACTGTCGTATCATAATTTTCAATTTATATCCCAATCTGCCGTTCTATCTCACCTGCGTGCCGAATCAAGTGGGCGTCGAAAGCGCGCTTACATAGTACGCTGATGCCAGGCATCCAGCGCCGTCTCCGTCAGAAATCCTTCAGCGGCGCCGGCGGTGCCGATTTTGTACGAGGCAAAGACGGTAGCCTTGCGCAGTGCCAGGCGCGGATCTCGCGTACGCGCGTAAACGTGAACGAAAGCGGCAAAGAGCGCGTCTCCTGCGCCGATGGTGCTGACGACGTCCCGCGTGTAGACCGCCGGAACGCGCTCCATCGCATCCTCGCCGCCCAGGGCCAGCAACGCGCCCTCCGCCCCCAATCCGAGGACCAGGATCTCCGGCGCATAGCGCGCCATGACCGCGCGCGCCCACGCTTCGGGCGCCATGGGCAGCTGCTCATCGCTCATGAAGAGGATATCGGCGGCCTCCATGAAATCGCGGTTGTATTTTATCGTCCAGATCGGAGATGGCGTGCACGTCCGTGGCGAGGGGAATACCACGCTCGCGCACCGTGGCGAGCTGGGCGCGCGAGAAGTTGACGTTGCAGAGCACAGCAAGATCGGCCCCTTGCAGTGCTTCGGCAAACTGCTTGCCCGGATAGGCGCGCTCCTGGATGTCCTTGAGGTCTACGTTGATCTGCCGCCGGCCCGTTCCATCGTAAAGTATGGCAGATTGGGGTGTCTGGGCCAGCAGATGCAACACATAGTCCGCAGGAAGTCCGTCGGCGCGCAGAGCGTCACGCACCACGTCGGCGTAAAGGCTCTGTCCCACCAGTGAGGCGAGGCGAATGTCGTCTCCCAACGTCGCCAGGGCTTTCGCTACGTTGTACCCAACGCCGGAGACGGTGCTGTTTACGCCCCAGAAGGGATAGCGCACGGGTGTGTACGCAACAGGGAACCAGTCGACCTCGACCGTGGTTTCGATGTTGATCAAGCCGGAGACGAGAAACGTGCTCATGGGCAGACGATATCGCGCGTCCGCTGCCCCTCGTAGGCTGTCAGGATCTCGTAGCCGTCCTCGGTCACGCGGATCGTGTGCTCCCACTGTGCGGAGAGTCCGCCGTCAACGGTGACCGCCGTCCAGCCATCGTCCAGTACCTTGACGCGATAGCTGCCGGTGTTGATCATCGGCTCGATGGTGAAGACCATATTGGGGCGCAGCACCTGCCCTGTGCCTGGCTGCCCGTAGTGGCGCACGTCCGGCGGCTCATGAAACTCAACGCCGACGCCGTGCCCCACGAAGGCCCGGACGACGGAATAGCCGTGACGTTCGGCGTAATCCTGGATAGCGTGACCGATATCACCCAGCCGGTTGCCGGGTTTCACCTGATCGATGGCCCGGTACATACAGTCGCGGGTCACCTGTGCCAGCCGAAGCGCTTCATCCGAGACGTCGCCGATGAGGAACATACGGCTGGAATCGCCGTAGTAGCCGTCCAGGATCGAGGTCACGTCGACGTTAAGGGTGTCGCCGTCTTTCAACACCCGATTCTCCGGAATTCCATGACAGATGACCTCGTTCAGCGACGTGCAGATGCTTTTGGGAAAGCCCCGGTAGTTGAGCGGCGCCGGGATCGCACCGTGGGCCACGGTATACTCGTGAACCCAGTCGTCGATCTCCTGCGTCGTCATGCCAGGACGAATCCGATCCTCCAGCCGATCCAGAATTTCACTGGTCAACTGTGACGCTCGTCGAATCCCCTCGATCTGTTCTTCCGTCTTGATGATGATACTGCGCGTTCGCCGCCCTGCCGATCGTTGATGCGTCGATAACCGCCGCTTTCCCTGATCGCCCTGACTGCGTTGGTA
This sequence comes from uncultured Anaerolineales bacterium, assembly GCA_964452025.1. Taxonomy (GTDB): domain Bacteria; phylum Chloroflexota; class Anaerolineae; order B4-G1; family SLSP01; genus G713. The sequence goes on from CAYVKR010000106.1 coordinate 7,562, forward strand.
ACTTTCCCAGATTTTTCTCACGCTTTCTTCGCCTTTTTGCCTACGTAAAGGTCCCTGTTCCCCTTGGGCCCCTTCTCACAACATATCAAGTATAAGTCGACTGCGGCATACGTCAAGGCAAATCGCAGAGACGCCTCTTCTTTCGTTCATGGGGTTGGCTGCACCTTGCTCGCTTTGACGGACGTTGCCTTATCAACAAAAAAACGGGGGGCGAAAGCCCCCCGAATCCCAAGAAGGAGAAGATCACGATGAAGCGCTTAATCTTACCCCACGCTCATAAGTATAGAAGATCAACGTAAACAGCGGACTAATGCCCTGTTAACGTTTGTTAAGATTGTTTCGTAGACTGTTTTTCCTCCAGTAACTGGTTGACTTTAACGGTGAGCGCTGGAAGCCGCTCCTCTTCCAGTTTCACCATGCGCCGGCTCAGCTCGACGACGGTGCTCTGCATATCCCCCAGCAGGGCATTGGAGTGGTCGGTCATGGATTCGGCGCGCGTCGCACTGCCCATGGTTCGCGCCAGCACGCGCTCCAGCTCGATGAGGTTTGCGTACATCTGCTCCAATTCTTCTGTGAAGCGGGCGTCCATTTCCGCGAGATCCGCTTCCAGTTTGACGGTGGCTGCGTGGAAGCGTTCCAAAAAGGCCTGACTCTCGCTTTCCATGAAGAGGTGCAACAGGCGCGATGGCGTCAGCGCGTTGGTCCGGGCGTTGCCGCGCACCTTGTACGTGCCGCCTGCGGTGCAGTATGGCTTATCGCGTCCGCTGGGGATCTCGACGCGAAAGAACGGGCGGGTATCTGCATTCTCAACGAAGACCTCAAGTTCCACCGAGGGAATGCAGCTTTCGGCGCGGTTGACGATGGAGAGTTTCTCCTCATCGCCCACGGGGCAGCCGATGATCTTCCCGCGCTGCCGTCCCGCTGCGTTCTCGTATTCCCGAACGCCGACGAGGATGGCCCCGCCGGTCGGCGAGTTCGCAAATGCGACGAGGTCGTCACTGTGCAGGCCACTGAGCGTTTCCTTGAATTCGACATCGTAGCCCCCGTCACCGCTTAGAAGCACACGCGCTCGGGCCGATAAGGCCGTGAACTCACGTTCGATCATAGACATACCTCCCCAAGGCCATGGTGCTGATCACGGTCTCATGATAAAGTGTACGTTGGGCAAACTTTCGTTGAAATAGGCGGTTCGTCAATCCGCGCCGGTCGATGTTGTATCATTGACGCGCGTGCCCGCCACAACGTTCGCATCGGAGCCAACGTAGGCATAGGCCATGTCCGGCGTGTTGTGCGCCAGCCCGACGTTGCCGTCAGCATCGATCAGAATGACGCCGCCGTATCCTGCGACGCGCTCCCCCAACAGGCGGATCGTTGCTTCAGCTGCCTCCTGGGCCGCGTATCCACCCGCCAGAAAATCGCAAGCCGTTTTGCTGGTCAGAATCCGCATTAAACGCTCGCCCCAACCTGTCGCCGCTGCTGCGCCCGTCAGATTGTCCGCGTAGGCCCCGCATCCGACCAGGGGCGAGTCTCCCACCCGTCCGGCGCGCTTGTTGGGCGTCCCGCCCGTCGAGGTGGCGACCGCCAGATTGCCATCCGCATCCAGCGCCACCGCGCCGACGGTATCGCCCAGCGATCGCATCTCCGGCGGCATCCACGTATCCTCATCCTCCGGGTCCTCGAAGCGACCCAGCAATTCAGTTTCGTCACAGAGCGGCATGCCCAGCTCCTCTGCCAGCGCGGTGGCTCCTGCGCCCACCATAAAATCGTGTTCCGGCAGCGCCATGACTCTGCGCGCCAGCGTGATGGGATGTCGAATCCGCTGCACGGCAGCCACCGCGCCCAGATCGAGTGTGCGGCCGTCCATGATAATAGCGTCCATCTCCACGTGACCTGCGCGGGTGAGATAGCTCCCGCGCCCGGCGTCGAGCAGGGGGTTGTCCTCCAGCACCCGCACCGCCGTTTCCACCGCATCCAACGCCGTACCGCCTTCTCTTAGCAACGCCCAGCCCGTAAGCAGCGCATCGCGGCAGCTCTGCGCGTACTCCTCGCGCAAATGGTTTGGGATGTACCAAGCGCCTCCATGCACAACCATCACCGGTCTGTTCAAATCGCCTCCTCGTTCAAGTGGCAAGCAAACGAAACTCTGATCTGGCCCTATTCTAGCCACATTTGATCCACGTTGTCCACTGAGAAACGGAAGGTTTACGTTTGTCACCTATCACAGAGGCGCTGCCGAGATCATGGATCGGCGCTGAGGGATCAACAGCCCGTGAACATGGAAAACAGAGGGGGAGGCAAAAAACCGAACGGCGCCGGAAACTTGCTTTCCGACGCCGTTGAATGCCTTTATTGCACAAAAAAAAACAGATGCCCGAGAGAGGACTCGAACCTCCACGCCCTAAAACGGGCACAGGTCCTCAACCTGCCGCGTATGCCAATTCCGCCACTCGGGCACGTTTTGACGTTCCACATTATACGCCAAGGGACGGAGTTGTCAACCAAAATATCGAATGGCAGGGTATCGTAAGATTGTATCTTTGAGTTCATCTTTGATGATTAGCGTCGAATGGGAAAACCTACCTGATTGGACAGGTCTCGATTCCTGCATCTGTCGGGTTGAATCTGGCCTCTCTGTGTTACGATGTAGCTGTTAGATTCAGAGACAGGAAGGAGGGGTATGAGACGGCTTGGCAAGACACTGGGAT
>CAYVKR010000107.1:0-10164 GCA_964452025.1 uncultured Anaerolineales bacterium
AGTAATTGCCCTGCACCTCCTGCACGTAGCCCTGAGTGCGGAGCACATCGGCGTTGTCGTCCGCCAGTTCCAGGGCCTTTCGGACGTCGGTGTTGGCCTGAATCCAGTTGCCAAGGTCGACGTACGCCTCCGCGCGATAGGCATAGGCCTCGGGTAGTGCCGGGTCGAGGGCCAGCGCCTGGTCACAGAGCGGAATCGTCTCCCCCGGAAGGCCCAGCCAATCATAGGCCAGGCCGCGGACGGCCAACGCCATGACATTCTCCGGCTCCCGGCGCAGCGCTTCGGCGGTCAGATCGAGGGCTTGCTCAGGATACCCACGGAAGATCAGCAGGCGCGCCAGATCGACGTAGAGCTGCGGCTGATCCGGTTGCAGATCCAGCGCCCGGCGGTAAGCCGCCACGGAGTCACCCAGGCGTCCGGCCCAATAGGCGTCAACAGCGTCGGCAGACCAGGAGACCGCCGAGCGCGTCGGCGTGGGCATCGGGGTCGCCGTGTTGGAGATGGAAAGTCCGGAGTTAGCCGTGGGCTCAAACCACTGTGTGTAGAGGAAAAAGACGCCAATGACGTCCAGGATAAGCAGGAGCAAGATGCGCCACAGGGGAGAACGGCGGCGACGGCGGCGCGGCTTATACGAATAGCGATCTAAATTCAGAGACATGGGTTCAATGACAAATTTCTAATGACAAATGCAAAATGACTCCTGACTCCTGTGTCACAATTCATAAGTCAGGAGTCACCAGTAAAGCTAGACTCTTTCGCACCAGGGTCATAGCATATCATGGTTTCGATACCATGTCCAAGCTTCTTCCACCGCCGCCCGCGCCGGGACGTGTGGGAAACCCAGTTCACGCTTGGCTTTGCTGCCGTCGAAGTAGATGTCGTGGGCGCTCAGACGCGCCTGCACGTCGTCGATGAGCGGCGGTCCCTTGCGGAGCCTGTTAGCAAGTCCCACCACCGCAGCAAAAAGCCGCATCGCCGGGCGGGGGATCACGAACCACGGGGGGCGCGCGCCGACCACGTCGGCCACCAGCGTCATCAGGTCGCGGAAGGGCAGGTTCTCGCCGTTGAGGATGTAACGCTCGCCGGTGCGACCGCGCTCGGCAGCCAGAACGTGCCCCGCGCCCACGGCGCGCGCAGAGACCACCCCCGAGCCACCCGGCGGCGCGACGACGGCCTTGCCTTGCTTCGCCGCGCGCAGGAACTCGCCGCCCACGAAGCCAATATCCCGCTGCCCAATGACCGGAACGGGATTGACGATGACGGCGTCTAGACCGGCATTCACAGCCTTCTGCACCTCAGCCTCCGCCAGCACTTTACTGTGCCCGTAGGGAAAGCGTTCCGGCGGCAGATTGAAGACGCTGGTCTCGTCCAGAATGGCGCCCGGCTCCGTGGGCAGACCGAAGACCGCCGCTGAACTCGTGTAGACCAGGCGCTGCACACCCGTCTCCCGCGCTGCCCGCAGCACGTTGCGCGTGCCGTCCACGTTGACCCAAGTGATCAGGTCGGCGCCATTGCGCCAGTACTGGGAGATGGCGGCGGCGTGCACGACCCAGTCACAACCCTTCATGGCGGCGCGCAGCGAGTCGAGATCCAGCACGTCGCCCACCACCATCTCCGGCTCCAGGCCATCCAGCGCCTTGAGCGACGACGTGCTGCGCTGCATGGCCCGCACCGCATGTCCGCGCGCCAACAGCGCCTCCACCACGTTGGCGCCCACGCAGCCCGTCGCTCCCGTCACCAGAACCCGCATGCGCCTCCTAGATAACCGCTTCCACGGCGCTGACCAGGCTGCCATCCGCTATCAGCTCTACCATCGCTTCGATCAGGGGGGAGAGCGGCGCGTCGTGTTCCAGGAAGGCCACCCGCTCCCGGATCAGTGCATGGGCCGCCTGCGTGCCTGCGCCCATCCGGGCCGTCGCGCCCAGCTGCTCCCGCCGGAAATCGACGCCCTGCGCCGCCGCCAGCAGTTCGACCGCCACAATGCGCTCCACGTTCTTGAGCACAATTCGGGCGTCGTGCGCTGCGTTGGTCGCCATGCTCACGTGATCTTCTATGTTAGCCGACGTGGGGATGGTATCCGCCGTGGATGGGTGCGCCAGGACCTTGTTATGCGACGCCAGCGCCGCCGCCGTGTACTGCCCCAGCATGAAGCCGCTCTCCAAGCCGCCGTGCCGGGTCAGGAAAGGCGGCAGGCCGTTGCTCAACGCCTCGTCCACCAGTCGCGCCGTGCGCCGCTCGCTGATATTACCCAGATCGGTGAGGCCCAGTTTGAGGTAATCCAAAGCCAAGCCCACCGGCTCGGCGTGGAAATTGCCGCCGGAGATGACTTCCGGCTCGCCCTGCTCGTCGAAGAAGATCAGCGGGTTGTCGGTGACAGCGTTGAGCTCAATCTCCATCGCCCAGCGCGCGTAGGCGACGGTATCGCGCACGGCGCCGTGGACCTGGGGGATACAGCGCAGGCTGTAGGCATCCTGGATGTCGCGCGGATCGTGGGGGCGCAGGAAGGTGCTGCCTTTGAGCAGACGGCGCAGGTGCGCCGCCGCTTCCACCTGTCGGGGATGGGGGCGTACCAGCTGCAGGCGCGCGTCGAGCGCTGCCGGCGTGCCGCGCAGCGCCTCCAACGAGAGCGCGCCGGCGACGTCAGCCGCGCAGATCAGGTTCTCGGCGCGCAGCGTGACCAGCGCGCCCAGCGCCGTCGTCACCGCCGTGCCGTTGATCAGGGCCAGCCCCTCTTTCGCTCCCAGCGTGACCGGTTCCAGATCAGCGCGGCGCAGCGTTTCGGCGCCGGGCAGACGTTCCCCTTGATAAAAAGCCTCGCCTTCGCCGATGAGAACGCAGGCCAGATGCGCCAACGGCGCCAGATCCCCGCTAGCCCCCAGCGAGCCGTAGGCCGGAATGCAGGGCACGACGCCTGCGTTGAGCAGCGCCAGCAAGGAATGTACCGTGCTGGGCCGAATGCCGCTGTGGCCCATGGCAAGGGTATTGGCGCGCACGGCGATGATGGCGCGGACGGTGGTCTCATCCAGCAGCGGTCCAACGCCGGCGGCGTGGCTCAACACCAGGTTGCGCTGCAGCGTACCGACCTCATGACGGGGAATAAGGCGACCCTTGAACGCGCCGAAGCCCGTGGTGACGCCATAGGCGATCTCGCCGCGCGCCAGCAGCGTCTGCACACCCTGCCAGGAGCGCTCCATGGCCTCGACGGCGTGGGGGCTGAGCTCAGCCGGCTCGCCCTGCGCGACACAAGCCACCTGCTCCATGGTCAGATGTTCGCCTGTGATGGTGATGGTCATCGTCGCACGTCTCTCTATCGCTGGTTAGCATCTAAAAACATCCGACGCCTCAGATCTCCGAAGTCTCCAGGACAGTATCACAAATGAGACGCCTGGGAATCTTTCTTGCAACCGTTCAGGTTTATGAGCGCCCAGGTGCAACGCACTTACGGATCGAAACAAACCGCGCTACAAAGTTCTCCAAGCATGGTTTAGGGGTCCCCGGCTCGTGAACTTCGGCGAAAGTGCATCGCACCTCAGAAGCCTAAACCGATACTCTTCCTTGACCTGGCCTTCTGCATACGCTTGTAGACCTCAGAGATCTAGAGATAGCCCGTTTAACGTTCGGAGGGGTGGATATCCTGCGCGTTGAGCTGGAGCGTGACGCGCCCGTTCCACTCATTGCGCTCCAGATAGTACGCCAGATCGATCAGCTCCGGCAAGCGCTCCGCCCAATGCCCCTGGCGGAAGGCGATGACGTCCCAGACCTTGCCGCCGCGATCCTCCACGTAAAGCTTGAGATGCCGGCTCTCACGTCCCACGGCGCGTGCGTGTCGTACAAAAAGGCCACGACTGACCAACAGCGGACGCTGATTGCCGTAGCCAAAAGGCGCCAGCTGCTCCAGGGCGTGATAGTCCTCCCAGGAGAGCGTATAGAGCGGCACTTCCGCGTCGATAAAGAGGGAGGGCGCCAGGTCGACGTCCGCCAGCTGCTGCTCGGCGATCTCCAGCAGGCGCTGCTGCACCTCCGGCAATCGCTCGGTCCGCACGGTGAAGCCAGCCGCGGCGGCGTGACCACCGTACTGCACCAGCAGATCGCCTATCTGGTCAAAGGCTTCGGTGATGTGAAACTCGGGGATGGAGCGGGCCGAGGCCTTGGAGAACTCCTTGCCTTGCTCCACCACAATGGCCGGGCGATAGAACTCCTCTGAGAGACGACCCGCCGCCAATCCGACGATGCCCGAAGGAAAATCCGAGCCAATGGCGAAGAGCAGCGGCTGATCGATGCCTCTCTCCAGCACCAGCTCCCGCGCTTGGTCCTGCACGTAGCGGGTCAGTTCCTGCCGCTGCCGGTTAAGGCTCTCCAGCTCATTGGCGATGGGCAACGCCTGCGCCGTATCTGGGGCGACCAGCAGGCGAAAGGCCATCAACGGATCACCGAGGCGGCCTGCGGCGTTCAGACGCGGCGCGAGCACGTATCCGATGGTCGAGGCTTTGACCTCGCCAGGAGTCACGCTCAGCGCCTCCATCAAGGCAGCCAGCCCAGGACGCTGCGCGCGGTTGATGATTTCCAAGCCGCGCCGCACCAGCGCGTGGTTCTCGCCCAGCAACGGAACCATGTCGGCGACGGTGCCCAGCGCAAAGAGATCGAGCACGTCGTCTTCTGTGAGCTCATCCTGCGTCGTGGGCAGCGGCGACCGGGCGTTGACGCGGAGCAGGCCCTGGGCCAGTTTGAAGGCGACGCCGACGCCGGCGAAATCCGCAAATGGGTAGCCGTTATCGGGGCGCCGTGGGTTGATCACAGCGTCCGCGCCCGGCAGCGCTTCACCCAGGTGATGGTGGTCGGTGATGACGACGCGCATACCCAACTTGCGGGCCAGCGCCACTTCTTCCAGCGAGCGGATGCCACAATCGACGGTGATGAGCAACTTGGCGCCCTGCTCGTGCACCAGACGGATAGCGTCGGGGTTGAGGCCATAACCCTCGTCCTCACGGTCCGGGATATAGGCGTAGACGCGCGCGCCCAACGCTTTCAAGGTATCCACCAGCAGCGCCAGCGCCGTGATGCCGTCGGCGTCGTAGTCGCCGTAGACGGCGATAAGCTCCTCCCGGCGGATGCTGCGCCGGATCAGCGCGACGGCAGGCTCCACGTCGCGCATCTGAAAGGGGCTGTCGGCGGGGATCGTTCCTTCGATGAAGGCTTCAACGTCGGAGCATTCTGTAATGCCTCGATTGTAGAGGATCTGCAGCACCAACGATTTCAAGGACGGAAACCGTTGGTGAAAGGCGTCGGGCGCGAGCGGCGCGACCCGCCAACGTTTACGCTTTGAGGCCATGATTTCTACGGATCCTTTCGTCGGATCAAGCCGGTAGAGTAGAGATATTTATCGTGCAGGTTCTTTTGGATTTTGCCGGGTGGCCCAAAACGATCTTAAATTTTTACCACGGATGACACGGATTTTCACTGATTTTTCATTTTCTGTGTGAATCTGTGAAATCCGTGGTTAAGTTTTTGGTCTGATCATGCGAAGTCCAAAAGAGCCAAATTACTTAGCAGATTAAGCGGGTTGAGCAGATGTTGAGATGTTTTAATCCTGTCTATTTTCGCAGAAGCATGCCCGCTATTCGGACAGCCCTAGACCTCCTGACCGGCGTTGAGATAGGCGAAGTACTGCTTGACTTCCGCATCACTGTACAGGACCAATGCCACAATCCCAGCAGCCAGAGCGATGATATTACCAAAAAGAATGCAACAAATCTCCAAAATAGCCAGGGTCTGTGAGGGGTTGACCGGTTTAGGTGGGTTGGCAAGCAGCTTGGCAGCAAAAATGATCTCAAAGATGCCCAAGACCAAAGGCAAGAGCGTCACCGGGGCACAGAGCAGACCGATGCCAAAGGTTCCCAACACGATGGAGCCGGTGAGAATCAACGCGGCCAGAATGTTGGAGATGCCACTGATCAACGTCAACACACTGATCGTCGTCAGTTTTCCAGGTTTTACTTGGTAAGACGAATCAAAATGGGACATACATCCTCCTGGAGACCAAAGTGACCTACTAGAGCAACTCCCTCTTCGTGCGAAGAGGGAGTTGCTTGAGAACAGACGTAGAACTACATCCAGCCCTGGTTCTTAGCGAAATCAGTGATGACGGGCACCGTTACCCAGTTGCCATTGTAGGCCTGGATGCCCAGGTAAATCTGGTAAACCAGCACCCCAATCCCAATGAAACAACCAATGAAGACGAAACTAAGTACACTGGCCAGGACGTAACCGATCACGCTGAGGATCAGCGCTTGCATGGCATTGTACTTGATGAAAGGACGATTTTTCTTGTCCTCCAACAACAACACGATAATGGGGATCAGCGGAGCGAAGATCCAGCTGAGCAAAGCCCATAGCTTATCATCATCCGTTAGATCCATCTGCGGCGCAACATTTGGTTCTTCCATCGATCTCTCCTTTGTACTGTACTAAATTGATTTGTAAGAATAGTAGGGTAGAATTCGGAAAGGTCAAGCCTCTCCACCTCACGGAAGCTACGTTTGCTATTTTATAAGCAACTTAGCTTAAAGTCAAATGTATGGACAGAAGAGATCAAAACAGGTTCGTGGTTGGATTGAGCGGCGGCGTGGACAGCGCCGTCGCGGCAGCGCGGTTGAAAAACGCGGGCTTCAACGTCCACGGCGCGACGTTGCTCCTCTGGCACGTCGCGCCAGAGGAGAGCCGACAGGCCACAGTACGCGCTCGCGCCATCGCTGACGCTTTAGGCATTCCCCTGCAGGTGCTCGACGTGCGCGAGCGTTTCTACCAGGAGGTCGTGCGCCCCTTTGCCGACACATACGCGCGCGGGAAGACGCCCAATCCCTGTGTCGTGTGTAATCCGCGCCTTAAATTCGATGCGCTGCTGGATACAGCGGATGAGATCGGCGCGCAGTGGATTGCCACGGGCCACTACGCGCGGGTGCACCATCCCGCCGATGGCCCCGCGCAACTACTCCGCGCCCGCAGTCAACGGCGCGACCAATCCTACATGCTTCACCGGCTCACTCAGCGGGTTCTGACGCGCCTCCGGCTGCCGCTTGGTGAGCTGGAGAATAAGACGGCAGTGCGCGAGCTGGCGCGGCAGCTGGATTTCCCAAACGCCGACGCCCACGACAGCCAGGATCTCTGCTTTCTGGCTGGCGGAGATTACCGTCCGCTTCTCGAAGATCTGCGTCCCCAAAGCTTTGAATCCGGCCCCATCGTCGATGAGGACGGCAACGTGCTGGGCCAACACCGTGGCCTGCCGCGCTACACGGTAGGGCAGCGCAGCGGATTGGGTCTGGCCACCCGTGGAAGGCTCTACGTCCTTGAACTGCGTCCCAAGGAGAACACTCTGGTCGTCGGCCCGCCCGAACGTCTGCAGCAGAGCGAATGTCGGCTGCAGGACGTGACGTTTACGCAAGGCACGCCTCCCGCCCCCAGATTCAGCGCAGAGGTTCGCATCCGCTACCGCGCTCCCCTGGTTGCGGCAGAGGTTGAGGTACTGCCAGACGCCGCAGCGCACGTGACCTTCGCTCGACCTCAGCGCGCTCCCGCGCCCGGACAATCCGTCGCCTTCTATCAAAGCCAGATCGTGCTGGGCGGCGGCATCATCTGTTGATCTGTACACTCCGATAGCCTCTCCAATCGTGTCGGTAACATGGGCAAACGTCCTGTTAGCTGCAAAACCGATTTCCAACTAAGAGGTTGTCAGCTTAAGGTAACCCGTTATAATCAGCAAGATAGGCGGATCGCACAAAATCGAGGGACATGATGCAGACTGGTGAAGTCAGGATCCTGGTGATCGACGACAGCCAAGAGATACGCAAGTTCTTGCACAGTTCAGTGTTAACGCCTGCCGGTTATCAGACCCTGCTGGCAAGTACAGGCGAAGAAGGACTGGCACTCGCTGAGGAAGCGAACCCGGATTTGATCCTGCTTGATTACGAGCTCCCGGATCTCAACGGCATTGAAGTGCTGCATGCACTTGACGAGGCCGGATTGACCGTCCCCGTGATCCTCATCACCTCGTATGGCTCTGAATCTGTGGCGGTGGACGTCTTCCGTCTCGGCGTGCGCGATTACGTGCCCAAGCCCTTCACCGTGCAGGAAATCACCGACGCCATAACGCGTGTTCTGAAGAACGTCAAAGTCGAGGAACAGCGCGACGCCCTGCTGGAAGACCTGCAGGAGACAAATCAACAGCTCCAGCGCCGCCTACAGGAGCTCAACACCCTCTATCGCGTCAGCAAATCCGTCACCACGCTGCGGGGCCATGATACGCTCCTGGACCGCATCGTCTCCGCCGCGCTCCACCTGACGGAGGCGGAGACCGGCGCGCTGGTCTTACGAAACCCCAAGACGGGTAAAGCGTCCGTACAGGTTGCCAAGCAACGGGTCAGTGGCGCTGCTCGCGAAGTGGACGTCGCCAATATGGCGAAGATCCCCATCCAGATTGGCGAGCGTACCCTGGGCACCCTCATGGTCAGCCAGGGCAGCGACACCCGCCCCTTGGATGAGGATGCCCAACAGCTACTTCGCATGTTGGCCGACTACGCCGCCATCGCCATCGAGAACAGCCGATTGGTACGTCAGATCGAGCAACAACGCCAACACGAGAAGAAGCAACTACGCACTCTCTTTGAACATTACGTCGCTCCTCCGGTAGTCGAGCAGCTTCTCAAGCGACCGGAGAGTGTCAAACCAGGAGGACAACGGCAGAAAATCTCAGTGCTCTTCGCCGATCTCCGGGGCTTCACCACTTTCAGCAACCAATCGACCCCAGAGATCCTGATGACCGTGTTGAACAAGCACATCGCCACAGCAGCGGAGCAGATTCTCAAAGAAAAGGGAACGCTGGACAAATTCATGGGGGATGAAGTCATGGCGTTTTTTAACGCCCCTCTCCCCCAAGAAGAGTACGCTCGACACGCGGTACGCGCGGCTATACGCATCCTTGAGGCCACGCACACCCTACATCAACAGATGACCAAAGCCGAGTGCCTCGATTTTGGCATTGGCATCAGCACGGGTGAGGCGATTGTCGGAAACGTGGGGATGTCTCACCTTGTGAATTTCACCGTCGTCGGCGCGATAGTCAACAAGGCACACACACTCCAGGAAGCCGCGCCTCCCGACAGTATCCTCATCTGTCAGAATACCTACGAGCAGGTGAAAGATTTCGTCGAGGCCGAGGAAGTACACCTTCGGCGAAAGGGACTCGGCGAGTCTGATGCCGTCTACCAGGTGCGCCTGCCCCATCGACTATAAACCATCGCTGACGTGGCCTCGTTCACAGGTAGGCCCCAAAGAGGAGAAGATTATATGCCCATATTCTTCGATATCGAAACGCAGAATACCTTTCAAGAGGTCGGCGGTTACCATCCGGGGCGCCTCAAACTGTCCGTCGCGGTTACGTACGACACGGCAGACCAGGATTTTCACCGTTACACGGAGGCCAACGTCGCGGAGTTGATCCAGGCACTGATGAAGGCCGATCTGGTGGTCGGCTATAATCTCTACGGCTTTGACTATCCCGTGATCCAGCAGTACACGGACGTCATCGAGCTTAAAACCCTCCCGACGGTCGACATGATGCGGGAACTTGAGAACCGTCTGGGATTCCGCCCCAAATTGGACTCCGTGGCAACGGCAACGTTGAAGGTTGGCAAAAGCGCTGACGGTCTTCAGGCCGTTCGTTGGTGGCGGCAGGGTCGGATCGAGGAGGTCTTCAAGTACTGTGAGCAGGATGTCGAGGTCACCCGGCGCGTCTACGAATTCGGGAAGCAGTATAGGTACGTGCAATACTACGATCGCAGCTACAAGATCCGCAAAGTGCCGGTGGCCTGGTAACGCGCGGGCTTGCTGAGCACACGAGCAAACGAAGCAGTTTCCGGTTGGTTCAGACGAAAAAGGTGATTTCCGGTCATATTTGCCATGCGCATTAACCTCAGCGCACATCAATCCCGGCTGCGTTTGCCTTGCTTTCGTCGATACAGATTCTACGCACAGAGGGTATTTTCTTCAGTTGCCTCGCTTCAAAATCCACATGTCCATCACTTGACAAAAACTGAACACTCTGTATAATACGTATCGCGTTGCGGGGTGGAGCAGTGGCAGCTCGTTGGGCTCATAACCCAAAGGTCGGCG
>CAYVKR010000108.1:0-10046 GCA_964452025.1 uncultured Anaerolineales bacterium
GCCCAGGAGATCACGCGCTGGCCCCACTTCTCCAGCGGCGTGAACTTCTCGCCGAAGCCGTAGAAAGCCTCGCCGGGCTTGACAGCGACGGTCTCGCGCACGATCTCGCGCCCGTCGTCCGTGGCGCCAAAGCCGGTGGGGTGCACTTCGTAGGCGCGCCCGTACGCGCGGTCGTCAATGCGCTGGCTGAAGAAGGGTGGGGCGCCGGGATTGGCATCCACATCGAAGGCTTCCATCTGCCAGGGGAACCGCTGGAAGCGCAGCCGCAGCTGGTCGGTGGTCAACACCACGTCATCTTCGTGTGCTTCGATCTCGAAGGCGGGCGGCTCCCAACCCGCTTGCACCAGCATCTCGCCCGGGCGCGTGGGTTGTGGCTCATCGTGGTAAAGGCGGATACGGACCACATCGGCTTTGATCATGTCAACGCGGAATCGCACCGGAGTCTGGTCAGCCAGGCGGCAGTCGAAGACAAGTCCCTGATCGGTGCGCTCGTATCCGATCCAGCGGCGGATAAAGCGTTGGTCGACGCCGATTTTCGTGTAATCAAAGGGGGCGGTGATGGTATCCCAATCAATGTGAGTGTGCATAACATTTCCTTTGTGCTAAGTCAAAATACGGGCGGTGTGATGACCGAGATCCAGACCGCGTTCTCATCAGACGCGGCGGTCAGATCCAGGAGATCCATGCCCTGAAAGTAGATTGTGTCGCCTGGCTGGAGAAGATGCGTGCCGCTTTTCAGCTCAACGCGCAGCAGGCCGGAGAGCACGTAGATGAACTCCTCGGTAGGCTCGCGCAGCCGCCGCACGACGTTGCGCATGCCCGGCGGGATCTCGCCCCGGATAACTTCCATCTTGCGGCTCAGTGACGGAACCAGCAGCTCGTAGGAGACGCCGGAGTCGGGAAACGTTAGCTGGGGCCGGGCGTCGGCGCGCACCACCGGATCGTAGCACGGACCCGAGGACGGTTCGGATTCCACAAACTGCGATGCCGCTGGGGACATAGGGGTCTGGGAGGGCTCAGCGTTATTGTCGGCCGGTTCTGCCAGAAAGTAGAGCATGGAGACGTCGAGCGCTTCGGCAATGCGGCGCAATGAGTCCAACGAGGCATTTGCCTGTCCGCGTTCGACTTGGCTGAGAAAAGAAGCGGTGAGATCCGTGTGGCGCGCCAGCTCTCGCAGGCTGAATCCCATCCGATGTCGCCGTTTTTTGAGCCGTCCACCAATGGAGGTATCTGAGGCCATAGCCCTTTTCCTTCACATGTGTAACCGTAGAGGCGATTTTTTGGGTGCTTTCTACCCCTTATGATACTCAATTTTCGCAGAGTGTCAAGTGACACTTTACTAAGTGCGAAGTGGAACTTGACACTAGCCCCTAAACGTTATATGCTGGGATAAGAAGTCGAACGTTGCAGGTCAAACGTCGAAGGTCAGGAGTCAACGATGGATAGAATCCACGATTTGCGTTCGTTCCTTGTCCATTTGGACGCCCGGGATCAGCTGGTGCGGGTACCCACGCGGGTCAGTCTTGAGCACGAGCTGGCCAACGTCGCCGCAACGGTGGCCCGGCGTGATCTGGGGGCGGTGCTTTTCGAGCGGCCCGGCGAGAGCGACTGGCCCGTCTTTGCGGGCGCGGTGACCAATCAGACCCTGGCGGCGTTGGCGCTGGGCTGTCAGCCCGACGAGGTAACGGACGTGATGGGGCGCGCACTCGAGCTCGCCAACGGCATTCCCCCGCAGCGCGGCGCCGACGCGGTATGGAAAGCCAACGTGCTGACGGGTGCTGACGTCGATCTCACCCTGCTTCCCATCCCCATCCACGGTCAGCATGACGGCGGCCCGTTCATCACCGGTGGCGTGACCGTGGCGAAGGACCCGGTCAGCGGGCGTGGCAACCTTTCCTACAACCGCATGCAGTTGCTGGAGCCGCGGACGCTGGGTTTCAACGTCAACGAGTGGCGCCACGTTATGCAGTTCTACAAAGTGCGAGAGGACGAGGGCGAGCCGCTGGAAATCGCCGTCGCCATCGGGCTTGATCCCGCCATCATGATCGCCGCCGGCTGTCGCTACGACGATGACGAGCTGCTCATCGCGGGCGCCATCCGCGGCGAAGGCGTGCCCGTGGCGCAGGGCGTCACCGTGGACGTCGACGCGCCGGCCGAGGCCGAGATCGTCATCGAAGGCTATCTGCCGCCGCAGAAGCGCCGCGCCGAGGGACCGCTGGCCGAGTTCCACGGCTACTACGGCGAACTCTGGGAGAGCCCGGTCTTTCAGGTGACCGCTATCTGCTTCCGCGATGAGCCTATCTTCCAGACCATCGTGCCAGGCGCTGCCGAGCACGTCTACCTGGGCAACGTGCTGCCGCGCGAGCCGCTGTTGCTGCGCTTCGTACGCCACGTCAGCGAGGGCATCACCGATCTACATATTCCGCCTTACGGGAACGGCTTCTCCGCCATCGTCCAGCTGGAGAAGCGCAACCCGGGCGAGCCGAAGAATGTCGCGCTGGCGGCCATGACGGCCCACGTCAACGTCAAGAAAGTCATCGTGGTGGATCCCGACGTGGACATCTACGATCCCGCCGACGTGCTCTGGGCGCTGACCAATCGCGTCGACTGGAGCCAGGACACCTTCATCGTGCCCGGCGCGCAGGGCCACGAGATGGATCCCACGGCGGACGCGCGCGGCGTGCACACCAAGATCGGCATCGACGCCACCTACAAGCCGGAGCGGCGCGAGTACGGCGAGCGCATCCGTTACCGCGACGTTGATCTGAGCGACTACGTGTAAAGATTTGACGGGGGGCCGGAGACCGGTCTTCGGTCTCCGGTCTGTTGTATAGATTGTCTAAGTGAAGGAGAAATCATGACCCAACGAATGGCATTGTACATGCAGGACAAGCACAACATGCAGTATGAGCTGGAGATGGCGCAATACGCCGAGGAACGCGGCTTCAGCGAGATCTGGCAGGCCGACACGCGCCTGGCCCGCGACTGCATCGTGATGATGAGCGCCTTTCTCACGGCGACGGAGCGGCTGCGCATCGGGTCGGGCGTGCTGCCCATCTGGACGCGCAACGCCGCCGTCATCGCCGCGTCGTGGAGCACCATGTGGGAGCTCGGCGGCAAGGTCGACGGTCGTGGGCGTGTCATGCTGGGCCTCGGCGCGTGGTGGGAGCCCATCGCCAGCCGCGTGGGCGTGAACCGCCACCGTTCGCTTACCGCCATGCGCGAGTACGTCGAGGCGACTCGCCAGCTCTTCACCATGGAGGAGGTCACCTACGAAGGCGACTTCGTCAACTTGGATCGTGTGAAGCTGGACGTGGCCTTCGGCGACACGTCGGCGCGCGACATTCCCATCTACATCGGCGCCACCGGCCCTAAGATGCTCCAGCTGGCCGGTGAGATCTGCGACGGCGTGGTGCTCAATTACGTCGTCTCCGTCGACTATATCCGCGACGCCGTGGCGCTGGTGGAGAAAGGCGCTAAGAAAGCGGGCAAGACGCTGGACGACGTGGATCGCCCCGAGCTCATCGTCTGCTCGCTCTCCGACGAGGACCCAGACGCGGCCATGGCCGAGGCCAAGAAGCTGGCGGCCTACTACTTCGCCACGGAGCCGCATATCATGAAGGCCAGCGGCGCCAGCGAGGAACTGCTGGCGCGCGTCCAGGCCGTCATGAGCTGGCCCGCGACGGAGGAGGACTACGCCCGCGCCAGTGAGGTCATCCCCGACGAGATCGTGCGCAACATCATGGCCGTGGGCACCAGCGAGCAGTGCCGGGCCAAGGTCGGCGAGTACATCGACGCCGGCGTCACCTGTCCCATCCTCTACCCGCTGATGGACGAGATCGAGCCGGTGGTGGACGCCTTCGCGGATTGGGAGCGATAGGAGAGGCGACCGGGGACTGAGGACGGGTGACCGAAGACCCTACCTGGACTTCGGACACCCGTCTCCCGTCTCTCGTCGTTACTCCCCACGCAGTGACGCTTCGCGCATGGCCAGGAGATTCTGCGGCGGTGTAAGCGGTGTGATCTCGCAGCCGCCCGAGAGGATGAAGGGCCGCCCGCGCTCCTGGGCGACCAGGGCGCGGGTCTGATCTGCCACCGCTTCTGCCGGCAGCTGTTCGATGACGCCCGCCGGGTCAAGATTACCGCCTCGGATGATATCGGACCCCAGCACGTCGTAGGCGTGCTCCATCTCCACCATCCAGTCCAGATCAACGATATCGGGGTTCAACTGCCGCAAATGGGGCAGCAGGTGTGTGATGTTGCCGCAGATGTGGACTTTGACCAGTGCGCCCTGGCTGTGGATGAAGTCAATAAGCTCGGCATGCAGCGATTTGACGAATCCTTCGTACATGCGTGGCGAGATCTGGCTGCAGATGGCGTCGCCGATGCCAATGATATCGCATCCGGCTTCGATCTGCGCCTGGGCGAAGGCTTTGGCCGTGGGCATGACCTTTGCCAGCAGTGACTTGCTGAATTCGCTGTCCCTGGCCATTTTCATCAGCATATCTGTGACGCCGACCAGGTCGCAGGCTTCCGCCAGCGGGCCTTCGATCCAGCCGATGACGGGCACGTCTTCGCCCAGTCGCTCGCGGAAGAGGCGCGCGCCCGCGATTCGGTCGGCGGTGCGCGGCGCCGAGCTCACGTCCGGCTCCGGCAGCGCGTCGATGTCTGCCATCGTCTGCACCGGATAGTGCGTGCAGCGCGGAACGTTCTCCTCGAGGTAGTTGAACTCTGCGCCAAAGGCTTCCGCTTCGCGGGTCGGATCGGAGATCAACCCCACGGCGTCCATGCCGAAGGTCTCCATGCAGGCGAGGTTGGCCTCCACCAGCACCGTGTGATCCGTGTAGAACTCGCGGTAGCTCTTGCCGATCTGGTGGGCGGCGAACTGCATCAGGATAGGACGGAAGAAGACGTTCCCCTCAGAGGACTTGGTCATCACGGTGTCGAAAAAGGTATCTTTATCCATGTTTAGCTCATCACCATGCCGCCGTCCACCTCAATGGCCTGCCCGGTGATGTACCGTGCATCCTCGGAGGCCAGGAACGCCGCGACGCCGGCGATCTCCCATGGCTCCGCCAGCCGGCCCAGGGGACAATCGGCCGTGCGCATCTTCAGCCACGCTTCAGCAGACAGCCCGTCCTTGGCGCCGGCCCGCTCGGCGACGCGCTCTACCATCTCCGTCAGCGTGTTGCCGGGGCAGATGGCGTTGGCGGTGACGCCGTAGGGTGCCAGATCCATGGCGACGGCGCGCGTCAGCCCGATAACGCCGCTCTTCGAGGCCGAGTATTCGGCCGAGGCGGGGAAGCTCGTCTTGCCCGCCATGGACGAGAGGTTGATGATGCTGCCCGACTTCTGCTGCATCAGCACCGGCGCGACGGCGCGGTTGGCAAGGAAGACGCCCGTCAGGTTGATCTCGATGAGGCGCTGCCACTGCTGCAGGGAGACCTCCGGCAGCGGTGAGCCGCTGTAGACGCCCGCCGAGGCGATCAGCACGTCGATGCGCCGCCAGCGTTCCAGCGTGCGCTGCACGGCGGATTCGATCTCGTCAGGATTGGTCACGTCGCAGCGGGTGCTGAAGGCCTCCACGTCCTTTTTGCGGCATGCGGACGCGACCGCCTCACAGGCGTCATTGCTGATGTCCAGACAGGCGACCTTCGCGCCCTCGTAGGCAAACCGGAGCGCACATGCTTTTCCGATGCCGCTGGCGGCGCCGGTGATGAGGACGACGTGGTTTTCAAACCGTTTCATGTTCATAGGATGACCTCATAAGTTGTGTTGGTGTTATGGTTGACCACTGATCGCCGACCGCAGACCGGCTCTTAGGATATGCCTGGTCCCCGGTCTCCCGTCTTCGGTCACTTGCTATCAATCTCCCGCTTTCCGATGCCCGTACCGTTCCCCGCCGTCGACAGTGATGATCTCGCCGGTGACGTAGTCGGCTTTCACAAGATAGAGCATGGCATTGACGACGTCCTGGGCGCTCCCCCAGCGATTGAGCAGCGTCTTCTTGCCGGTGCGCTCGATCTTCTCCTCGCTGTAGTCGGGCGGTGGGAGCACCGGCCCGGGCGCGATGGCGTTGGCACGCACGTCGGGCGCCAACTCCAGTGCCAGTTGCCGGGTGAAGGCCAGCAGCCCCGCTTTGCCGACGCAGTGCGCGGCGAAGTTGGGCCACGGCTCCCAGGCGGAGAGGTCGATAATGTTGATGATGACGCCGCGCGCGTGTTCCAGCATGCCCGGCGCCACGGCATTGGCGCAGTAGACCGGGCCATCCAGCAGGATACTGGTGACAAGATGCCAGTCGCCGAAATCATCCATGGGGAATGGGGTGGGCTTGAAGAGCGAGGCGCTGTTGATCAGGACGTCGACGCTGCCGAAGCGCTCCGTTGCCGCGTCGACCATGGCCTGCACGCGCGTTGCGTTGGTCACATCCGCCTGGAAGGGGAGGGCGCCGACGCCCAACGCGCGGACTTCCTCGGCTATCGCTTCGGCGGCATCGGCCGAGGAGCGGTAGTTGATGATGACGTTGGCGCCTGCCGCTGCCAGCGCCCGCGTCATGGCGCCGCCCACACGGTGCGCGCCGCCGGTGATCAGTGCAGTCTTTCCTTGCAAATCCATTAGTTAGTCCTTTTGTCTGGTAGTCAGATAGTCGCTTGGTCGGGTGGTCGCTTGGTCAGGTGGTACGCTACTACACTGATACGCTGACACGCTACTACGCTACTACGCTACTACGCTACTACAATATCGTCCGCTCGAATCGGCAGCCGGTGCACCCGCTTGCCGGTGGCATGGAAGACGGCGTTGGCGATGGCGGGCGCGGTAGCGATCATCACCGGCTCCGCCAGGTTCTTCGCGCCGAAGGGGCCTTCCGGCAGATACGTCTCGATGTACGTCGTCTCGATCTCCGGCATGTCGGTGGCCTTGGGGATGCGGTAGCGCCCGAAATTGTGCTGCTGCGGATAGCCGCCCTGGTACTCGAAGCCTTCCAGCAGACCGTAGCCCAGGCCCTGCGCGATGCCGCCCAACATCTGCCCCGTGGCGCCTTTAGGGAAGATGATCTGTCCCGCGTCGTGGGCCGACCAGATGTGCGTGACGGTCACGTCGCCCGTGCTGGGGGTGACTTCCACCTCGACGACTTGCGCGCCGAAGGTGTAGCAGAAGTAGGGGACGCCGGTGCCGGTCTCGAAGTCCCAGTGGATCGTGGGGATCTCCCAGTGGCCCTGTGCAGAGAGCTGGAAGCCCATGGCGAAGGCGTGATCGACGACCTGCTCGAAGGTCATCGGCTCCTCGCTGGGGCCGATGTAACGCTCGCCATTGCGCACCAGCTGCTCCGGCGCGCACTGCAGCGCGTCCGCCGCCGCCAGGTTGAGCAGCTTGGTGACCTTGCGCGCCGTGACCAGCACCGCATTTCCGCCGACCATGGACGCGCGCGATGCCACCGTAGGCCCGGTCTCTGGGGCGGTCTCCGTGTCTGGGCGCAGCATCTCGATGCGCGCTGGCTCGACGCCCAGCGCCTCGGCTGCCAGCAGCGTGAAGACCGTGCGGCTGCCCTGCCCGTAATCCGTCAGCCCTGATTGCAGCGTGACGGAGTGGTCGCGTTCGATCTCCAGCGTTATGTTAGCGTAGTCCGCGCCTTCACCGCCGAGGCCGCTGCCGTGGAAGTAAGCGGCGACGCCGATGCCGCGCACCACGTCCGCGTCGGGGTCAGCCTGCGCGTATTCAGCCCGCTTGCGGTCCCAATCCGACCGCTCACGCACCCAGTCCAGGCATGCTTGTAGCCCAATCTCGTGATCGACGACGTTGCCGGTGAAGGCGCGGTCGCCGCGCTGCAGCCCGTTCTTCAGCCGGAAGTCGATGGGGTCCATATCGACGCGGTAGGCCATCTCGTCAATCGCCATCTCCGACGCGGCGGCGGCCTGCGTATTGCCAAAGCCCCGGAACGCGCCGCAGTAGCCGTTGTTGGTGTAGACCACCTGCGTGTCGACGTGGGCGGCCTCGTAGCGGTAGGTGCCCGCTGCGTGCATGGTGGCCCGCCACGCCGAGAGCGGGGTCATTGAAGCGTAGGCGCCGCTGTCGGCCAACAGACGGGCTTTCGCCGCGCGCAGCCGACCGTCCTGCGTCGCGCCGAGGCGCAGCCGAATCTGCATCCACTCGCGCTTGTACGACGCCACCATGTCTTCATCGGTGGTCAGCGTCAGGCGCACCGGCCGTCCTGTGAGCAGCGCCAGCTTCGCCACGTGGGCCGAGTGCTGGTAGTTGCCGTCGTCCTTGCCGCCAAAGGAGCCGCCGACGGGCGGTTGGATTACCCGCACCTTTTCGTCTGGCAGGCCCAGCACGCTGGCAACGTTGCCCCGGTTGATGTGCGGGCTCTGATCGTTGGCAAAGATCGTCACCGAGCCGTCATCCTGGGGGATGGCGAAGGCGCCCTGCGGCTCGATGTAGGCGTGCTCCTGGTGCAGGAAGCGGTAGGTCTCGTCGGTGATCACAGCGCACTCCGCCAGGATGGGATCGGGGTCGCCGTTGCGGACCAGGTGCGTGGTGCAGAGATTCCCCTTGCCGGTGGGCGATTCCAGCGGGACCAGCGGGGCGTCCTCGTCCAGCGCGCGCAGCGGATCGGAGACCACGGGGAGCTCGTCCAGCGCCAGGTCGATGGCCTGCACACCTTTCAGGGCTGCGGCTTTGCTCTCGGCAGCCACCACGGCGATGGGGTCGCCGACGTAGCGCACCTTTTGATGTGCCAGGATGTAAGCGTCCTGCACCGGCCAGCCGAAGGAGCCATGCTCGACGAAGTCCCCCGCCGTGATGACGGCGACGACGCCAGGCACGTCCAGCGCGGGCGCGGTCTCCAGCTTGGCGATGCGGGCATGGGGCACGGGGCTGCGCAGCACCTTGGCGTAGAGCATGCCGGGCACGCGCATGTCGCGCACGTACTTGGCGCGTCCCATCACCTTGTCCAGGCCGTCAACGGCCCGGGCGTCTGCCTTGCCTACGTAATCTAGGTCGGTCATGATGTCCCTCCTTCTGCTGCTTGCCGTCGCGCGTGCGCCGTCGCGGCGATGGCATCGACGATTTGCTGGTAGCCGGTGCACCGGCAGAGATTGCCCGCGATGGCCTCGCGGATCTCCTGGCGCGTCGGGTCGAGGTTATGTGTCAACAGCGCCTCGCCGGCGATGATCATGCCCGGCGTGCAGTAGCCGCACTGCGTCGCGCCGTGATCCAGAAACGCCTGCTGCAGATCGTTGGGGCCGCCGTCAGGGGCATGGAGGCCTTCAATGGTGGTGACGGTGCCGCCGGCGACCTCAAGCGCGGGGGTGACGCAGGAGCGCATCAAAAGGCCGTTGACGATGACCGAGCACGCGCCGCACTGCCCGATCTCGCAGCCGCGCTTCGTTCCGGTCAGACCGAGCTCGTCACGCAGCAGATCCAGCAGCGAAAGATTCTCTGCCACGTCGATGGTGACCGGCTCTCCGTTCAGGGTGAATTTCAGTTCCATGATATGGCTCCTTTGAGAATGCGTCGAACGTCGAGTGTCAAACGTTAAGACGTTCGAACGTTGCCACGTTTAAACGTTAATCGAGATCGAACAAGTCCTTAACGCGCCGTAGCGCCTGGGCTTCCGTATCCGAGGGGGCGAACTCCATGCCCACGTAGCCGTCAAAGCCCAGCTCACGCAGCTTCTTGATCAGGTTGGGGAAGTTGATTTCGCCGGTACCCGGCTCCTGGCGCGTCGGCACGTCGCCGATATGGAAGGTGGGGTAGAGGCCGTCGTACGCTTCCAGCCCCCAGATCAGGTTGCCGGCCCCGCGCTGCTGATGGTAGCAGTCGAAGGCCAGCCGGAACTGCGGATGGTCGATGTGGCGCACCCAGTCGGCGGCCAGCGCGTGATTGTGGACCAGCACGCCGCCTTGGATGTGGAACTCGTTGAGGCCTTCCACCCAGACCTCGACGTCGGTCTGCTCCACCAGCCGCATGATCTTCTCCGTCTGCGCCAGCAGGTTGGCGTACTGCTCGGCCTCGGTGTAGTTGGCGGAGAGCCGCTTGGTCCACTC